>DASQUK010000117.1:0-2623 GCA_035641315.1 Acidimicrobiales bacterium | reverse complement strand
CAGAACTACTCCCCACTCTGGGCCGACGACACCCGGACCACGCCGCCCCTCGTCGGCGACGAGCGCCAGATCCTCACCGCCTACCTCGACTGGCACCGCCAGACCTTCGAGCTCAAGTGCGCCGGCGTCCCCCCGGAGCGGCTCTCCGAGAAGGGCATCCCTCCGTCCGGGCTGAGCCTGCACGGCCTGGCCCGCCACCTCGCCGGTGTGGAGCGCTGGTGGTTCCGTATCCAGTTCGCCGGCGAGGACGTGCCGATGCTCTATTACTCGGACGACGACCCGAGTCAGGACTTCGACGCGCTGAGCGGCGATCCGGCCGAGGCGTTCGCGGTGTGGCGGGACGAATGCGCCCGATCTCGCCAGATCGTCGCCGCCGCGTCGTCGTTGGACCAGACCGGCACCCATGCCGCGACCGGGAATCCGGTCTCGCTACGCCGGGTCATGGTGCACCTCATCGCCGAGTACGCCCGGCACAACGGCCACGCCGATCTGCTGCGCGAGCGGATCGACGGCGCCACCGGCTTGTGAGCCAGCCGAGCGCCGCGGGTCAGTCCCGGAAGTTTGTGAACTGCAGTGGGATGCCGAAGTCCTCCTCGCGCATCGCCTGGATCGCCGACTGCAGGTCATCCCGCTTCTTGCCGCTCACCCGCAGCTGCTCGCCCTGCACCTGGCTCTGCACCCCCTTGAGCCCCAGCCCCTTGAGGAACTTGTTGATGGTCGTGGCCTTGTCCCGGGAGATCCCGGCCACCAGCGTCACGTGCTGGCGGGCGGTGCCGCCGGATGCCTCCTCGACCTTGCCGTAGTCGAGGGCCTTGAGCGATACCTTGCGCCGCACCAGCTTTTCCTCGAGCACCTGGCGCAGGGCGTTGAGGCGGTCGTCGCTGATGCTGTGCAGCGTGATCTCGTGACCACTCAGCTCGACCGAGCTGTTGGTGCCCTTGAAATCGAACCGGTTGGCGACCTCCCGCGCCGCCTGGTCGACGGCGTTGCGGACCTCTTGCATGTCGATCTCGGAGACGACGTCGAAAGTCGGCATTCAGAGAAGAGTACGGGTCGGTCGTAGACCGACGCCATCAGGGGCGGCGGGCGGGGGTCGGGCCGGAGTTACCTGGAGTTGTCGAACAGCCGAGCCGCTAGCCTGTCCCCTTCCGAGGGTCGGTGCCCGAGCGGCCAAAGGGAGCAGACTGTAAATCTGCCGGCATTGCCTACGGTGGTTCGAATCCACCCCGGCCCACCATCCGCTAGCAGGGGAAACACTGCACGGCCCCTCGCCGGACGATCCGGCCAGGGGCCGCTGTGCAAACCAAATGCAAACCAGGCGGCGCGGCGCCCTGCAAGGCGGGGCGGGGCGCAGCTCGGCCCAGCTGCATGTTGGGCGACGGCTACTCGTCCGGGACCACTCGTCGAGCGACGAGGACGCAGCGTTTCGCCCGTTCGACGGCGCGCCGCGCCTCGGCCAGCGGCAGCTCGTCGGGCTCGTACTCCGCTTTCGCTTTGAGCGGAAGGAGGCGCGCGAGGTCCTTGTCGAGCTCCACCCCGTCCTTGCCGGCTTCACGGAGGAGCCGGCGAGCCTCCGCGTGGTCCTGCCCGGCGGCTCGACGGCCGATGCGGTAGCCAGTGACGGCGTCCGCAGCGTTGATCGCGGCGTGGATTGCGAGGCTGGTCGCCGCGAGCGGTCGGTTCCCTTCGAGCTCGGCCGCCGCCGCCGCCAGGTACTCCTCGGCTTTCGCGAGGTAGACGCGGACGTGCACGGCGCTGACCGCTCGCGTTCGGCTCGCCTTAGGCACTCCGCCGGCCTCGCAGGTCGTCGATCTCCAACCCGTACACGACGACCCCGTCGCGCTGGACGTCCAGCCACAGCGGCGTTCGGCTGCGGAGCAGACGTCGGGCTTCCTCATCGGAAGCTTCCAGCAGTTCGACGGGGTTGCCGGTGAGCCGCCGGGCCTGCTCCTGCCACCGGTCGACGGCCACACGCCAACGGTCGTCGTCCTCGTCGGTCGTGGCCGGCCGGACGACGACGACGTCGAGGTCGCTGTCGCGGTCGGCCTCCCCTCTAGCGAACGAGCCGAAGACGATGACACTGACGGGACGCGGCTCGATGTGGCGGGCGCTCTCGCCGAGCTCATGCAGGACGGTGCGGCGAGCATCCGCAAGGGCGCTCACCGCCCGCGCCGCGACGTTCTCGCGCACGAACCGGAACAGAGCGGACGGCGGCACGTCCCGGCGCTCGACGATGCCCAGCTCGACCAGTGTCGGCAGGACGCGAGACGCGTGTGCCACGCTCACGCCGGACAAGCGGGCGATGGTTCGCAGGTTCAGCTCAGCTGAGGTCTCGACCAGCACCGCGAGGATTCGGCCCTGAGCTCCCGGGGCTACCGCCTCGACTGGTCGGGTGAAGTCCACGACGACAGGCTACCGCCATATCCCTCATGAATGGAACAATTGTTCCTTCCATGCGTCAACGTTCTCCATCGAGCGGGCTCTTAGGCCGATCCGCCGAGGATCACCGAAGCCACTCGAGCAGCCGCTTGCTCCTCGAGCGATTGCACGACGTGGCTGTAGGTGTCGAGGGTCGTGCCGATCGTCGAGTGACCCAGTCGGTCGGCGACCACCTTTGGGTGCG
>DASQUK010000116.1:0-3637 GCA_035641315.1 Acidimicrobiales bacterium | reverse complement strand
ATCTCGGAGTTGACGTCGTGGTCGCCGCCCTCGAAGCCCAGGCGTCCCGCCAGGCCAGGGCACCGGTCACCCAGCGCGTGACCCGGAAGAAGCCGGCGGCCTCGGGGCCCTCCATCCAGGTCGCCATGTCGACATGCTGGGGCCCCGCGTAGAACCCGTCGAGCGAGAGGGACATCTGTGCCGTCACCAGTGCCATACGCAGCTCCGTGTCTCGTCGTGGCGGCATCCGTGTGTGCGCCGCCCATCCCGTCAGTTGGAGCCGGCTACCGATTCTCGACACCGGCGGGCGGTTTGGTTATCCGCCCGGGCACCGCTAGGAGCCGTCCACGCTCCAGTGCCACGGCTCGCTCGGCAGGTTGTAGAGGCCGTAGTCGGCGGCGTTGGCCTCCAGCCAGATCCAGCACTCGTCGCCGGAGCTGACCGTGCCGCCGCCGTTGCAGGTGAAGTCGACGGCCAGTCCCTGCTCGTGGAGCGACGTGCCGGGCTTGGCCGTCGGCGGATCGCACTGCGACGCCGGCATCTCGTAGATGGCGTAGTTCGACGTGCCGCAGTGCTCCATGCGCAACTGGATCTGCTCGTCGGGACTGCGATAGCCGCCGCCGCACAGCATCACGCCGTCGGCCGCCGCCGCGTCCAGCAGCGCCTGGAGGCTCTGGCTGATGGATCCGGCCACGGTGATCGACCCGCCCGCCGGGCACGTCACGGTCGCCAGGCCGCCGGGCGCGGGCGCGATCTCAGCGGGTGCCACATCGTCGGGCGGCGCCGCCGCAGCCGCCGCTTGCGCCGCCGCCAGCTGCGCGGCCAGCTCGGCCTGCTCGCGGGCGAGCTGCTGGGACAGCTCCGCGTCGAGCGTCTTGAGCGACTCTGCCTCCGCCAGCTTGGCGTTGAGCCGTTCCTCGACGTCGGCCGCAACCGCCTGCTGCTGGGCGAGCGCCGCTTCGACGTCCGCCAGCTCTTGCCCCGCGGCCTGACGGGCCTGCGCCGCCTCGGCGGCCGCAGCCTCCTGGTCCGCCTGCTCGGCCTCGAGCGCGTCCTGCGCCTCGGCCAACTGGTCGAGCACCCGGGCGTCGTTGTCGCCCTGCATCTCGAGGACCGCCTGCATGACCGCCGCCTCGGTGAGCGACCCGGCCCGCAGCGGTTCGAGCGCGGCGTCGGACGGCGGGTTGAGAAACGAGTCGACCACGAGCTGGTCGGCCTTCGCCTCCAGCCCGACGATGCGCTGCTCGGTGTCGGCGACGGCCTGGGTGGCGGCAGCCAAGTCGGCCTCGGCCTGTGCCTGCGTCCGCTCGGCCTGCCGGAGCTCGGATTGCTGGGCGGCGACGTTGCGCTCGATCTCTGCCAGCAGGGCCCGCACTTCGGCGTGCTGCGCCTCGAGGGCGTCGACCCCGACCACGACCTCGGCCTGCCGGGCCCGCACGTCATCGCGTTGCGCTTCCGTCTCGGCCGGGTCAGGCTCCTGCGCCGCGGCACTCACCGGCGCTAGCGCCCCCAATGCCAGCGCAACTGCCGTCGCCAAGGCACCCGCTCTGGCGCGAGCCCGGCGGGGGGTGCGGGGGGCAGAGGCTCTCCGCTCCGCCGCCTTCGGCGGCTGCGCTGCGAGCCGGGCGCTTCGCGCCCACGGCCTGTGCTGTCTGGCTCGCTCGCTGGCGCTCACTCGCTCCGGAGCCCCCCGCCGTCGCTCGAGCCGGCTCCGCCGGTCGAGCGACAGGAAGTCGACGCCGCCGGTAGGCGGCGGCCGAAATCTCGCTGAGCAACCTCTGGTTGCGAAGCGAACAACATGTCAGTTCCCGTTCGTGGACCAGTGCCACGGCTCGCTCGGCAGGTTGGACAGGCCGTAGTTGGCGGCGTTCGCCTTCAACCAGTTGTAGGCGGCGCTGCCGTAGCCGATGGTGCCGCCCCCGACCGTGAAGTCGATGGCGAGGCCCTGCTCGTGCATCGACGCGCCCGGCCGCGCCGTCGGCGGGCTGCAGTACGACGCCGGCATCTGCCAGATGGCGTAGTAGCTCGAGCCGCAGTTCGCGCGCCGCACCGCGATCTGGTCCTGCGGGTCGCGGTAGCCCATGCCGCACATCGAGATGCCGGCCTCGGCGGCGGCGGTGAGCAGGCGGCCCACCGGCTTGCTGATGTCGCCGGCCACCTCGATGCTGCCGCCGGCGGGGCAGGGCACCGACACCACGCCGCCGGGCGGGTCCTGGATGCCGGCCGCCTTGTTGGCCTCCGCCTGCGCCGACAGCTCGGCGGCCCGGAGGCGGGCGAGCTCGGCCGCCACCTCCTCGTCCAGCTCGTTCAGGGCGGCGGCCAGGCGCGCCTGCTCGGCCCTGAGCTGCTCGGCGAGGGCGGGGTCCAGCCCCTCGAGCATCTGGGCCTCGCTCAGCTTCTGGTCGATGCGGATGTGGACCTCGGCCGCGAACAGGGCTTGCTGGCTGATCGCCTCCTGCTTGTCGGCCAGCGCCGCCTCGGCCTCGGCCTTGCGGGCGCGGGCCTCGGCCACGGCAGCATCCTTGTTGGCCTTCTCGGTCCGGAGCTGCTCCTGGGCTGCGTGGTACTCCGCCAACAGCTCGGCGTCGCTGGTCGTGCGCACGTCGAGGATCGCCCACTTGAGGTTGGCGCTCGTCGACGACTCCTCGGCGAGCATCGACAGGGCCGACTCGGTGGGTGGGTTGACGAAGGCGTCCACGACGACGCCGTCGGTCCTGGCCAGCAGCTCGTCTATCCGGCGCTGGGCGTCTGCGACCGCGGCGTCGGCGGCCGCCGCTGCGGCGTTGGCGGCGGCCAGCGCCTGCTGGGCGGCGGTGAGCTCGGCGGTCTGGGCGTCGACGTTGGCCCTGATGTCGCTGAGGGCCTGCGCGACCTGCACGCCGTCGGCCTTGAGCACGTCGACCTCGACCGCCACCAACGCCTGGCGGTGGGCGACCTGCTCGCTCTCCCGGGCCGGGTCCTCCTGGGCGCCGCCGGCCAGCGGGCTCACGATCGTCGCCGTCAGTGCCACCACGACGGCGAGCGTGGCGGCGGTGAATGGGCGGCGGCGGACGAACGTCAAAAGTTGCGCTCCCAGCGAGCAGTCGCAGATTTCCCAGCTTCCCCATCGCCAACGGCGGATCCCCGGCGTAGGTGACGGCGAATGTAACGAATCGCGCGGGCATCTGTCATACGCGCCGCACGCGTCCTCATGTGCCAGGGCCTATGGGGCCCGGCGGGCGCTAAAGCGCGTGACCGGTAGTGCTGTCGACGTGGTCGGGGATGACTCCTTCGTGCCGGTCGCCCGTCGTCGACGTTCCCGACGGCTCGAACATCAGGACCGCAGCGCCCGGGGAGGACGGCTTGTGCTCCGTGCCCCGGGGGACCACGAAGGTGTCGCCCTCGTGGAGCTGCACCAGGGTCTCGTTGCCGTCGCCGTCCCGGATTGCGATGTCGAAGCGCCCCTCCAGCACCAGGAAGAACTCGTCGGTGTTCTCGTGGACGTGCCACACATGGTCGCCGCGCGCCTTGGCGATGCGCACGTCGTAGTCGTTCATCCGGGCGACGATGCGGGGACTGTAGATCTCGTCGAACGACGCCAGCGCTTGGCCGAGATTGATCGGTTGAGGGCTCATACCTCGGATTGTCCCCCAGCCCCTCCGACCTGTCAGCCGTCGAG
>DASQUK010000115.1:0-3642 GCA_035641315.1 Acidimicrobiales bacterium | reverse complement strand
CGGACGTTCAGATCTCGAGGGCGCGGCGCGTGGTGAGCTGGCGCCGATGGTGCTCGTAGTGCTGGGTCGGGTAGTGGTAAACGTCGGCGACGGTCATGACGTCCTTGAAGTAGGGATCCCAGCCGACCGGGAAGTGCATCGCGAGTCCGAGTGTGTGCTCGGACTCCCGGGCAAGGCGGCGGCGTAGATGGCGGATCGTGCTGTCCATGAGTCTCCCCATGGCGCGGCTGCCCAGGACCGTTCCTCCAGGAAGGGCGCTCAGGTAGTTGACGACGTGGAACGGACGGGTCCCTGCGTTCAGGATCGCGGCGAACGTGCGAGAGGCGGCGGGCGAGATCCGACCGAAACCTTTCACCAGGGGCAGCAGGGCACGGACGACGATGAAGCCGAACAGCATGTGAAACAGCAGCTGCTTGTTCGTCCACTTCGTGCCGTTGGTCGGCATGCGGAGCTCCGCGCCGGTGGCGGAGTCGAGCAGGCGGTGAAAGTTAGCTGTTACCCGCTCCAGCTCGGCGTCGATGTCGCGTCTTTCCATCGCCATTCCATCGTCTGCGGCACTTGCCCAACGGTAACGGTCGCATCGAATCGGAGATCCGGCACCAGCACAGATCTGCCGATCTCGAGTGGGGTCGTTCTGTGCTGTGCGTCCGACCGGCGACCGGTGCGCGGTTCGGGCAATCGGTGCGCGTCTCGTCCCACCTACCCGCGATAGGGGGCGGTCGCCGAGCTCCTCGGTGAGACCGGCCCGTACTCAGGGCAGGGCGGCGATGCCGTCGATCTCGACGAGCTGATCCGGATAGCCGAGGACGGTCACACCAACCAGAGTGCTCGGCGGGCGAAACGGTGCGAGGCCGCTAGCGATGGTGTGCCACGCCTGCACAAGGTCGTGTCGGTCGCCGACAACGTAGATCGTCGTGCGCACGAGGTGTTCGGGTCCGGCCTCGTGGGCGGTGAGCACGGTGAGGAGGTGGGCGAGCGCGATCCGGGCTTGTTCGCGGTGGTCCCCCGGGGCGGTAACCCGCCCGTCGACGTCCAGGGGGCAGGCGCCCGCGGTGAACAACACGGCTCCTGGTGGCGCAACCGCGCTGTAGTCGTACGGGACGCCGCGGTAGAGCGACCTGCCAACCTGGTCGCCGGCGTCGTCTGTCACCACCGCGTAAGAATGCCTCGCCCAGCCGGTGTCCTCGGCGTCCACCACCCGGCGTTCGGGACGGCCGTGCAGGACTCTGGGCGGATCTATCGGTTCACGAACCTTGCAACGCCGTGCTCGGTCGTGAGCTGATCATCGATCTCCGCGCCAACTCACCAACCGACCCTCCCCCCGGACGAGTGTCGGGGATCAGGCTGTACGACGACCCAGCCGCGGCGTTGCAGCTCGGCTGCCAGCTGCTCGGCCGGCATGCGGCGCAGCACCTGCTCGGCGGCCGACACCCGGGGGTTCGGCGGCCGGGGTGCGGCGGGCTCGCCCGACGACTCGGTCTCCTGGAGTTGGGCGATGAACGCCGCCGCTTCGTCGCGCGTGAACTTGCCGGCCGCCTGGCGCTGGGTGAACCCCATCGGCCCGCGGCGTCGCAAAAGTCGTTGTGTCCGGCGTCCTGCAGCAGCGTGAGCAGCTCCTGCACCTCGCGCCGCGACGCCGGCGGCCCTGCCTGCTGTCCGAATGCCATGCCCCCAGTCTCCCCGCCCGGCGACGCACTCCCGGGGATGGGCCCGAGCTCAACCCAAGCGTTCCGTGAGGCGGCGGGCGTAGCGGACCACGAAATGGTGGCCTCGTACCCCGGCCGCTGCGGCGGGTTGGCGAGAACATATTCCTGTACCTCCCCGAGCCGGCGGTATGGGACTGCGCGACCCTGTTCGGATGCTGGTGATTGACGCCGCCAACGTGATCGGGTCTCGCCCAACTGGCTGGTGGCGCGATCGGCCAGGCGCTACACGAGACTTCACGGAACGAGTGCGAGCGACGGTGACTGCGGGACGTCTCGGCCCGCCCGTGACCATCGTGCTCGAGGGCCGAGCCCGGGCGGGAGCCGATGAGGCGGACGTGGACGGCGTGGAGGTTGTGCATGCGCCCGGCGAGGGCGACGACACGATCGCCGCCATCGCCGAAGCGAATCGGGAGGTGGTCGTGGTTACCGCCGACCGTGAACTGGCCGAACGGGTCCGAGCCGCCAAGGCGGAGGTCGTCGGGCCGAGCTGGCTGCTCGAACAGCTCGTCGACTGAACGTGCAGACGGAACCCGAGCCGTGGGAAGAGGACGGTCCGGCACCCGGCGATTGGGACACGGCTTACCGTCACGACTCCGCGGGCGGAACGTGCGCTCGGCAGGTGCTCAACCGAGGGTTGGCGTTACCCAGTCGTCCCTCTGGCCAGGACGGCGTCCTCGCTTTGTGTCAAGCGGTTCCGTCGCGCGGTTCGAGGACGATCACGGGCGTCTCGGTCGGCCGCCGGCCCGCGTAGCCGTCGAGCTGCGGTTCGACCGCGACCCAGCGCTGCCACAGTCGATCACGCTCCTCGCCCGCCACCGGGAGCGCATGCACCGGGCGCGCATGCTGGCCCGCGAGGCGAACGACGGCATCCGGGTGCGCCTCGAGATTGAGCCACCACGAGGGATGGCCCTCCTGCCAGCCGTTCATCGCGAGCACCACGAGATTCGGGCCGTCCTCGACGTAGCCGATGATGACGTTGCGTTCTTGCCCGGACTTTCGCCCGACGGTCGTGAGGCGCAGCGCGCCCCAGCCGCGCTTGTTCGACGTGGTCCACAGGAAGCGGCCGCCGCTGACCCGGTAGAGCGCTCGATGAACGCGCCAAGCCACATGCACGAACCACCGCGGCGGGACCTTCGGCGGTCGGGTTGCCTCCGTGCCCATGGCGATTCCTCCCGAGACTGGCGCCTTCCCCACCGTACGCAGCGTCCGCTGGGGCGCGCCACGCGCACCCGTGGTGAACCCGCTGCCGAAATCGCAGCTCCCGACCGGTCGTCCTTCCCACACCTCCGGGAGTCTCGACCCAAAGGCGGCTGTCCCTCATGTGCCGATCGTGGACGGCCCACCGTTAGCGCAGAACCGTACTGGCGGCCGGCTGCGGGCGGAGACAATCGTTTGCCCATGGTCATGGTTGGGACCCTGATCGCGGAGAGCTTGCAGGTCGGCGTTGTCCTCGACGCCGTTGCGCTCACGACGACGAAGATCTCGCGAGCCGATCTCGGTGACGTTCAGGCAGGACAACCGGAGACCTGGACGTTCATCGAGTTCGAGGTGCGCGATGAGGACGCCAATCGACTCGCGGGCTCGCCCCGAACGCTCGCTGCGGCAGACCGGCGGTTGGTATTGCGACTTCCGCAGCGCCGACGAAACGTTCGTCGTGTTCGCCGGGCGGACCATCCGTTATCCCGCGGCGATCAGTCAGGCAGAGCTGCCGCAGTCGACTACGGACGATCCGTCGAAGTACACGAGGCTCAACTGGACTGGCCGTATTAGCGCCCAGATCTACCGATCTCGCGCAGCGTCGTTCTGTGCTGAGGATCCGACGGGCGAATGGTGCACGCAACGGGCAATCTGTGCGGATCTACGAGGTGACAACGAGGCGTCGGCTGTCCCTGACCGCGGCGGACGGCGTCGACGCGTAACGTCGACTATGGGCGGA
>DASQUK010000114.1:0-8795 GCA_035641315.1 Acidimicrobiales bacterium | reverse complement strand
ACCGACGAAGTGAGAGAGAATGCCGCAGCCAAGCTGGCAGCCAAGGGGGCCGATCTCATCGTCGCCAACGATGTGACGGCGCCGGGCGCTGGGTTCGAGCACGACACCAACCACGTGGTGGTCCTGAATGCCGACGGCACTGAGCGCGAGGTGCCATTGGCGGACAAGCGGGCCGTCGCCCGTGCCGTGTTCACTGCCGTCCTAGACAGGAGAAAGCAACCGTGAGCCGCTGGACCTTCACGTCCGAATCCGTCACCGAGGGCCATCCCGACAAGATGGCCGACCAGATCAGCGACTCGATCCTCGACGCGATCCTGGCGCAGGATCCGCTGGCCAGGGTGGCCTGCGAGACCATGGTCACCACCGGCCTGGCCATCGTCGCCGGCGAGATCACCACCTCCGCGTACGTCGAGATCCCGACCATCGTCCGCGAGACGATCAAGGGCATCGGCTACGACCGCGAGTCCGTCGGCTTCGACGGCAACACCTGCGGCGTGATGACGTCGATCGACCCGCAGTCGCCCGACATCGCCCAGGGCGTCGACACGGCGTACGAGAAGCGCGCCGAGGGCGCCGAGACCGACCTCGACAGCCAGGGCGCCGGCGACCAGGGCATGATGTTCGGCTACGCGGTCGACGAGACCGACGACCTCATGCCCATGCCGATCTGGCTGGCGCACCGCCTCGCCCACCGGCTGGCCGAGGTGCGGCGGGCCGGCATCCTGCCCTACCTCCGCCCCGACGGGAAGACGCAGGTCACCCTCGAGTACGAGGACGGGGTGCCGGTGGCGCTGAAGACGGTGCTGATCTCCACCCAGCACCAGCCCGGCCTCGACGCCGAGACGCTCATCAAGCCCGACCTGATCGAGCACGTCATCCGCCCGTTGGTGCCGCCCCAGTTCCACGACGACGACTACCGCGTGCTGGTCAACCCGACCGGCAGCTTCGAGCTGGGCGGGCCGCACGCCGACTGCGGTCTGACCGGGCGCAAGATCATCGTGGACACCTACGGCGGCGCCGCCCGCCACGGCGGCGGTGCGTTCTCGGGCAAGGACCCGTCCAAGGTCGACCGGTCCGCCGCCTACGCCGCCCGCTGGGTGGCCAAGAACGTAGTGGCCGCCGGTGCCGCCAAGCGGTGCGAGGTCCAGGTGGCCTACGCCATCGGCGTCGCCCACCCGGTGTCCGTCCTGGTGGAGACGTTCGGCACCGCCGCGGTGGACCAGGGCAAGATCGCCGATGCCGTGCAGCAGATCTTCGACCTGCGGCCGGCCGCCATCATCCGTGACCTCGACCTGCGCCGGCCGATCTACAAGAAGACGGCGTCGTACGGGCACTTCGGCCGCAGCGACAAGGAGCTGACCTGGGAGCAGACGAACCGGGTCGACGACCTGCGCTCCGCCCTGGGTCTCTGACCGCGGGCCTGGGCTCGCCACGGGTCGTCCGGGTCCTGCCCGACGAGCCTGCGATCGACAAGACGTTCGACTACCTGGTCCCCGAGGGCTTCGGGGACCAGGTGCGCGTCGGCGACCGGGTGCGCATGGTGCTGCATGGCCGCCGAGTCGGGGGGTGGATCGTCGCGGTCGACGTCGACCCACCGGCCGGGGTCGCTCTGCGCCCGCTGGCGAAGTGGTCGGGGCGGGGCCCGACGCCGGAGCTGATGGAGCTGGCCGAGTGGGCGGCGTGGCGCTGGGCGGGCCGTCCGGCGTCGCTGCTGCGGACGGCCTCGCCGGAGCGGGCGGTCGCCGGATTGCCGGCTGCGCCCCGGCGGGTGATGCGCACCGCCGAAGTTGCGGCGGATGACGCCCGCCTGGTGGCTGCAGTGTCGGGGGGGAGTTCACCGGCAGTGGTGCGCTTGCCGCCGGCGGCTCCGCTCGACTCGGTGGTGCTCGCCGCCGCGGCCCGGGGCAACGCGTTGGTCCTGTGCCCGACGGCGCCGATGGCGCGGGCTGTGGTGGCGGGGCTGCGGCGGGCCGGCCTGCCCACGGCCTTTCACCCGAGAGACTGGGCGCTCGGCGCCGCGGGGGCCACGGTCGTGGGGACCCGGGCCGCCGCCTGGGCGCCGGTGGGCGACCTCGCGGCGGTGGTGGTGCTCGACGAGCACGACGAGACGCACCAGCAGGAGCAGGCGCCCACGTGGCATGCCCGGGAGGTGGCCCTGGAGCGGGCGCGCCGGGCGGCGGTGCCGTGCATCCTGGCCTCGCCTTGCCCGTCGCTGGAGGCGCTGGCGGCCGCCCGGCTGCTCACGCCGTCGCGCGCCGAGGAACGGGCGGGCTGGCCCGCCGTGGATGTCGTGAACATGCGCCGCGAGGACCCCCGCACCGGGCTGCTGCCCCCGGCCCTGGTGGGACTGCTGCGCAGCCAACGCCGGGTCGTGTGCGTGCTCAACCGCACGGGACGGGCACGGCTGCTGGCGTGCAAGGCGTGCGGGGAGCTGGCTCGCTGCGAGCGCTGCGACGCCGCCGTCGCCCAGCCCGGCGACAAGGCGGAGCTGGTGTGCGCCCGGTGCGGCGCAACCCGTCCGCCCGTGTGCGCCGCCTGCGGGTCGGCCCGGTTGCGGGCGCTGCGACAGGGCGTCACCCGGGTGCGCGACGAGATCGCGGCGTTGGTGGGCGAGCCGGTCGACGAGGTGACGGCCGCCTCGCCGGCCCCGGCCGCCCGGCGGGGCGGCCCGCCCGCCAGCCGGGTGGTGGTCGGCACCGAGGCCACGCTGCACCAGATCGACCGGGCCGACGCGGTGGCGTTCCTCGACTTCGACCAGGAGCTGCTGGCCCCCCGCTACCGGGCGGCCGAGCAGGCGCTGGCCCTGCTGGCCAGGGCCGCCCGGCTGGTGGGAGGCAAGGCCGGGGGCGGCAGGCTGGTCATCCAGACCCACGTGCCGCGGCACGAGGTGGTGCAGGCGGCCCTCCATGCCGACCCGGCCCGGGTGGCGACGTCCGAGCGGATCATGCGGGAGCAGCTGCGGTTCCCCCCGGTCACGGCGATGGCCGAGGTCTCGGGCGCCGCCGCCGCGCCGTTCGTCGGCGCCCTCGGCCATCCCCTGGGCGTCGAGATCCTCGGCCCGTCCGACGGCCGCTGGCTGGTGCGGGCGGCCGATCACCGGGCGCTGTGCGATGCCCTGGCGGCGACGCCGCGCCCGCCGGGCCGGCTCCGGATCGCCGTCGATCCGCCGAGGGTGTAGCGGCGCCCTCCCTAGAGTGGCCCTGAGCGAGCGTCCCGAATGGGCGAGAGAGCGGAGCGAGGCCAGAGCGGCCCGCTGCAGAGCAGCAAGAGCGGAGAGCAAGGTGCGGACCATCGACTGGGTGGACGGTGTCGTGGTCATCGTGGACCAGACGGCGCTGCCGCACGAGCTGCGGACGTTGCGGCTCATCGACGTGGACGAGCTGGTCGATGCCATCCGGCGCCTGGCCGTGCGGGGCGCGCCTGCCCTGGGGGCGGCCGGTGCCCTGGGCGTGCTGCTGGCGGTGCAGCAGGCCCGCGACCAGGGCTGGGACGACGATGCGCTCGCCAAGGCGATCGACCGGTTGCGCTCGGCCCGCCCCACGGCCGTCAACCTTGCCTGGGGCGTCGACCGGGTCGTGGCCCGGTTGGGGGCGGGCGCCGAGGCCGTCGAGCGCGAGGCCCGGGCCGTGCTCGACGAGGACGCCGCCGCCAACCGGGCGATCGCCCAGCGGGGTGCTGACCTGCTGGTCGAGCTGTGCGGGTCGCTGTCGGGCCCGGTGGCGGCGGACGAGCCGGCAGGCCTGCGGCTCCACACCCATTGCAACGCCGGGGCGCTCGCATGCGTGGAGTGGGGAACCGCGCTCGGGGTGGTGCGGGCACTCCACGAGCGTGGCGCGGTCGCCCGGGTCTATGCCGACGAGACCCGCCCGCTCCTGCAGGGCAGCCGGCTCACGGCGTGGGAGCTCGAGCGGATGGGCGCCGACTACCGGCTGGTCATCGACGGCGCCGCCCCGTCGCTGATCGCCCGGGGACTGGTCGACGCCGTGGTGGTCGGGGCCGACCGCATCGCCGCCAACGGCGACGTCGCCAACAAGATCGGCACCTACCCGCTGGCGCTCGCGGCGCAGCGCGCCGGAATCCCGTTCGTGGTCGCGGCACCCGAGTCGAGCATCGACCCAGCGACGCCCGACGGTGCCGCCGTCGAGATAGAGGATCGCGGCGACGACGAGGTGGTGCGCCTGGGCGGCCGGTCGCTGGCACCAGCGGGTGCCCGCGCGGTCAACCCGGCGTTCGACGTCACCCCCGCCGATCTGGTCACCGCCATCGTCACCGAGCGCCGCGTCGTCCGCCCGGACAAGGGGGAGCGGCCCGCCTGACGTCGCCGCATCCGGCCGACCTGCGAATCGGCGTTCGTTCGTGACGGACGGTCTTCGACGTCTTGGAACGCCGGTTGCGGGTCGGGCCTCAGGCCAGGCGGCGGGCGAAGTGGAAGGAGCTGATGGTGAGGCCCTCGCGCATGTAGAACCGGTGCGCATCGGCCCGCTGGACGCCCGAGTCGAGGTCGAGCGCCGTGCAGCCGGCGGCCGCTGCCCGCTCGGTCAGGGCTGCCAGCAGTGCCCGACCGACACCGGTGCTGCGGTCCTCCGACGTGGTGACGAGGTCGTCGACGTAGAGCTTGCGCAGGTTGGCGGTGGTGGCGACGATCCGCCAGCCGGCCACGCCCAGGCAGCGTCCGCCGCCATAGGCAGCCGTGAAGCGCAACCCCTGCGGGTGGCCTTCCGCGTACACCGCCGAGAAGGTGTCCGCCGTCAGGTGCGGGCGCAGCTCCCGGAGGACCGGCAGCGCCTCCCCGACCAGCCGGGGGTCGCCCGGTTCGAGGTCGACGAGCTCGACATCGGTCACGGTCGCGGCCACGGTCAGAACGTCATCACGCACCACGGCGCGCGCGTCGAGGCGAACATCGCCGACGCCCTGGCCACGGCACCGTCACGGCGCTCGTCGACCCAGCCGACGGCGGCCAGCCGCCCCCAGCCGGTGCCGCCCAGGTAGGCCGCGCCCAGCGCGGACACGGGGACGACCAGGTCGGGCTCGGCGTCGGTCGGGTCACAGTGGGCACCGTCGGGCCCACCCTCGAGTGCGAAGCGACCGTCGGCGTGGCCGAGCGGGTCCACGACCTCGAGCACGAGTGACCCGGTGGTGCCGTAGCGGCGCGCGGTCAGCGCCGCCGGCACGTCCAACAGCCGCACCCACACGTGGTCGGACCGGTTGACGAGCGCGCCCATCCTCCCGTCGACCAGTGCGAGCGGTACGGGGTTGTCGACCGGCCGCAGCCCCACGTGCACCTGAGCCACCCAGTCCACCGACGTGAGGAACCGCACCAGCTCGATCTCAGCCTGCCCCGACGTCGCCACCAGGACGCCGGCCGACAGCGTCCCCGCCGGCCGGTTGTGCTCCCAACGGTCGTCGACCGAGTAAGCGGTGGCCGCCTGGGGCTCGCCCCGAGCGTCGGACCAGACGACCTTGTGGGTCTTGCGCCGGGCGTCGTCGTCACCATCGGGCCAGGGCCGGACGCCGGCGAGCACCTCCCAGCGCATCGCGTCGTAGCTGATGTGTCCCGGCACGGTGCGCCGTGCCCGGTCGTAGATGTCGACGACCGCCTTGGCAAAGGCGTCGTTGTCCACCAGCTCTACGGTGCCGGTCGGCTCGTCGAGCCACTGTGCCTGGGCGGCGTCGACGTGCAGCTCGCAGGCCTCGACCGCCATGCCGTAGCCGTAGCGGCCGTAGATGGGGTACTCGGCGGCGACGAGCACCGCCACCGGCTCGCCGCGGGCGGCGATGTCGCCGAGCTGGGTGCGCATCATCCGGCTGAGGTGTCCCTGCCGGCGGTGAGTGGGCAGCACGCCGACCCCGCTCACCGCGCCCGCCGCCACCGCCCCGCCGGGCACCGTCAGCTCGGTGGGGAACGCCCGGGCGACCCCGCACAGGCGCCGCTCGGCGTCGAAGGCGCCGAGGCAGCGGTCGAGGTCGAACACGGACCGACGGGTCTCGATGTCCTCAGGCGAGGCCGGCGGTTCCAGGAACGCCCGGCGGACGACGTTGATGAAGTCGCCGAACCCGTCGTCGGTGATCGTGCGCACGGTCGGGGAGGTCACATCGCCAGGGTAGGCAGGGGCCGCTGTGGCGACCGCAGGGGTTTCGCGGGTTGGCCGCTCGTCAGCGCGCTCAGGCGCCGGCCGTCCAGTCCCGGCGCCGCAGCTCGTAGAGGGCGATGGCGGTGGCGGTGGCGACGTTGAGCGACCCGATTCGTCCCAACTGGGGGACGTAGGCCACCTCGTCGCAGGCGGCCAGGGTGGCCGGCGGCAGGCCACGGTCCTCGTGGCCGATGACGAGGCACACCGGGTGGTCCACCGCCAGCTCGGGCAGGGGCACGGCGTCGTCCGTGAGCTCCAGGCCGACGACCCGGTAGCCATCGTCCCGGGCGGCCGCCACCGCCTCTCCGGCCGTGTCGTGCCGGGTCCACTCGACGAAGCGCTGCGACCCCAGGGCGGTCTTGGCCGTCTTGGGATTGGTAGGCGCCGCCGTGTCGCCGACCAGCCACAGGTGGTCGACCCGGAACGCGGCCGCCGTGCGCAGGATCGAGCCGACGTTGAACGGCGACTGCACGTGGTCGAGGATCAGCCCCACGGGCGCGGCCGCCGCCGAACGCCGGCGCCACGAGCGGTGCAGGCGCTTCAGCCCCGTGGGGTCGAGCTGGCGGGTCACCGCTCCGCCTCCTTCGGAGGCTTCGCTGTGACCCTGGGCGCTTCGCGCCCTGGGCTGTGCTGTCTGGTTCGCTCGCTACGCTCGCTCACTCAGGCACCCCACGCACCTCGAGGAGGCGGTAGCCGACCCTGCTGCCCAGGCGCCGAACCGACCAGCCCTGCTCGGCCAGCCAGCGCTGCAGCGAGTCGGCGCCCAGCTGCTTCTGGACGACCAGGAGCGCGGTGCCGTCGGTGTCGAGCCGGCTCATCCAGCGCGCCAACAGGTCGTGCAGGGCGGCCTTGCCCACCCGCACCGGCGGGTTCGACCACCAGGCCGCGAACCGCACGTCCGCCGGCACGTCGTCCGGGCTCGCCACCCGCACGTTGGTGAGGCCGCCCGCGGCCGCGTTGGCCCGGGTCAGGTCCAGGGCCCGCTCGTTGACGTCGACGGCCCAGACGGTGGCGCCCGGCGAGCGGGCGGCCAGCGTGAGCGCGATGGCGCCATAGCCGCAGCCGATGTCGGCCAGGTGGCCCGTCGCCGGGGGTGGGGGCGCCTGGACGAGCAGGTACTTGGTGCCCGGGTCGATGCGGGTCCCCGAGAACACGCCCCGGTCAGTGCGCAGCTCGAGAGACAGATCCGGCAGGTCGAGGCGCACGGTTGACGGCCGCGACGGGACCTCGGGCGAGGAGGAGAAGTAGTGCGTGGGTCGGCCCACTTGGACGGACGGTAGCCTTCCAGCTCATGGCTCCCTACAGCATCCGCGTGGTCGGTGACCCGGTCCTGCGCCAGCGCACCGCCGAGGTCACCAACATCGACGGGCGCTTGGCCAAGCTGGCGGAGGACATGATCGCCACCATGTACGACGCCCCCGGCGTCGGCCTGGCGGCCCCACAGGTGGGCGTCGAGAAGCGGATGTTCGTGTACGACGTGGGCGACGGACCTTTCACGATCATCAACCCGGGGATCGTCGACCGCGACGGCGAGTGGGTCCACGAGGAGGGCTGCCTGTCGGTGCCCGGCCTGTCGTGGGAGATCGTCCGCGCCAAGCAGGTACACCTCACGGGCCTCGACCTCGACGGCAA
Source organism: Acidimicrobiales bacterium (assembly GCA_035641315.1). Classification (GTDB taxonomy): domain Bacteria; phylum Actinomycetota; class Acidimicrobiia; order Acidimicrobiales; family VFJN01; genus DASQUK01. Next base: position 1,032 of record DASQUK010000114.1, on the reverse strand, counting down.
CGACGTGGCGATCGAGGCCGACGAGCTGCTCGCCCGCTGCTTCCAGCACGAGCTCGACCACCTCGACGGCATCCTGCTGCTCGAGCGGCTCGACGCGGACACCCGCAAGCAGGCACTCAAGACCATCCGCGAGCTGGGCATAGGTCCGTCGGTGCTGGCCGACGCCGAACCCAAGGGCGGCGGCTTCTCGCTGCGCTGATCGCGCCGGCCCGCCCGTGGCGCTCGCACCCGCCCCGACGCATCCCCGCCGCCTCGTCTTCCTCGGCACACCCGAGTTCGCGACCGTGCCGCTGCGCGCGCTGGTCGAGGCCGGGTACGACGTTGTCCTAGTGGTCTCCCAACGCGACAAGCGGCGGGGCCGCGGCGGACGGTTGACGCCGTCGCCGGTGAAGCAGGCGGCGCTCGATCTCGGGCTGCCGGCGTCCGACCGGATCGACGACGTCCTCGACGTCGGAGCGGACCTCGGTGTGGTCGTCGCCTTCGGCCGACTGATCAAGCCACACGTGCTCGAGCGGCTGCCCATGGCGAACCTGCACTTCTCGCTGCTGCCCCGCTGGCGGGGGGCGGCGCCAGTCGAGCGGGCGATCCTGGCCGGCGACGAGCGCACCGGCGTCGACCTCATGGTCATCGAGGAGGGGCTCGACACCGGGGCCGTGTACGACCGGGCCGAGGTGGTGATCGGCCCCGACGAGACCGCCGACGAGCTGCGGACCCGGTTGGCGCGGCTGGGCACCGAGCTGCTGCTCACCAACCTCCGGGAGGGTCTGCCGGAGCCCAAGCCTCAGGAGGGTGAGGCCACCTACGCCGACAAGATCGACCCCGCCGAGCTACGGGTCGACTGGAGCCGGCCGGCGGTCGAGATCCATCGGCTGGTGCGGATCGGCGGCGCCTGGACCACCCACCGGGGCCACCGGCTCAAGGTGTGGCGCACAGCGCTGGTGAACGGGGAGCCCGGCGGCATCGCGGTCCCCGCCGGGGACGGGTCGCTGCAGCTCGTCGAGGTGCAGCCCGAGGGGCGGCGGCGGATGCCGG
>DASQUK010000113.1:0-10025 GCA_035641315.1 Acidimicrobiales bacterium | reverse complement strand
CGCCCATCGTTTCGCCCGAGGAGTGGCAGACCGCCTGGGAGAACTTGCTCGTCAAGGAGAAGGAGCTGACCCGCGCCCGCGACGCCCTGGCCGCCGAGCGCCGGCGCATGCCCTGGATGGCAGTCGAGAAGGACTACCGCTTCGAGGGCCCGGACGGGCCGGCGAGCCTGCTCGACCTGTTCGAGGGCCGGCGCCAGCTGGTCGTTTACCGCGCCTTCTACGCGCCGGATGTCACCACGTACCCACAGGCGGGTGGCGCATACCCGGAGCGGGCCTGCGTGGGCTGCTCCTTCGGCGCAGACCAGGTTGCGCACCCTGCCCACCTGAACGCCCGGGACACGACGCTCGCGTTCGTCTCACGCGCCCCCCAGGCCGAGATCCAGGGCCTGAAGGAGCGAATGGGCTGGCAGAAGATCCCTTGGTACACGATCACCGACGACTTCGACGCCGACTTCGGCGTGAACGAGTGGCACGGCACGAATGCCTTCATCCGTGAGGGCGAGAAGGTCTTCCGCACCTACCTCATCAACAGCCGCGGCGACGAGGCGATGGGGAGCACCTGGGCGTACCTCGACATCACCGCCCTCGGCCGCCAGGAGGAGGGTGAAGACTCGCCGGAGGGCTACCCGCAGACCCCGCCGTACGAGTGGTGGAACTACCACGACGCCTACGGCAAGGAAGCGTGATCGCGCATGTCACGAAATCGGCAATCTGTCAGCGCGGGCAGTGCTGCCGCGCGACTTCGCTTGGTCTGATAGCGGCGGCTTGCACCCCCGCACGTAATGCCCGCTGCGAGCGACGCCTGCCTGACCGAGCGCCCGTACAGAACGACGGGGCGCGAGATCGGCAGTCTGTATCGCTCGTTGGGCCTTGATCACCTCTGACCTGTTCCGACGCAACGTGTTCGTGTCACATGGGAAACCGTCGTCTGGTGGCTCGCGCCTCCTCGGCTAGTGGAGGTGTGGTCGGTCGACAAGACGGGACGGTTCATGGAGTGAGGCTTATGAGTCGAAACTGATTGCCAGGCAGATCAGGATGAAGGCCAGCAGCAACGGCACCGTTCGGATCCCTTGGAACTTCTCCCACCGCTGCCGAGTCGCCCGCCAGTCCGGCGGCGGATGTTCCGGATCCCAGCGGGACGTGGCTGCGTTGATGGGGACGTTCACGGCCAGGGTCGTGATCACCGATAACAGCACCAACCCCGCCGAGGCCCACCTCAGGGCATTCCCGTCACCGCCATCGCCAGCCACGGCGTAGGCCACCGTGGCGACTGCAGATACCGGCATGAGGACCGGCATCACGCGGCCGAAGGTCTGCAGGAACCCCTGCTCGACTCGGATGTGGTCGCCTGACTCCAGCCGTCGGATCACCGGATGTACGAACGTGAAGGATGCAAACTCGGCGCTCGCCGTGAAGCCGACGATAAGGGGCGTCAGAAAGACGAGCACGTCCACGTTTGCCACCTCCTGTTTGGTCGCCGACTGACGCTACCCAGGCAGTCGGGGTGGACGCGGCCGTGTGGCGTTAGCAGATTCCGCCTTCGCACCGCGGCCGTGCCATCAGACAGGTGTCTCCGGTCTATGGCGGTGGATCCTGCACTCCCCGCACTGATTGCCCGCTGCGAGCGGCCGCCGCCCGCCCGGGCGCCGATACAGAACGCCGCGGCGCGAGGACGGCAGTTCTGGGGCGATCAGCAGCAGGGGCAGTCGGGCGTGCTCGGGCAGTCAGGGCCGCAAGGGCACTCGGGGCAGTCGCAGTCAAACATCGTCCTTTCTCCTTTTCTCAATCGTCGCAACATCCGGGCAGGTCGAGCGACGCAAGGATTCCAAGCGCGTCGCCGAGCCGTGGATCGGCAAGGTCGTAGCGGACGCGTCGTCCCTCGGCGGTGGCGGTCACCAGGCCACACTCACCACCTCGGGGCTCGGGCCCGCCTCGGTCACAGCAGCACCGATCGCCACGGCCTCGTTCGGCACCCGCACCACCGAAACGCGCTCCCCGGTCGCGCTCACCCGCACGATCACCGACCGGCGACGATGAAAGTCGATCCCGACGTACTGTCGATCCATAGGGGCCTCCCATCTCATCGGGTGTAGCTGTGAGAAGCCCGAGTCTCGACCACTCGGGATCCCACGAGGAGCGGAGGCCCCGCTCCTTCATCGCATCAGTTACGGCGTTCGCTGACGACGACCTCTCATGTACTCACGCGGGGTCCCGATCACGATCCCGGAGGCGAAGACGCCGGCAGGTAAGGACGTGAGCAAAGCGAACACGAAGGCACCCGTCCCGTACTCGTCGCGCAACAGGATCACGGACACGACCGAGATGAGGCCGACCCCGATCCCGATCACGAAGAGTGGGTCGCGCCACAAGGGCCGGTCGAACACCCACCAGCGACCTCGATCCATCGCGAGATCATGCTCGACGCGGCCGCGAAACGGCAGATCGGTGCTAGCAGCTCCGCCAGGCCAGGCCCTTGGGTTTCGTCGTCGCCGCGAACTCGATAGCCGCAGCCAAGGCGGTCTCGATGCCGACGAGCTGGTCCGGTGTGACCGTAATCGGCTGACCACCGACCCGAGTGTGAGGCGACGCCCATGCTGATCGGTCACCAACGCAGATTGGTGAGGGGACACCTAGCCAGCATCTCGGATGCCACAGCACGACGCCGAGGAAGGTCGCCTGGGACTGCCTCCTATCACCGGCTTCCGACCGACGCCTCGGGTCGCGCAAGCATCGTGGTGGCGCGGAGGTCGCCGGTCGACGCCGCGTTCTACCAGGGCGTCCAGCTGGTCTGGGGAGCCGCGAGCCAGCTCAGGACCTCACGCCGGGTGAGTGGTCCACGCGGTTGCCACAGGGCGGGCAGTTGACCCGTCGCAGCCAACTGGCGGACCTCGGCGCGAGCCTGGTCCAGGCCGTCGGCGTCGAGCGCGCATCTTGTCGCGTCCGGGTCGAGGCCCATCAGAGCCGCCGCGTTCAGGCCGAGAATCTTGGCCTTCACCTCGTCTGTGAACGGGGGGTAGCCGAAGCGCTCTTGGTACTCCTCGGTGATCCGAAAGGCGCGCAACGCCATGATCTGCGGCTGGGGTGAGCCATACCAGATGGCGTCGGTGCCCCAGAGCACTCGATCCTCCCCGACGTGAACCAACAGCTTGCCGAGCGTGTGGGCCGCCTGCTCCGGGTCGCTCATCACCTCGCGCCAGGTCGTGCCGAGCTCGGCCCACACGTTGCCGTTGGGCTGCATCCCGCGGTCCTGCAGCGCTTTCACGAGTGAGCTGACCCCGGTGGCCGCGTTGGCCGGGTCGTAGGGTCCCTCGACCGTCTCGCGCTCGTAGGCCGAGTGATAGACGACGAAGTCCATGTCCGGGTACTGGGCGGCACAGGCCACCATGTCCGCTGGTCCGTTGTAGCGGCGGTCGAACTCGAGCAGAGGCAACCCCTTGTGAGCGCACATGACCCGGACCCCCAGATCGCGGGCCTGCTCGACGACCGGCAGACCGATCGCCGGGTCGTCGAGGGCGAAGCCCTGCCCACCCGGACCCCACGCCGTGTACACCTTGAAGGCCGCAACCTTACCGGTATCCACCTTGGCAGCCATGTCGTCGAGCCGGGCACCGAGTTCACCGAAATTCGGGGCGATCACGTTGTGGACCAGCACACGCGGGGCCCCGCCCGAGCTGAGCCGGTCGGCGAGATCCCGAGTCCCGACCGCGTCGGCGAACGGCACCGGCGCATCGTCCGGTCCCGAATTGGGCACGTCGGAGAGCAACGCCACCGTCGTGTCGCTCGCCAGGAAGATGTCGTGCAGGTAGGCGACGCGATCGACGCAGGTGAGCGGGTCGGCCTCGGCGCAGCCCGCCGGGACCAGGCCCAGGATCATGTCCACGATCCGCGGCGCATTCTGCCGCCACGGCCCGTCGGGCATCACGTGGTGCGTATGCACATCGAAGATGAACTCGCCCCGGTCTCCGAGCGCCTCCTCGCAGGCCGCCACGTCCTCGGGCTCGGGCACCTCGAACGTCCCCCCGGGCTGGCTCGACGCGGTCGTTGAGCCCGTCGACGGTGGCGCCGCCCGCCGCCCGCTGTCCCCAGACGAGCAGCCCGCCAGGTTGATGACGCCGAGCATCGCCGCCATCCCGCCGGCCGTCTGCAGGAAACGCCGCCTGTCCATGCCCACCCGATCCGCGGCGTCAGCTCCTTTGGCCAGCGCGGCGCGCACGATCGCCCGGTCGCGCGCCGTGGGCGCCCGGGGCACGAACTCGCCGTTGGACACCTCGCCAGGCAGGAACGGCAACGCAGGCAGCGAGCCGGGCTCGCGCTCGTCGCGGTATCGCCGCCTCGAACCCATGAACGGTACCGTATCCCTGCTGCGCTCTCACGACGGCGGCCCGTTACCCGGCCGTCACAGGCTGAATCGACGCATAATGCCCTGATCTGGAGCGGCCGTGCGCACGGCGACGTCAGGCGGCCTGAACCAAACCGCGTCGGCCCCGAGCCCGACGTCCAACGTCGCGCAGTCCTGACGCTGCCTCGGACGGCAGTGGGCGGGTGCGGTCCTACCGACCCACCCGCGAAATTCAGTAGCCACCTTGGCGTTCGAACAGCCTCCGGGGGGTTGGCGACGAGCATCTGGTCGATCTGCGCTTCGTCGACTCCCCGTTGCCGCAGCGCCGGCAGCACGGCGTCGGAGAGGTGGTGGAAGACCCAATCCGGGTTCTTCCGCCGCATGCCCGGAGCTGTCGCGGTGGCACATCCTGTCATGCGACAGGACCATTCGGTCGGCGTGGCCGAGCTCGGACAGCCGGGCCACCGTGTCCAGACGCTCGTCGAAGCTCGGGAAGCCGGGCCCATACAACCCGAAGCGGTCCATGCCAATGGTGGAGCCGTGGCCCATGAGCTCGCGCAGGCAGTCGAGATCGGTGGTGTCACCGGAGTGGCCGATGATGACCCGCGTGAGGTCGACGCCCTAATCGGTGAACACCCGCTGCTGTCCCTGCCGGTCTGGGCGTTGGTGTGCGTGCTGATCGGGACGCCGGTGATGCGGTGAGCCCGGGCGATGGCCCGCAGCACCCGGTCGATGCCACGGATGAGGCCAGGGCGGTCGGTGCAGCACTTGAGAATCGCGGCCTTGACGCCAGTGGCACCGATGCCCTCGGTGATGTCCTGCACGAACAGCTCGACCATCACGTCCTCGAGCTCCCCGGTTGCGGAATCGTGGCGGGGGGGCGCCGTAGATGAACTCTGGCAGCGTCCGGAACGTGTGGATCCGCGTGGCTACGACGATGTTGAGGTCGACCTCGGCGTTGACGGCCTGATCAGCGTGGCGCCGAGCCGGCTCGTCTCAACCGGACCGCGCACGGTCTCCACCTGCACCATTGAGCCCTCCCTGACCACGATTTGCCTGGCTCGCACCTCGCGGGGAACCTAACGGCCGTGTCGGCAAACGAACGTTTTGCAGGTCGAGTGGCGATCGTGACCGGGGCCGGCGGCGGTGTCGGGCGGGCGACCGTGCAGCGCTTCGCGGCGGAGGGAGCCGCCGTGGTGGTGGCCGACATCGACGCCGGAGCGGCTGACGACTCGGTCCAACTGGTCCGCGAGTCGGGGGGCGAAGCGGTGGCGGCGGTCACCGACGTCAGCGTGGAGGCCGACGTCGCCGACATGGTCCGCACGGCGGTCGAGCGCTTCGGCCGGCTCGACGTCCTGCACAACAACGCCGCCTTGCAGGGCCTCGACGACCGAGATCTGGTCGACCTCGACGTCGAGGTGTGGGACCGCAAGATGGCCGTCAACGCCCGCGGCGTGATGCTCGGCTGCAAGCACGCAGTGCCTGCCCTGCGCGCGGCGGGCGGCGGCGCGATCGTGAACACGGCCTCGGTGTCGGGCATGGTCGGCGCCGACGAGAACGCGGCCTACGGCTCGTCCAAGGCGGCCGTCATCGGGCTCACCCGCTACGTGGCGACGATGCACGGCCACGAGGGCATCCGCTGCAACGCGATCGCCCCCGGACTCATCATGACCGAACGCCTGGCGTCGGCGATGTCCGAGCACCGCCTGGCGGCCTACTCGGCCGAGCGACTGCTGCCGTGGCCGGCCGATCCCGAGGACATCGCCGCAGTCGTCGCCTGGTTGGCCAGCGACGAGGCCCGCTGCATCACCGGCCAGACGATCGTGGTCGACTCGGGGACGACCGCCCATCGCCCCCGCCACGCCATGCAGAGGTGGGAGGACATGCTGGGGGCGACCAAGTGAGCGGAGACCTGCACTATGCGACCGTCTGGGAGACGGTCGCAGACACCGTGCCCGAGGAGCTGGCCGCAATCCACGGCACAACCCGCTTGACCTGGGCGCAGCTCGACGACCAGGCGTCGCGGCTGGCCCGGGCTCTCGGCGATCGCGGCGTGGGGCCCGGTACCAAGGTGGGGCTGCTGCTCTACAACTGCGTCGAGTTCCTCGTGGCCCAATACGCGGTGTTCAAGCTGCGGGGCGTCGCCGTCAACGTCAACTACCGGTACCTGGGGTCAGAGCTGGCCTACGTCCTCGACAACAGCGACAGCGAGGTCGTCGTCTACCACACGTCGCTGGGGCCGCAGCTTGAGTCGGCTCTCGGCCTGGGTGTGGCCGCCGACGTGCGGACCCTTATTGCCGTCGACGATGGCGGCCCCACGCTCGAGGGCAGCGAGACGATGGCCGACCTCATCGCGTCGACCGACCCTGCACCTCGCATCGACCGACCCGGCGACGACGTCTACATGCTCTACACGGGCGGGACGACCGGTTACCCCAAGGGCGTGATGTACCGCCACGCCGATCACAGCCGCTACATCCAGGGCCTCGGCTACCAGTGGATCGGGCTCGAAGGGCCGTCGACCGTCGTCGAGGTGCCGGCGGCGGTGCGGCGAGCCCACGCGCATGAACGAGGGGTCCTGCGCTCGGTGGTGCCGCCCCCGTTCATCCACGGGACGGGAACCTGGCTCGGCATCTTCGCCGCCTGGGGCATGGGCGGCACCGTGATCACGCTCACCCCCCGGTCGCTCGACGCTCACGAGCTGTGGAGGACGGTCGAGCGGGAGCGGGCCAGCACCGTCATCATCGTCGGCGACGCGTTCGCCCGTCCCATGCTCATCGCGCTCGACGAGGCCCGCGGTCAGGGCCGGCCCTACGACCTGGCGTCCCTGCACACGATCGTGTCGTCGGGTGCGCTGTGGACGCCCGACGTGATGCGCGGCCTGCTGGCGCACGCCGACCTGCAGCTGATCGACTCCATGGGGTCCACCGAGGGTGGCATGGGCTCCCGGCGGGTCACCCGCGCCACCGTCATCCAACCGGCCCGCTTCCAGCCCCGGCCCGGCATCAAGGTGCTCGACGAGGACGGTGCCGAGGTCGAGCCGGGGTCCGGCCGCCCCGGCCTCATCGCCAGCCCGGCCCGCGCCTTCGGCTACTACAAGGACCCCGACAAGACGGGGGCGACGTTTCGCACCATCGGCGACCGCCTCTATGTCGTTCCGGGCGACTGGGCGATCGTCGAGCCGGACGGCCGGCTGCGCGTGCTCGGCCGGGGCTCGCAGTGCATCAACACCAGTGGCGAGAAGGTGTTCCCCGAGGAGGTGGAGACCGAGCTCGCCGCGCACCCGGGCATCGACGACTGCACCGTCATCGGCATGCCGCACGCCCGGCTCGGCCAAGAGGTGGTGGCCGTGGTCGCTCCGGTGGACGGGGTCCGACCCACCGACGGCGCCGTCAGGGACTGGGTCCGCGGCCGCCTGGCCGGCTACAAGGCGCCCCGCCGGGTGGTATTCGTCGACCGGGTCGAGCGCCTCCCGAACGGCAAGGCGGATTACCCCTGGGCCCGGGAGGTGGCAGCCGTTCAGGCCCCCGACTGATCCGGCGGCTTGCGGAACTGGTCCAGGTCGAGCGACGTCGGGATGGCGATGTTGACGGTCACCCGGGGCTCGATCTCCCGGCTCATGTGACCCTGGCCGCGACCCTGCTCGTCGAGCAGCAGGAAGTCCCCGGGGCCGAACCTGCGCGTGCTGCCGTCGCCGACCTCCAGCTCGAGCACGCCCTTCACGGTCACCTGCAACGACCGCCCCGGCGAGAAGTGGAACGGATGGTCGCCACCGGGGGGCGTGAAGCGGAAGGACATCCCCTCGGCCGGCAGCTCCGCCATGAACCCGATCGAGCGGCCCTCCATGGTGGGCGCCGGATGGTTCACGTTCTCTTCCAGCGGGATCCACAGATCCTCGAAATGGGACTGCTCATCGTCACCGGCGTAGATGCGGGTCACGTTCACGACCCTCGGCTCACCCATGGCTTGCTCTCCTTTGGTTGGCGCTCACGCCTCGACGCACGGATTGCGCAGCTCGCCGATGCCCTCGATGTAGCTCGTCACCACGTCGCCCGGATGGAGGAACCAGGGCGGGGTGCGGGCGAAGCCGACTCCGGCCGGCGTGCCGGTGAAGATCAGGTCGCCGGGCCAGAGGGTGACGATGTGGGACAGGCGGCTGACCAGCTCGGGCACCGGGAAGATGAGATCCGACGTCCGGGCCTTCTGGACCTCCTCGCCGTTGACCGAGCAGCCCAGCTCGAGGTCGTCCCGGTCGGGGACCTCGTCGGTGGTCACCAGGAACGGTCCGGTGGGCCCGAAGCCGGCGAACGACTTGGCCAGCGACCACTGGGCCGGGGGACGCCTCTGCACCGCGCGATCCGAGATGTCCTGGCCCACCATGAGGCCGGCGACGTGGTCCCAGGCGCGGGCGACGCCGACCTGGCGGGCGGTCCGGCCCACGGCCACCACCAGCTCGACCTCCCAGTCGACGCTCTCGCTGCCGACGGGGATGTCGCTGGTGGGCCCGGCGATGCAGCTCGGGAACTTGGTGAACACCGCCGGCTCCTCGGGGACGTCCCGGGCGGCGCCCTCGGCCACGTGAGCCCGGTAGTTCAGCCCCACGCCGAACACCTGCCGCGGGCAAGGCACCGGGGCCTGCAATGCGGCGCCGGCGATCGGACTGTCGGGCGCCGAGCCCGACGCCGCGCCCGACGACTCCGCCCACTCGATCACCGCATCCCACTCGTCGAGCGCCGCCAGCGGGTCGGCGGGCAGGCGTCCGCCCGACGCCGACTCCACATCGACCAGCCCGTCACCGACGACCAGTTGCAACCGTCCACCGACGTTTCCGAAGCGCATGCCTGCAACCTAAAGGATCGTGGTCTCGCGCCCGTCGGGCGACTGGCCGTCCGGGAAGTGGCGGATCATCGCCTCCTGCGAGAACGACGCCACCAGCCGCCCCGACTCCGTGAAGACGTGGCCTGCGCCGTAGGACCGGCCACGCCCCGCCGCCGGGCTCTCGTTGGCCAGCAGCAGCCACTCCCCCGTGTCGAGGTCGTCGTGGAAGCTGATCGTGTGGCCGATGATGCCGGTGGAGATGGCGCGGTGCGCCAACGACTGGCCGACGTCGGCGTGGGGCCGCATGGCGGTCCCGATCAGGAAGCCGGCGCTGGCGTGGGTCAGCAGCCCCTGGGCGATCACCTGGTCGTCGGGCGCCCCGGGGAACCGGACCCAGAAGTAGCTCTCGGCGGGGCCGACGGCGCTGGCGTCGTCGATGTCCACCCCGCCGACGGCACGGACCTCGCGGCCCCCCACCGAGTCGGCGACCGGCACCGCGGCCTCGGGGCCGCCGACGTCGGGCATGGGCACGGCGTGGCGGATCAGGTCGGGCTCCGGCTCGGTGAGGAGGATAAGGGCCCGAGCGCAGCGCCGACCGTCCCGGGACAGCGTGACGGTGGCGCTCGCGAAGGCGCGGCCGGCGTGGAGGACGTCGACCGCGATCTCGAAGTCCTGCCCGGCCGCGACCGGACGGGCGAACAGGCCGTGGGCCGACTTGATGGGCTTGCCCGTGGCAGTCCGAGCGCCTGCCACCGCCATGTGGGCCAGCAGCTGGCCGCCGAAGACGACGCCACGCTCCCCGACCTCGTTGCGCCCCCGGAACCGCAACGGTTCGATCTCCTCGAGAGCCAGGTCCGACACCAGGTCA
>DASQUK010000112.1:0-27866 GCA_035641315.1 Acidimicrobiales bacterium | reverse complement strand
GGGTGGCGGAGGAGCGGGCGCTCGACGTCGAGGAGGTGCTCGAGCTGGTCGACGACCACACGTCTGGGCGCGACCTCGGGTTCCTGGGCGAGAAGGGCGTCAACGTGTTGGAGCTCAACCTGGCGTTGGACGACTGTGGTTCTGTCAGCTCCCAGACCCGATGCGGTACGTGAGCGCTGACGGAAGGGAATCGCGGCACCATGTTCTCGTGAGCCGTCGTGGCGTCCTACGCATCTACCTCGGGGCCGCGCCGGGCGTGGGCAAGACGTTCGCCATGCTCAACGAGGGCCGCCGCCGCAAGCAGCGCGGCACCGACGTCGTGATCGGCTACGTCGAGGCGCACGGCCGGGCGCACACCGCCGAGCAGATCGGCGAAGTCGAGGTGGTCCCCCGCCACGTGGTCGAGTACCGGGGGGCCGCCCTCGAGGAGATGGATCTCGACGCCGTGCTCGCCCGGCGGCCGGACGTGGCGCTGGTCGACGAGCTGGCGCACACCAACGTGCCGGGCTCGCGCCACCCCAAGCGCTGGGAGGACGTCGAGGTGCTGCTCGACGCCGGCATCGACGTGGTCTCGACGGTCAACATCCAGCACCTCGAGTCGATCAACGACGTGGTCGAGCGGATCACCGGCGTGAAGCAGCGGGAGACCCTGCCCGACCAGATCGTCCGGGCCGCCGACCAGATCGAGCTGGTGGACATGACCCCCGAGGCTCTGCGCCGGCGCCTGGCGCACGGCAACATCTACGCCCCCGAGAAGATCGACGCCGCCCTCGCCAACTACTTCCGCCCCGGCAACCTCGCGGCCCTGCGGGAGCTGGCACTGCTGTGGGTGGCCGACCGCGTCGACGATGCGCTCGAGGAGTACCGCGAGCGCCACGGCATCACCGAGCCCTGGGAGACACGCGAGCGGGTGGTCGTGGCCATCACCGGAGCCCCCAGCGCTGACGCACTGGTGCGGCGGGCGGGCCGCATCGCCGGTCGGGCGCACGGCGAGCTGCTGGGCGTGCACGTGCGGTCCGACGACGGGTTGGTGGGCGGCAGCGAGACCGTCGACCACCAGCGCCGGCTGCTGGAGGAGATGGGCGGCACCTACCACGAGACCGCCGGCAACGACGTCGCCGCCGCCCTCGTGGAGTTCGCCCGCGCAGAGAACGCCACCCAGCTCATCCTCGGCGCCAGCCGGCGGTCGCGCTGGGCGGAGCTGACCCGCGGCTCGGTGATCAACCGGGTGGTGCGTCTGTCGGGGCCCATCGACGTGCACGTGATATCCCAGGAATCCGACGAGGAGGAGGGCGAGCGGGCCGTGCCCCGCGCCCGGCGGAGCGTCACGCTCTCGCCACGGCGGCGGTTGTTGGCCTGGCTGACGGCCCTCGTCGGCCTGCCCGTGCTCACCGCCGTGCTCGTCCCCATGCGCAACGACGTCGGGCTGCCCACGATCCTGCTGCTCTACCTCGTGCTGGTCGTCGTCGTGGCGGCGCTCGGCGGCGTGGTGCCGGCGATGGTGTCGGCGCTGGCGGCCTTCCTGGTGGTCAACCGGCTGTTCACCCCGCCCATCCACACCTGGACCATCGCCGAGGCGGAGAACCTGGTGGCGCTGGTCGTGTTCCTTGTCGTGGCCGGGGTGGTGAGTGCCTTCGTGTCGGCTGCCGCCCGCCGCACCGCCGAGGCGACCAGGGCGGCCGCCGAGGCCGAGACCCTGGCGGGCCTGGCGGGCACGGTGGCCGAGCCCGACCCCCTGCCCGTGCTGGTCGATCACCTGCGCCGGGCGTTCGGGCTGGGCGGGGTGGCGCTGCTGCGCAAGGTGGACGACGGCGACTGGCAGGCCGAGACCGTGGCGGGCGACTCCGTCCCCCGGACGCCGGCGGAGGCCGACCAGGTGCGGCCGCTCGGTCCCGACCTGGTCCTGGCCGTGCGGGGCAGCGACCTGGCGGCCGAGGACCAGCGGGTGCTCAGCGCGTTCGTCGCGCAGCTGGCGGCCGCCATCGACCGCCGCCGCATCAGCGCGCAGGCGGCCCAGGCCACCGCCCTGGCCGAGGCCAACGAGCTGCGGAGCGCGCTGCTCCAGGCCGTGTCGCACGACCTGCGCACCCCCCTGGCGGGCATCAAGGCGTCGGCCAGCAGCCTGCGCCAGCTCGACATCGCCTGGTCCGACGTCGACCGCAGCGAGTTCATGCGCACCATCGAGGACGAGACGGACCGGCTCACGGCGCTGGTCGGCAACCTGCTCGACATGAGCCGCATCCAGGCGGGCGCGGTGGCGCCGAGGACCCGGAGCGTCGGCCTCGAGGAGGTCGTTCCCGCCGCCCTGGCCGGGCTGGGGGAGCGGGCCCACAAGGTCGAGGTCGATGTGCCCGAGTCGCTGCCGCCGGTGCGGGCCGATCCGGCGCTGCTCGAGCGGGTGGTGGCCAACCTGGTGGACAACGCCGTCGCCCACGCACCCGAGGCGTCGCCGGTGCGAGTGGAGGCCGGCCAGGTCGGGCCCAAGGTGTTGATCCGCGTCATCGACCGCGGTCCCGGCATCCCGCCGTCGGACCGCGAGCGGATCTTCCAGCCGTTCCAGCGCCTGGGCGACAGCCCGTCTCAGGGAGCCGTCGGCGGCGACGGAGGTCATGTTGCCGGGGTGGGTCTCGGGCTCGCAGTCGCCCGGGGCTTCACCAACACGATGGGGGGCGAGCTCATGGTCGACGACACGCCGGGGGGCGGCACCACGATGGTCATCGAGCTGGAGGTGGCGACGTGAATCCCGCGGCCGAGGCGGTGGCCGGTAGCGCCGCGCCCAGCCGGGTGCTGGTGGTCGACGACGAGTCGCCCATGCTGCGGGCGCTCGGCACCAACCTGCGGGCCCGCGGCTACCAGGTCGACCTGGCCCGCACCGGCGAGGAGGCGCTGCAGCTCGCGGCCCGCCACCGGCCCGACGCGGTCATCCTCGACCTCGGCCTGCCCGGCATCTCGGGCATCGACGTGATCGAGGGCCTGCGGGGCTGGACCGCGGTGCCGATCATCATCCTGTCGGCTCGGGGAGCCGAGCACGACAAGGTGGCGGCGCTCGACGCCGGCGCCGACGACTACGTGACCAAGCCGTTCGGTATGGACGAGCTGCTGGCCCGCCTGCGGGCCGCCCTGCGCCGCATCGCCCCCGCCCCCGAGAGCGCCACGATCGAGACCTCCGACTTCACGGTCGACCTGGCGGCAAAGCGCGTGACCGGTCCCGAGGGCGAAGTGCGCCTCACGCCCACCGAGTGGGGACTTGTCGAGGTGCTGGTGGGCAACGCCGGCAAGCTCGTGTCCCAGCGCCAGCTGCTGCAGGACGTGTGGGGCCCGCAGTACGGCGAGGAGACCAACTACCTGCGGGTCCACATGGCCCACATCCGCCGCAAGCTGGAGCCCGACCCGTCACGCCCCCGCTACTTCATCACCGAGCCCGGCATGGGCTACCGCTTCGAGGGCCACGAGTGATCGGGTCCTCCACCGGGTATTCGCGTACATCAGACATGAGCGTCAAGCCGATGGGTCACGTCTGCTCGTGCTCGGCGGCTACGCCGCCGAGAGGGAACCCACGTTATCTCCCGCTCTTGGCGCCTTCGGCGCCGGGCCGCTCGGGCTTCGACGTGTTCCTTCCGCTCCCACGGCCGCTCGGGCCGGGGCCTCGCGTATTGGCTCGGCCTCAGGTCACCATTGAGTCCGGTGAATCACATCGGTAGGATTTGCTGCGGCTTTTCCCGCCCGGGGTGGGACGAGGCGCACGATCCGGAGGCCTGAAGAGATGACTTGGCAAAGGGCATTACTTCTCATCGCTGGCCTGTTCCTCATCGTGTCGATCTGGAACAACCCCAGCGGCACCGCCAACGCCTTCGGCAACTTCCTCGGAGACGTCGGGTCCTGGCTCGAAGACGCCCTCGACAAGGGCACCGAGTTCGTGCGAGGCCTCACCGAGTGACGAGCCGTCGGCGTCGCGAGCGCGACGCCTTGGGCGGCACGCTCGACCCGTACTACCCGCGGCACGCGCCCGATCCCTACACGGGTCACCTGCCGCCCGAGCTGCACCAGCCCCAGCCCACCGGCCCGGTCGAGCCGCCCGCTCCGGGGATCGGCACGCGCATTCGGCGCCGCCTGGGGGCCTGGCGGCGGGCATGGCTGCCGCTGCCCGACGAGATCATCGAGGAGTACCTGGGGCACGGCGAGCGCATGATCCACAACGATCACCCGTCGTTCCGGGCGTTCGTGATCGAGAACCTGCTCCTGGTGCTCGGGTTGTTCGTCGCCGCCGGGCTGTTCGTGGGCGTGGTCCTCAACGGCTCTTTCATGGCCGTCCTGGTCACGTTCCTGGTGCTGACCGTGGCGCTGCTGGTGCTCGTCCTCAAGCGGTTGTCCGAGCGCTACACGAGCTACGTCATCACCAACGTGCGGATCATGCGGGTGTCTGGCGTCGTGACCCGCCGGGTCCACTCGATCCCGTGGATGCGCGTCACCGACCTCACGTTCGACCAGACCTGGCTGGGCCGGCTGCTGGGCTACGCCACGCTCCACATCGAGTCCGCCAACGAGGACTCGGGTCTGCGTGACCTGGCCGGGGTGTCGAAGCCCATGGAGTTCAACCAGTACCTGGTCGACATGGTGGTGGCGAAGCAGGGGCCGATCGCCCCCGGATGGGAGGAGCTCGGCCAGGCCGGCCCCGCACGAGTGATAGTCAGCCGGCAGCGGACCGGCCTGCGCGACCGCGTCCGCGAGATCAGGCGGCGCCGCCGCGAGCAGCGGGCGGCGGAGGCGGGGCTCGAGGTCCCGCTCGTGCGCCGACGACCCGCCGAGCCGGTAACCGAGCGGTCGCCCGAGCGCGAGGGCCGGGACGAGGGCGGCGAGCGGGGTGGCGAGCAGGGCCCGGGTCGCGATGGCGGTCGCGTGTTCGTCAGCGAGGACGATGCGACCCGGACAATCTACGACCCGCTGCGCGAGGGGCCCGAGTCCAGCGTGCGCTGGGGCCGCGAGCGCGAGTGACCCTCAGGCCAGCGCCTGCTCGTTGAGGCTGGTCAGCCGGCCGCAGGCGTCGAGGTACTCGTCGACGAGGCGCTGCACGACGTCGGCCGACCGCTCGACCCGGTTCATCATCCCCACCACCTGGCCGACGGGATTGAAGTTCACGTCCTTGGCCGTCTCCGGGTAGCGGTGGCCACGCTGCACGGCGTCGAGGGCCACCATCATCTGCAATGGCATCGGCAGCGGGTCGGGCGTGTCGGGATCCTCCCACGCGTCGGTCCAGTCGTTGCGGAGCATGCGGCACGGCTTGCCGGTGAACGAGCGCGAGCGCACGGTGTCGTGGCTGGTGGCCTCGAGGTAGCTCTGCATCTGGCCCGGCGGAACGTCGGCCTCCTCGACCGTGAGCCACAGCGAGCCGGTCCACACCCCGGCGGCGCCCATGGCCATCGCTGCCGCCACCTGCCGTCCGTTCGCGATGCCCCCGGCGGCCAGCACCGGCAGCGGATCGACGGCGTCGATCACCTGGGGCCACAGCACCACCGACGCCACCTCGCCGCAGTGCCCGCCGCCCTCGGTGCCCTGGCACACGACGAAGTCGAGCCCGGCGTCCCGGTGGCGCAGGGCATGGCGCACCGACCCGCACAGCGCGCCGACCAGCTTGCCCCGGGACTGGATCCGGGCCACGACGTCGGCCGGCGGCGTGCCCAGCGCGTTGGCGACCAGGCGGGCCTTGTCGTGCCGCAGGATCGCCTTTACTTGCGGACCGGCGGTGGCGGTGGTCCAGCCCAGCAGCTCGCGGTGCCTCTCGCTGGCGGGGAGCTCGGGCACGCCGTGATCGGCGAGCAGCCTGGCGCCGAAGTCCCGGTGCTCTCGGGGGATGTGCTTGGCCAGCTCGGCCTCGAGCTCGGCGGGGCTGAGGTCGAGGTCCATGCCCTCGTACTTGCTGGGGATGACGATGTCCACGCCGTAGGGCAGCTCGCCGACGTGCTCGTCCAGCCATGCCAGCTCGACCTCGAGCTGGTCGGGGTCGAAGCCCACGGCCCCGAGAACCCCCAGCCCGCCCGCCTTGGACACGGCAGCCACCACGTCGCGGCAGTGGCTGAAGGCGAAGATCGGGAACTCGATCCCCAGTCGGTCGCAGATCTCGGTGCGCATCCCATGACCCCCTCGTGTGCGCCTCGGTTTCTAGTCCATCAAACGCTTGAGTGGGTCGGCACACGGGCCGTGCGGGGCGGGGCTCGGGCCCGGGCGGGTGCCGGATCGGTAGCGTGCGGCGGTGCTGTTCCCGCAGCGGTTCTGGGCCGGGCTGGCGGACGGGTCGGTCGAGCTGGCGTTCCGGCGCTGGAGGCGGCCGGGTGTCAAGGCGGGCGGCACCCAGCTGACCCGCGTGGGCATGCTGGCCATCGACGCCGTCGACGTCGTCCCGCACCCTGACGAGATCACGGAGGACGAAGCCCGCCGGGCGGGATACCGCGACAGGGACGAGCTGCTGGCCGAGCTCGACCGCCATCCCGACGGCACGCTCTACCGCATCGCCTTCCACCATGCCGGTGCCGACCCGCGGGTGGCGCTGCGCGAGGACCCGGAGGTGTCCGACGACGAGCTGGCGCGCATCCGGGGCCGGCTGGCTCGGCTGGACCGGGCGAGCCGGCACGGTCCCTGGACCGAGACGGTCCTGCGCCTGATCGCCGCCCGGCCGGCGGTCCGGGCCGCCGACCTGGCGGCCTCGCTGGGACGCGAGACGCAGCCCTTCAAGACCGATGTGCGCAAGCTCAAGGCCCTGGGCCTGACCGAGAGCCTGGACGTGGGCTACCGGCTGTCGCCCCGGGGCCGGTCGGTGCTCGACCGCCTGTAGGTGCGCATCACCCCGAACCCCGATCCGGCGTTCGAATCCGCCGCCGGATTGCGTTGTCACATCCGAACGACGGTTTCGTCAGTCGGTGCGCGCCGCCCGGGTCAGCCGAACATGGCGAGCCACTCGGCCTCCGAGCGGGGCTTGAACACGTAGTTCCATTGCCGGGTCGCGCCCATGGTGGCCGACGGCTCGGCCGAGTACAGGTGCCCGGGGAACAACACGGCGTCGTCGGCCACCTTGGCCAGCTTGTGCGTGAGGCTGTCGTAGAGCTGGGCCGGGTCCCCGCCCGGGAGGTCGGTGCGGCCGCAGCCCTCCAGGAACAGGGTGTCCCCCGACACGAGGTAGCGCCCGTCCACGAAGAAGCACTGGCTCCCGGGGGTGTGCCCCGGCGTGTGGATCAGCTCGATGCGGATGGCGCCGACGTCCACCACGTCGCCGCTGGCGTGGCGGACCAGGTCGCTCTCGCTGGCGCCGGTCACCCGCTGGACCCCCGTGGCCTCGTCGTCCTGGACGTGCACCGGCACCGGGTTGAGCGTGAGCAGCTCGCGCACGCCGCTGATCTGGTAGCCCATCATGTTCCCGCCCACGTGGTCCTGGTGGTAGTGGGTCACCAGCGCCCCCGTGACCTTCATGCCGTCGGCGGCCGCGACGTCGAGGATGCCCCGCACGTCGTACGCGGCGTCGACCACCACGGCCTCGCCCGTCTCGCGGTCGCCGACCAGGTACACGAAGTTGACCATCTGCCGGGCCACCGGGTCGGTGCGGGCGACGTCGCGCCCGGCGAGGAGCTGGCGGAAGTAGAGCCGGTCAGCTGCGTTCACCTCAGCGAGCGTACCGGCGCCCGTGACGGGCGGTTTGCCCACGGTCGGCGCTGACGGTCGGTTTGCCCACCGCCGGCGCCAGCCGAGAGGGTGAGGGGATGCGTGACGACCGGGCGCCCCTTCCGCCGTTCGACGCCGTGAGCCTCGACGTCGGCGGCGTGCTGGTCGTCCCCGACCACGGCATGCTCGGCCAGGCCCTGGCCCGGGCGGGCGTGCCCTACGACCGCGGCCGCTTCTTCGACGGGCACTACCGGGCGATGGCCGAGGTCGACCGCTGCCGGTCGCAGCCCGAGGCGGTCACCGACTACACGCGTGGGTTCCTCGTCGCCGTGGGCGTGCCCGACGAGCAGCTCGAGGCCGGGGCGGCGGCGCTGGCCACGGTCCTCGTCCCCGCGGTGTGGTGCCAGCGGGTGCCAGGAGCGATCGACGCCGCCCGCCGCCTGGCAGCCGGCGGCCTGCGGCTGGCGGTGACGAGCAACGCCGACGGCACCGTGGCCGACGGGCTGCGGCGCCACGAGGTGGCGCAGGTGGGCGAGGGCCCGGGGGTGCCGGTCGAGCACATCACCGATTCCGGCGCCCTGGGTGTGGCCAAGCCCGACCCGGCCATCTTCCTGGCCACAGCCGCGGCGCTGCGGCTCGCACCCGAGCGCATCTGCCACATCGGCGACAGCGCCGGCTACGACGCCGAGGGGGCGGCAGCGGTCGGCATGGTGGCGGTGCACGTCGATCCGCTCGGACTTTGCCCGGAGGATCACCACCACGTCGGCTCGCTCGCCGACTTCGCCGACCTGGCCGACCGAGCCGCCACATGACGTGAGATTTCCGGGGAACCGGGCCGTATCCTGGCCACGCGTGGGGTTCGCTGACCGGTTCAGGGAGGCCGCTGAGGCGGCACGAGCCAAGCTCCAGGAGCATGGCGTCATCCAGGACGCCGATGCGATCCACGGCGTGCACGCGGTCGATCCCCACGAGCACGACCTCGAAGTTGCCAAGCGGGCCATGGCGCTCGGCGCCCCCGACCCCTATTCGCTCATCACGCACGACGAGGTCGTGGCCCTGACCGGCATCCCGGTGGGCGGGCCGTCGCTCACCTACGCCGACGACGACCTGGGTGTGCGGTTCGATGCCGAGGACGGGCATCACCGGTCGTGGTCGTTCGGGGTGCATGCCGGCCACGCGGTCGACGAGGACACCCCGTTCGACCCCACCACCTGGTACGAGTGGATGGTCGCCCTGCTCGAGGCGGCGGAGGTGGTGCCGGACCTGGGCGACGCCGCCGTCTACCAGGACGGGATGCTGTACGTCCGCGGCGCCGGCCGGGCTTTCTACGTGCTGGTCGAGGCACCGGAGGGCTCGCCCGCCAAGCAGTGGGCCATCACCCTGGGCCGCCGGGTGCTCGAGCGGTTCGCATCCGGAGAGGCCGGCTGACCCTGGCCGCTACCGAGTCCGTGCCCCCGAGCGCCGACGCCGCCGGGCTGGCGTTCGCCTCGGCGCAGGGTCGCTGGGTCGTGGCCGCCACTGTGCTCGGCTCGGGGATCGCCTTCCTGGACTCGACGGTCGTCAACGTCGCACTGCCGCACATCGGGGAGGACCTCGACACCAGCGTCAGCGGGCTGCAATGGGTCCTCAACGGCTACCTGGTGGCGCTGTCGGCGCTGATCCTGCTGGGCGGCTCGCTCGGCGACCTGTTCGGCCGCAAGCGGGTGTTCCAGGCGGGCGTCGTCGTGTTCGCGGCGGCGTCGGCCGCCTGTGCCCTGGCCCCCAACGTCGGCGCGCTGGTGGTGGCCCGCGGAGCCCAGGGCGTGGGTGGGGCGCTGCTCACACCTGCCAGCCTCGCCATCCTCGAGGCCAGCTTCCGCCCGGAGGACCGGCCCCGGGCCATCGGGGCGTGGTCGGGACTGTCGGGCGTGGCCGCCGCCGTGGGACCGTTCGTGGGTGGCTGGCTGGTGGATGCCGCGTCCTGGCGGTGGATCTTCCTGATCAACCTGCCGCTGGCGGCGCTGGTGGTCGGCGTCGCCGCCCGTCACGTGCCGGAGTCGTTCGACGCCCGCGCCGACCACCACGTGGACGCGGCCGGCGCCGCGCTGATCGGCGTGTCGCTCGGCGCCCTGAGCTGGGGGCTGATCGGCGCCGGGGACCAGGGCTGGGGCGCGCCCAGCGTCGTGGCCTCGCTCGCCGCCGGCGTGGTGGGAATGGCGGCCTTCGTGGCGGTCGAGGCTCGCAGCCGCCAGCCGATGCTGCCGCTCGGCATCTTCGCCTCCCGCCAGTTCCGGGCCGCCAACCTGGTGACCGCGGCGGTCTACGCCGCGCTGGGCGGCGTCTTCTTCCTGCTCGTCGTGCAGCTCCAGCAGGTGCTGGGGTACTCGGCGCTGGCGGCGGGAGCCGCGACGATGCCGGTCACCCTGCTCATGCTGGCGCTGTCCGCTCGGTCGGGGGCGCTGGCCGCCCGCATCGGCCCCCGGCTGCAGATGACGGTCGGCCCGCTGCTGGTCGCCGTCGCGATGCTGCTCATGACCGGGATCGACGCCGGCTCCGGCTACGCCACCGGCGTGCTGCCCGCGGTCCTGGTGATGGGGCTGGGACTGGCGACCACGGTGGCACCGTTGACCTCCACCGCCCTGGGCGCCGTGGACGACCGGCACGCAGGCGTGGCGTCGGGCGTGAACACCACGGTCTCCCGCGCGGCCCAGTTGGCGGCGGTGGCGGTGCTGCCCGTGGCCGTGGGACTGACGGGCGACGCCTATCTCGACCCGGAAGCGTTCTCCGACGGGTTCCAGACCGCAATGGTGATCACGGCCGTGCTGGCGGCGCTGGGTGGCGTGGTCGCGTGGGCGACTATCCGCAACCCGGAACCGGCCCCGGAGCGCGAGGCGGTGGCGGTACCGGCGCCCGCCTCGAGGCCGGGGTTCTTCTGTGGCGCCGAGGGCACGCCGCTCGACACCTGCCCCGGCTCGACGGCCGGCGACCGGGCGGCGTAGTCAGCTCCGCACTCAGGCCGGCTCGTCGGTGCCCTCGACGGGTCGGCGCCCCTGCAGGCGGCGGGCCTCGCTCTCGGCGACGGACAACACCTCCCGCAGCGGTCGTCCCTGGGTGCGGGCCACCCGGGCGGCGTCATCGTGCTCGACCTTGACCCGCCCGGGGCTGACCTTGACCCGGACCGGCATGCCATCGACGTCCACCGTGTCCACCGCCCGCGCCGCCGGCCAGCGGTCGAGAGTGGTGCCCCGCAGGCCGAGCGTCCCCGTCTCCGCCATCAGCGCCGCCGCCACCTGCTCGGCCAATGCCGGATCGACCAGCGCGCTCACGGTGTGGGCGGGCCGCCCCTTCTTCATCACGATCGGCGTGACCCAGGCGTCGTGGGCACCGGCCTCCAGCAGGGCGCCGATGGCGTGGGCGAGCACCTCCCCCCCGGCGTCGTCGACGTTGGTCTCGAGCAGGACGACCGGCTGGCCGGGGGCCCGCCCGTGCTCGGCCCCCGTCCCGGCGCGGGTCTCCGCCTGGCCGACCACGACCTGCACCACGTTGGGGCGACCGTCCATCTCCCGGGAGCCGGCGCCAAACCCGGTGGCGGCGATGCGCATGGCGGGCAGCGGTCCCCAGCCCACGACGTTGGCGGCCAGCAGCGCCGCCCCGGTGGGGGTGGTCAGCTCGACCGGGACGTCGATGCCCCGGGTGGGCGCACCGCGCAGCAGTGCGACCACCGCCGGCGCCGGGTTGGGCAGGAGACCATGGGCGGACCGGACCATGCCGGTGCCGGTCGCCACCGGGCTGGCGTGCACCTCCTCGACACCGAGCACCTCGAGGGCGGCCGCCGTGCCGACCACGTCGACGATGGCGTCGAGGCCCCCGACCTCGTGGAAGTGCACCTGCTCGGGGGGCCGCCGGTGGAGCCGCCCCTCGACCTCGGCCAGCGCCCGGAACGTGCCCAACGCCCGGCGGGCCACCCGGTCGGGCAGCCGGGCCTCCTCGACCAGCCCCGTGATGTGCACCGCCGTGCGGACGACCGCCGACTCCACGACGTGCACCTGGGCCTTGGTGGCGGCGATGCCGCCCCGGAGGACGGGCTCGGCCTCGAGTCGCCAGCCGTCGACGGGGAGGCGCGCCAGCAGTGTTCGCACCTCGTCGAGGTCGGCGCCGGCGTCGATCAGCGATCCCAGCGCCATGTCGCCGGCGATGCCCGAGAAGCAGTGGAACCAGGCGATGGTGGGCGCGCCGGTCATCCAACCACCCCGGGGTGACCAGGCGAGGCAATAGGTTTCACCGGGGGCAGGCGGAGGTCATGAGTTTCAAATTTGAAACCCATTGCCTCGGGCTCGGCCCGATGAAACCGATGACCTCGGGTCACTTGAGCATCCGCAGCACGGCGCAGGCGGCGCCGAAGCCGTTGTCGATGCCGACCACGGTGAGCCCGGCGGCGCAGGACGACAGCATGGCCAGCAATGCGGTGATCCCGCCGAAGCTGGCGCCGTAGCCGGCGCTGGTGGGGACGGCCACGACGGGCGCGGGCGTGATCCCGCCGACCAGGCTGGCCAGCGCTCCCTCCATCCCGGCCACGACGACGATGGCGTCGGCATCGGTCAGCTCGTCGGCCGAGGCCAGCAGGCGGTGGACGCCGGCGACGCCGACGTCGGTGAGCCGGGTCGGCTCGATCCCGTGGGCGGCGAGGGTGGCGCCGCACTCGTCGGCCACGGGGAGGTCGGCGGTGCCGGCGGTGCACACCACGACCCGCTCGGGCCGGGGGGCGGCCGGCCTCCAACACACCGTCGCGAGGGCGGTCCCGGTGCGCTCACCCCCCGGGTTGCGTTCGATGGCGGCGGCGACCTGGGCCTCGTCGGCGCGGGTGAGCAGCACTGGATTGATCCCGGGCGCGCTGAGCAGCTCCTCGACGATGGCGGCGCACTGCTCGGGAGTCTTGCCGGGGCCGTAGACCGCCTCGGCCATGCCCTGGCGCAGGGTCCGGTGGTGGTCGACGCGGGCGAAGCCCAAGTCCGCGAAGGGCAGACGCCGCAGCCGCTCCAGGGCGTCGTCGGTGGTGACGGCGCCGACCTGCACGGCGTCGAGCAGGCGGCGGAGGGCGTCTTCGTCCACGTGACCAGCATGCTCCCGTGCCGTGACGAGGGCGAACCCGACGTGACACTTGACACGCAGTTAGTTTGGATACTACACAAACAAACTATGGCGAACGGCACATCGGCAACACCGCCCTCCCCCAACACCGGCGACTCCCCGTTCGCCCGCCGGGGCTCTCCGCGCCGCAAGGCCGTCCCGGGGGACACCCGCCGCCACAACCGCTCTCTCGTCCTCCGCACCATCTTCCGGTCCGGCCCCGTCAGCCGGGCCGACCTGGCCCGGTCCACCCACCTGACCCGGGCGGCGACCTCGGAGCTGGCGGCCGAGCTGCTGTCCGAGGGCCTCGTCGAGGAGCTGGGCACCCGCCCTGACCAGGGCGTGGGCAAGCCGGCCACCCTGCTCGGCCTGGTCCCCGACGCCCGCTTCACCGTCACGCTCGACCTGAGCGACGACGCCCGCTTCCGGGCCGCGCTCGTCGATCTCGGCGGCAAGGTCCTCGAGCGCCGCATGGCAGAACGGGACGGCCGGCGGTCCGACGCCGCCCTCGATCTCGCCACCGAGCTGTGCGTCGATCTCGCCGCCGCAGCCGCCGACGCCGACCGGCCGCTGCTGGGCGTCGGCGTCGGCAGTCCCGGGGTCGTCGACCCCGCCGGCATCGTGCTCGAAGCCCCCAACCTCGGCTGGCACGGCCTCGAGCTGTCCGCGCGCCTGGCCCGGGCCCTCGACGGGCCGGTCGCCGTCCACGTCGCCAACGACGCCAACGCCGCCGCGCTCGGCGAGCTCGGGCTGGGCGGGCCCGCCGAGCGCAGCCTCCTCCTCGTCAAGATCGGCCACGGTGTCGGCGCCGGCCTCGTGCTCGACGGCCACCTGGTGGTCGGCGATCGATTCGCCGCCGGCGAGATCGGCCACGTCGTCGTCGACCCCGACGGCGAGGTCTGCGCCTGCGGCCGCACCGGCTGCCTCGAGACCGCGGCGTCGGCGCCCCGCCTGCGCCGCGGCGACAAGGGCGAGCGGGACGCCGGCGGGCGCCGGCTCGGCGAGGCCCTGGCCCCGGTGGTCAGCGCCCTCAACCTGCGGGAGATCGTGCTGTCGGGCCCCCTCGACGTGCTCGACGAATCGTTCCGGGCGGCGGCCCTCGACGCCATCCGTGAGCGGACCATGCCGGCGGTCGGCGACAACGTCGACATCCGGCTCAGCTCGCTCGGGGAGGACGACGTCCTCCTCGGCGCGGCGATGCTCGTTCTCGACCGAGAGCTGGGCGTCGCATGAGAAACGCGACGGGCCGGGGGGCCCGCCGCCCAACGTTGTGGAGGACGACGTGAGAATCAGAACACTCGCAGCGATTGGGCTCGCGGGTTCGCTCTTGATGGCGGCCTGCGGGTCCGACGATGACGACGACCAAGCCACAGGCGAAGGCGAGGGGGAGGGCACCGAAGCCCCCGAGGCGCCGGCGACCGACACGGAAGCCACGTTGCGCTTCTGGCTCAACGCCAACGACACGCCCCAGCCGATGGTCGACGCCGCCATCGCGGAGTTCAACGAGACGTATCCGAACGCGACGGTCGAGCTCGAGCGGCAGCAGTGGGATGGCCTCGTGGAGCGCCTGACCAACGTGCTGCCCACCGACGACGGCCCCGACATCTTCGAGGTGGGCAACACGCAGGCCCAGGGCTTCGAGGCGGCCGGCGCCATGGTCGACCTGACCGACGCCCGCGACGAGCTCGGCGGCGACGATCTGCTCGACAGCCTGGTCGAGGCCGGCACCTATGACGGCAAGTTCTACGGCGTGCCGCTGTACGCCGGCGCCCGCATCGTCGTCTACCGCACCGACCTGTTCGAGAAGTCGGGGCTCGAGATCCCGACCACGCTCGACGAGTTCGTCGAGGCGGGCAAGACGCTCCAGGCCGACAACGCCGACGTGCCCAACTTCTCGGGCATCTACTTCCCGGGCCGCAACTGGCACGCCATGCTGTCGTTCATCTGGGACGCCGGCGGTGACATCGCCACCCAGGAGGACGGCGGGTGGGTCGGCCAGCTCAGCTCCGACGAGTCGGTCGCCGGCCTCGAGACCGTCCAGGACATCATGCAGAACGCCAACCAGGCCCCGCCCGACGCCGACGACGCCAACGACTTCGTCGACTTCTGCAACGGTGAGATCGGCATGCTGATGGCTCCGGGCTGGAAGCCCGGCCAGCTGCTCGACCCCGAGCAGGGCTGCCCCGACACGATGGGCGACAAGGTCGGTGCCTTCGCCCTGCCGGGCAGCGACGGTGAGGTGGCCCCGGTGTTCCTCGGTGGCTCCAACCTGGCCATCAACGCCAACAGCGAGAACCCCGAGCTGGCGCTCGAGCTCCTGAAGGTGTTGACGGGCGACGAGTTCCAGACCGCCTACGGCGAGAACGGGCTGATCCCGGCCCGCAAGTCGCTCCTCGAGTCGGTGACCGCCGCCGCCGACGCGCCGCCGGTGGTCCATCAGGCCGCCGAGGCCCAGGCCGGGGCCGCCGCGGGCAACACCCGGTTCGTCCCGGCCAGCGAGTTCTGGGCCGAGGTCGAGGGCCAGCAGATCCTGCACGACATGGGCACCGCCATCGCCGGCGGCGCCGACGTGCAGGAGGAGGCCGGGCGGGCCGACGCCGCCATCGAGGACATCCTCAACGGCAACTGAGCCCGCCACACCGACTAGGACCTGAGCCATGACCGTGCTTCCTCGGGGGCTGCGCCCCCGGACCCCATCGCCGCCCGGCTCCCTGGCGGTCGCATGGTCGGCCGGTCAGGAGCTCCGCTCATGACCGTGCTGCTGCCCGAGCCCGAGACCGCCACCCCGGCGGCTCGGGCGGGCGGCGGCCGGTCGGGGCGCCGCCGCGCTCGCCGGGTGCGGCGGCCCCGGCTCATGCCCTACGCCCTGCTGGTGCCGGCCGTGGCCGCCATCGGCGTGGGCCTGGGCTACCCGCTCTACCGGCTGGCGGTCATGTCCACCCAGGAGTTCGGGCTGCGTCAGCAGTTCGGCACCGCGCCGCCCGAGTCGGTGGGCCTCGCCAACTACCGCGACATCTTCGGCGACTCCTACTTCTGGGAGGTGCTGCGGCGCTCGGTGGTGTTCTGCCTGGTCAACGTGACGCTGACCATCGTGCTGGGCACCCTCGTCGCCGTTCTGCTGACCCGGCTGGGCAAGCGGATGCGGGTCGCGGTCAGCTCGGCGCTGCTGCTCGCCTGGGCCACCCCTGCGTTGACCGCCACGGTGGTGTGGCAGTGGATCTTCGATCCCCGCTACGGCGTGGTGAACTGGCTGCTCACCCGGCTGGGCGGCGACTTCGAGGGCCACTCGTGGCTGTCGGAGCCGCTGTCGTTCTACTTCGTGGCCACTCTGATCGTGGTGTGGATGGGCATCCCCTTCGTCGCGCTCACCGTCTACGCGGGGATGACCCAGATCCCGGGCGAGGTGATGGAGGCGGCGTCGATCGACGGCGCGGGCCCGTGGGCGCGGTTCCGGGACGTCACCTGGCCCAGCCTCCGGCCCTTGTTCGTGGTGCTGATCGCGCTCAGCACGCTGTGGGACCTGCGGGTCTTCACCCAGATCTACGTGCTGCAGCAGGCGGGCAGCATCACCCGGGAGACCAACCTGCTCGGCACCTGGGCGTACCGCGTCTCGGTGGGCGGCAACGACTTCGACGTCGGCGCCACCGTGGCGATCATCATGGTGGGCCTCACGCTGCTGCTGACGCTCGTCTACCTGCGCAGCATGTTCCGCCAGGAGGACCTTGCATGAGCGTCGTCGCGCCGGTGCCCGGGGAGCTCGTGGTCGACGCCGCGGCCACCCCAACGACGGCCGCCGCCAGGACGGAGGCCGACCTCCAGCGCCGGCGGGTCCGCCTGCAGCGCGCGCTGACCAACCTCGCCGGGCTGTTCGTCATCGTGCTGGCGGCGTTCCCCGTCTACTGGATGGTCAACACGTCGTTCCGCACCAACCTCGACATCCGCAGCGACCCCGAGTTCCTGCCGTTCCGGGGCACGCTCGCCAACTACCGCACGGTGTTCGAGCGCGAGTTCTTCTGGACCGCCTTTCGCAACAGCATCATGGTCACGCTGCTGACCGTGGTCCTGGCGCTGTTCACGGCGTTCCTGGCCGCCCTGGCGATCTCCCGGTTCCGCTTCCGGGGGCGGCTGGCCTTCCTGGTGCTGATCCTGATCGTGCAGATGGTGCCAGCCGAGGCGCTGATGATCTCGCTGGTCAAGGTGCTCGACGGCTGGCACCTCCGCAACTCGATCATCGGGCTCACGGTCGCCTACCTGGCGTTCGTGCTGCCGTTCACGGTGTGGACGCTGCGTGGCTTCGTCGCCGGCGTGCCCAAGGAGCTGGAGGAGGCGGCGATGGTCGACGGCGCCAGCCGGCTGCGCGCCTTCTTCACCGTGACGTTCCCGCTGGTGGCGCCGGGGTTGGTGGCCACCGGCATCTTCGCCTTCATCCAGGCCTGGAACGAGTTCACGTATGCCCTGGTGATCATGGACCGGCCGGACAAGCAGACCCTGCCGGTGTGGATCCAGTTCTTCAACGAGGGCGAGCGCGGCACCAACTGGGGCGGCGTGATGGCGGCGTCGACGCTCATCACCATCCCCGTGATCGTCTTCTTCCTGCTGGTCCAGCGCCGGGTCGTGGCCGGCATGACCGCCGGGGCGGTGAAGGGCTAGTGGCGCCCGACAGCTTGCGGCGCGCCGCCGTGGCCACCTTGGTGGCATCGTTCCCGGGGAACCGGGTGCCGGCGTGGCTGCTCGACCGGGTGCGCTGGGGGCTGGGCGGCGTGTGCCTCTACGGCTCGAACCGGGGTGCCGACCTTCCGGCCGTGGTTCGTGCTCTCCGCGACCAGCGACCCGGCGTGCTGGTGGCGCTGGACGAGGAGGGCGGCGACGTAACCCGCCTCGAGGCCGCCACCGGCAGCTCGGTACCCGGCAACGCCGCCCTCGGCGCGGTCGACGACGTCGATCTCACCCGCGCGGTGGCGGGCGCGCTCGGCCGGGCCCTCGCGGCGGTGGGCGTCGACCTCGACCTGGCACCCTGTGCAGACGCCAACACCGATCCGGCCAACCCGGTGATCGGGGTGCGGTCGTTCGGCGCGGACCCCGAGCTGGTGGCGCGGCACACGGTCGCCTTCGTCGATGGATTGCAGAGCGCCGGGGTGGCCGCGTGCGTCAAGCACTTCCCCGGTCATGGCGCCGTCGATGTCGACTCGCACTACGACCTGCCGACTCTGGCCGTGCCGCTCGATGTGTTGCTCAGGCGCGAGCTGGTGCCGTTTCGGGCGGCCATCAAGGCCGGCTGCGCCACGATCATGACCGGGCACCTGAGGGCGCCGGCGCTGGACGACGTGCCGGCGACGGTCAGCCACCGGACAATCGCCGGGCTGCTGCGCGATGAGCTCGGCTTCGCCGGCGCGGTGGTGACCGACGCGCTGGACATGGGCGGCATCGGGGGCCCGGCCGAGATCCCCGCCAACGTGGTGCGGGCCGTCGCCGCCGGTGCCGACCTGTGCTGCCTCGGGCCCGGCAACACCGACGAGCTGGTCGGTGCCTGCGTCGAGGCGCTGGTCGCCGCTGTGTCCCGGGGCGACGGCGAGCTGACGGAGTCCCGCCTGCTCGATGCCGCCGCCCGGGTCGACGCCGTCCGGCCCAGTCGCTTTTCGGGACAGGAGCGGTCGCCAGAGCGACCATTCCTGGCCTCGAAATCGCTGCACGAGCTCGCCACCGTCGGCGCCGAGGCGGCCCGCCGGGCGTTGCGCATCGACGGGGAGCTGCCGTCGCCGCTGACCGGCGCCCACGTGGTGGAGCTCGACCGCCCGGCCAACATCGCCGCCGGCACGGTCCCGTGGGGCGTCGCCGGCGCACTCGCCGCCGTCGATCCCACCACGACGGCCGAGCGCATGCCCGAGTGGGCCGACCGTGACGCGGTGGCCGCGGCCCTATCCGCCGCCACCGTCCGGCCGCTGGTGGTGGTCGTGCGCGACCCCCAGCGCCGTCCGGCCCAAGCCGCGCTGCTGCAGAGCCTGCTCGCCGTCCGTCCCGACGCGGTCGTCGTCGACATGGGCTGGCCGTCCGCCGATCCGCCGCCGGCGGCATGCCGCATCACGACCTTCGGCGCTTCCCGTGCCAGCGGCGAGGCAGTGGCCGCCGTCCTGACGGGCGTAGGCGCCGCCGTCACCCCGTCCAGCCCGACCCCCACCCGCCGCCCCGTGATGGCGTCGGTCTTCGGCCGACTCATTCCTAGGAGGAGCCTCCGTGGCTGACATCGCCATCCGCGACGCCACCAAGATCTACGACGGCACGGTCCCGGCCGTCGACGCCGTCGACCTCGACATCACCGACGGCGAGCTGTTGGTGCTGGTCGGGCCGTCGGGCTGCGGCAAGTCCACCCTGCTCCGCATGATCGCCGGGCTCGAGGAGGTGACCGCCGGCTCCATATCCATCGGCGGCCGCGACGTCACCAACCTCCCGCCCAAGGACCGCGACATCGCCATGGTGTTCCAGAGCTACGCGCTCTACCCCCACATGACGGTGCGCAAGAACATCGGCTACCCGCTCCGGTTGGCCAAGACGCCCAAGCCCGAGCTCGACCGCCGCGTCGAGGAGGTCGCCGAGCTGCTGCAGCTCACCGAAGAGCTCGACCGGCGGCCGGCCCAGCTCTCGGGCGGGCAGCGCCAGCGGGTGGCGATGGGGCGGGCCATCATCCGCCACCCGCAGGCCTTCCTCATGGACGAGCCGCTGTCCAACCTCGACGCCAAGCTGCGGGTCGAGATGCGGGCCGAGATCGCCCGGCTGCAGCGGGAGCTAGCGGTGACCAGCGTGTACGTGACTCACGACCAGGTCGAGGCCATGACCATGGGGACCCGGGTGGCCGTCCTCCAGAAGGGCCGGCTGCAGCAGGTGGACACGCCGCAGCGGCTCTACGACGAGCCCGTCAACCTGTTCGTCGCCACCTTCATCGGCTCGCCGTCCATGAACCTGTTCGCCGGCCGGATCGAGGCGGTCGCGAGCACCGACGGCGCCGACGGGGGGCTCGCCGTCCGCCTGGGCCAGCACCGCTTGGCGCTCGACGCCGCCACGCTGGCCGCGCATCCGGCGCTGGCCGGGCGGATCGGTCAGCCGGTCGTGGTCGGCATCCGCCCCGAGGGACTGGCCGACGTGGCGCTCGAGCCAGAGGTGCCCGCCGACCGGGTGGTCGAGGCGACCGTCGACCTGGTCGAGTCGTTGGGCGCCGAGCTGATGGTGCACGTCAGCGTGCCGGAGGCCCAGACGCAGACGGAGCCCCCGCCGCCCGGCGAGCCGGCGTCCGACGTGTGGCGACAGGTGGTGGACCGGCGGGGCCGGGCGATCGCCCGCCTGAGCACCCGCAGCCGCCTGGCCGCCGGGGACGTCGTGAAGCTGGCGGTGGACACCAGCAAGGTTCACTTGTTCGACGCCGAGACAGGCGCCTCCCTGCTGGCCGCCACGGGCCGGGACTGAGCGCCCCGTGCCCGACCTGCTCCTCGCCGGGCTCGACATCGGCGGCACCAAGACCCTCGCAGTGGCGGTCTCCGTGCCGGCGGCGGTGATCGCGACCGGCCCGGCCGTCGTCGAGGGATCGATCGTGGCCGCCGTCCGCCGCGCCACCCGCTACGGGCGGGACGCAGTCCTGCGCTCGATCGCCGAGACGCTGACCGAGCTGGCCGAGGCGGCAGGCGTGGCGGTGGACGGGTTTGCCGCCGTGGGGGTGGGCGTCCCGGGGCTCGTCGACCGAGAGGCCGGGACCGTGCGCCACGCCGTAAACCTCGGGCTCGGCGACGAGCCCGTGGCCCTCGCGGATCACATCGCCGATCTCGCCCGGGCGCCGGTGGTGGTCGACAACGACGTCAACGTGGCCGCCGTGGGCGCCGCCTCCGCGCTGGGCTGCCCGGGCGATCTGGCCTACCTCAGCGTGGGCACGGGCGTGGCCGCCGGGTTCGTGCTCGGCGGGCGCATCCGCCAGGGCGCGCACGGGGCCGCAGGGGAGATCGGCCACCTGCCGGTCGACCCCGGTGGTCCGCTGTGCGAATGCGGCCAGCGGGGCTGCCTGGAGGCCGTCGCCTCGGGCACCGCCATCGCCAAGCGCTGGCCGGCGGCGGAGGGCGCGGCGTCGGCCGCGTCGACATTGCTGGCGGCGGCCGCGGCCGGCGATGGTGTGGCCGCCGAGGTGCGCGACGAGGTGGCCGGGTACCTGGCCGGCGCGGTGGCGCTCATCGCCCAGACGGTCGATCCCCAGATCATCGTGCTGGGTGGCGGGGTGGCCGAGGCCGGGCCGGTGCTGCTCGACGCGGTTGCGGCTGCACTCCGGGCTCGTGCCGAGCGGTCGCCGATGCTGGCGGCCCTCGATCTCGCGGGACGGGTGGCGTTGGTCCCCGAGGGCATCCCCGCCGGTGCGTTGGGGGCGGCCCTGCTGGCCCGAGCCCGTGTCGTCGCTGACAGTGTTCGCATCGCCGCTGCTGGTGCCGATGACGGCGTTCGAGGTCGATGAGCAGGCCGGATTCGCTGCTCGTCACGGGCGGACAAGTGCTGGCCGGCGGCAAATGGACGGCCGCCGACGTGTTCCTTGCAAATGGCCGCATCGTCAGCGTCGGTTCCGACGTTCGCACTAGCGGGACAGGAGGCGGACCAGGCGAACCGACGGAGGTTGGTACGGCCGGTGCCGGGGCCGAGCGTGCCGCCCTCCGACCGTTCGCCTCGAACGAAACCGCGACGGCCGCCGGGAGCGAATCCCCGGCGGCCGGCGGTGTCTCGGCCCGACGTCTGGATGCCAGCGGCCTGCTGGTGGTGCCCGGCTTCCTCGACCTCCAGTGCAACGGCGCCGTCGGCGTCGACATCACCGCCGAGCCCGAGCGGTTGTGGGACGTGGCGGCGGCCTTGCCGCGGTGGGGCGTGACCGCGTGGCTCCCCACGGTCGTGACGGCGCCGGCGGCGACCCGGGTGCGGGCTCTGGCTGCGCTGCGGTCGGGCCGGGCTGGGGATCCCGCCGGTCCGGCCGGCGCCCGCCCGGTCGCCGTCCCGTTGGGCCTCCACCTCGAGGGACCGTTCCTGGCTCCCGAGCGGCGGGGGGCGCACCCCGCCGAGCACCTGCGGGCGCCGGACGCTGCGATGGTGGCCGACGAGCGATGGACCCGGGACGCCGGCGTGGCACTGGTGACGCTGGCGCCCGAACTGCCCGGCGCCCTCGACCTGGTCCGCACGCTGGTGGCGGCCGGGGTGGTGGTCTCGGCCGGGCACTCGTCGGCGTCGGCCGAGCAGGCGACCGTGGCGATCGACGCCGGCGTGACGGCGGTGACGCACCTGTTCAACGCGATGGGCCCGCTGCACCACCGCGATCCCGGGCTGGCCGGGGTGGCGCTGACCGACGAACGGGTCCGGGTGGGCGCCATCGCCGACGGCGTCCACCTGCACCCCACCGCGGTGGCGCTCGCGGCCCGGGCCCTCGGCGAGCGGCTGTGCCTGGTCACCGACGCCGTCGCGGCGCTGGGGATGCCGGAGGGGCGGGTCCGGCTCGGCGTGTTGGAGGCGTTCGCCACGGCCGACGGGGTGCGCCTGGCCGACGGCACCCTGGCAGGGACGAGCGACCTGTCCCTCGACCGGGCCGTGCGCAATCTGGTCGGGTTCGCCGGCGTGCCCTTGGCCGCGGCGGTGGCGGCGGTGACGGCGTCCCCCGCGGCGCTGGTCGGGCTCGAGGACCGGGGCGTGATCGCCCCCGGCGCCGTCGGCGACCTGGTCCTGCTCGACGCCGGCGGCGAGGTGGTGGCCACGGTCATCGGCGGGCGTGTCGCCTACGACCGCCGGGAGGGTCCGTGGAGGTCGTGATCGTGGCGGGGCCCGACCAGGCCGGCGAGCTGGTGGGCGGCGCCGTCGCGGCGCTGGTGTCCACCAAGCCCGACGCGGTGCTCGGTCTGGCCACCGGCAGCACGCCGCTCGCCGTCTACCGCGACCTGGCCCGCCGCCATGGCGCCGGGGAGCTGAGCCTGGCCCGGGCCCGGGCGTTCCTGCTCGACGAGTACGTCGGCCTGCCCACCGGCCACCCCCAGTCGTACCGGTCGTTCATCGCCCACGAGCTCGAGGCCCACGTCGACTTCGCCTCGGCCGCGGTCCAGGGACCCGACGTGCACGCCGACGACCTGCTGGCCGCCTGCGATGCCTACGAAGCCGCCATCCGGGCCGCCGGGGGCGTCGACCTGCAGCTGCTCGGCATCGGGACCGACGGCCACATCGGCTTCAACGAGCCGGGCTCGTCGCTGGCGTCGCGCACCCGCATCAAGACGCTGACCGACCAGACCCGCCGGGACAACGCTCGCTTCTTCGCCACGCTCGACGAGGTGCCGCGCCACGTCGTCACCCAGGGCGTGGGCACCATCCTCGAGGCCCGCCACCTGGTGCTGCTGGCGTCCGGCGCCGCCAAGGCGGGCGCGGTGGCGGCGGCCGTGGAGGGACCGGTCACCGCCATGGTCCCCGGCTCGGCGCTGCAGCTCCATCCCCACGCCACGGTGGTGGTCGACGAGCCGGCGGCGTCGCGCCTGCGGCTGGCCGGCTACTACCGCGAGACCTGGTCCCACAAGCCGCCGTGGCAGCGCCTGTAGGGCGCACCGGCGGAACCGCTGCTGGTCCCGGTCGCCCACGTCGGTAGCATCGCTGGTCATGCCATCCGCCGACGGACCGGGTCTACTGCTGCGCATCGGCTTCCTGGGGCCCGAGGGCACGTTCACCGAGCAGGCGCTCGTGTCGCAGGACGACCTGGCGGGCCACGAGCTCGTGCCGCTGCCTTCCATACCCGACGTGCTAAACGCCGTCGAGGAGGGGCGGGTCGACCTCGGCTTCGTCGGCATCGAGAACTCGATCGAGGGCGCCGTCACCGTGACGGTCGACGCGCTGTCGTTCGAGACCGAACTCCTCATCCAGCGCGAGGTCGTGATGGGCGTGCAGATGAACCTGCTGGCGCCCAGCGGCGTGGGCGTGGGCGACGTCCGGCGGGTGCTGTCGATGCCCGTGGCCACGGCCCAGTGCCGCTCGTTCCTGCACCGCGAGCTGCCCGAGGCCGTCGCGGTGGCCACGCCGTCGACGGCGGACGCGGCCCAGCTCGTGGCCGGTCCGGAGCACGACGGGCACACCGCAGCGATCGCCCCCGCGGTGGCGGCCAAGCTCTACGGGCTCGACGTGCTGGCCACCGATATCGAGGACCACCCCGACAACGCCACCCGCTTCGTCGTGGTGGCCCGGGAGGGCATCCCCACACCGTCGGGCCACGACAAGACGTCGATCGTGGTGTTCCAGCGCCACGACCGCCCGGGCTCGCTGCTCACGATCCTCCAGGAGTTCGCCGCCCGGTCGATCAACCTGACCAAGCTCGAATCGCGGCCCACCAAGAAGGGCCTCGGCAACTACTGCTTCCTCATCGACCTCGAGGGCCACATCGGCGACGAGCTGGTGGCCGACTGCCTGCGCGACCTGCGCTCCAAGGTCGAGGACGTCAAGTTCCTCGGCTCGTACCCCGCCGCCGGCGAGCATGGCCCCGCCCGCCGCCGCGAGGCCGAGGCCCGCTGGCGAGCCGCCAGCGAGTGGGTCGACGGCCTGCGCCGCAGCATCCGGTAGGGGCGGGGGTGGCGGGCCCCGGGCGCTACCCTCCCCGGCTGGAG
The DNA here is from genome assembly GCA_035641315.1 of Acidimicrobiales bacterium. Classification (GTDB taxonomy): domain Bacteria; phylum Actinomycetota; class Acidimicrobiia; order Acidimicrobiales; family VFJN01; genus DASQUK01. Next base: position 3,477 of record DASQUK010000112.1, on the reverse strand, counting down.
CGGTGGCCGAGTGGACGAAGGCAGTGGTCTTGAAAACCGCCGACCCTCCGGGGTCCGTGGGTTCGAATCCCACCCGCTCCGCTGGCCGCCGGCCCCGGCCGGCTAGGCTCGTTTGCTCCACGAGGAGAGGTGGCCGAGTCCGGTCGAAGGCGCTTCCCTGCTAAGGAAGTGAGGGCGCAAGTCCTCCGTGGGTTCAAATCCCACCCTCTCCGCTCCGCCGCCCGGCTCCGTGCCGGGCGGTTGCGCGTGTGCCGGCCGGGCGCTGAGGGTACGTATCGCGGTGGAACCGACACCGGGAGGTGGTGACGATGCCTCGTGGCCGCAGCCATGGTTCGAGCGTCAAGAACCCCCGCCAGTACGACAAGATGCGCGCATCGGGCATGAGCAAGGGCAAGGCGGCACGCATCTCCAACCCCGGCAAGGGTGCCCAGCGCAAGGGTGCCAAGCAGTCGTCCTACGACGACTGGTCCAAGGACGACCTGATGAAGCGGGCCCGCGACCTCGGCATCTCCGGCCGGTCGTCCATGAACAAGGGCCAGCTGGTCAAGGCGCTGCGCTCGACGCGCTGACCGGTCCCCTGCGACGCGCGGGCCGCCGGCCGCCGTAGCGTGCGTGTCGATGGATGACGCCGGCGGCCCGGTCGAGAAACAGGAAGCGGCGCTGCGCGCGTGGCTGGTGGCGCAGGGCGCCACCGCCCACCAGATCGAGGCGTTCGCGCGGGACCAGCACGTGGAAGGGCTGGCGGCCGACCTGGTCCTCAGCCGCGGCGCGACCCTCTCGGTGCGCGACGTGGCGGACCGCTCGGGCCTGGATGTCGCGGCGATCCTCCGCATCTACCGGGACTTCGGGATCGGCGTCCCCGACCCGCACGCGCCGCAGTTCACCGAGGACGACGTCACCCTGGTGAGGCAGCTGGCGCGGGCAGGCACGGCTGGCATCGTGACGGGACAGGAGCTGTTGCGGGTGGTCGCCGGCGCAATGGAGCGCATCGCCGAGGCCGCCGTCGCGGTCTACGTCCAGGGACCCGAGGAGGAGCTGCGGCGACGCCGGGCCAGCCCGGTCGAGCACGCCCAGAAGAACGCCGCGGCCACCGAGCTGGTCCTGCAGCTGGGGGTCGGGCTCGCGTCGGTGTTCCGTCAGCACATGCGCCAGGCGATCGCCCGGCAACGGGTCACCCAGAGCGGCGTGAGCCGGAGCGAGCTGGCGCGGCTCGCCATCGGGTTCGTCGACCTCGTGGGGTCGACGACGCTCCAGTCCCAGCTCGACCCGGCCGAGCTGGGGGCGCTGGTCACCCGCTTCGAGACCCGTGCCTTCGAGGTGACGGCCGCTGGTGGCGGGCGGCTGGTGAAGTTCATCGGCGACGAGATCATGGTGGCCGCCCTCGACCCGGTCGCCGGCTGCCGGATCGTGCTCGATCTCGTCGATGCGTTCACCGACGACGGCACACAGCCCCGCGGCGGGCTGGTGTTCGGGGAGGTGCTCTTCCGCCACGGCGACTACTACGGCCCGGTCGTCAACCTCGCTGCCCGCCTGGTCGACACTGCGATTCCCGGCGAGGTGCTGGTGGACGCGTCGGTGGCCGACGAGGCCAAGGACGAGGCCCTGTGCTTCGAGCCGGCCGGTCGCCGCCAGCTCAAGGGCTTCGACGCGCCCGTCCCGGTGTGGAGCCTGGCGTCGGCCTGACCTCGGGGCGCCGCGCTGCTCGTCGCCTGCGTCCGGCCGATCCCATGCCCACTGGCCGTTTCGCCCCCAGCCCGCCGGTCCCTTCGTCGAGGGATGAACGAGGGCGGTCCGTCTGTGAACACCACGCGAACGAGCGGCGGATCGTCGGAAACTCGCTTCTGATCGGGGGCGGATGACTGCATCCTGGTGGCCATATGGACCAGGACCTGTTGGAACTGGCCATCCGAGCCCGTGGCGGAGAGCTCGAGCTTGCGGCGGCCATGCATCACGATGTTCCCGCGATCGACTGGTGGCGGCGGACCGGCGTCCCCGACGAGATGCGCACACTGGTGGGCGCGCTGGCGGGGGTGTCCACCGACTCGGCCGCCTGACTGTCAGGCGGCGAGGGGCTCCAACGCCGAGCCCATGAGGTCGGCGAAGTTGTCGGCATAGAAGCGTTGGCGGGCGTGGCTGTCGATCCCGGCCGCAGCCAGCGACGCCTCGAACCGCTCGATCGGTCGTCGGCCGCCCTCGACGTGGGGATAGTCCGACGAGAACAGGCAAACCTCGGGGCCGGACTGCTTGATGATCCAGCCGACGTCCTCGGTGGGGTAGGGCGTGAAGCGGACCTGGCGGCGGACGTACTCGCTGGGGCGGAGCGAGAGCCGTTGCAGGCGTTCCTCGTGGCGGAGGAAGGCGTCGAAGGCCGACTCCATCTGGCGGGTCCACGACGGGACCCAGATGGCGCCCTGCTCGATGATGCCGATGCGAAGCTCGGGAAAGCGCTCGAGGACGCCGTCGAAGATCATCGTGGCCAGCGTCTGGGCCGGTGGGCCCGGGATGCCCATGTAGTCGACGGAGCGGAAGTTCTCCTCGCCGCCGTGGAAGTCGGGTGGTACCGGGAGTCCGTTGCGGAAGTAGTTGGGGTCGATGAGGTCGCCGGTGCCGCCGACGTGGAACACGACCGGTATGCGGGCCTCCTGGGCGCGGGCCCACACCGGGTCGAGCCCGATGTGGCTGGTCGAGTGGGTCGGCGGGCAGCCGGACGCCACGAGCAGCGCCGCAGCGCCGGCAGCGATGGCCTCGTCGGCGAGTGCGGGCGCCCGCTCGATGTCGGCGAGCGGCACGTAGCAGGTGGGCAGCAGCCGGGGGTCGACGTCGCAGAACTCGATCATCCCGCGGTTGTGGGCCTGGGCGGCGCCGATGGCGAGCTCGATGTCGCCGCAGTGCTCCCAGTCGTGCAGGCGGCGGTTGTGGAAGGTGTTGAACACAAGCTGGCTGGCGAACCCGAGAAGGTCGAGAGCGCGGGGCCGATCCTCGGCCACGGCGGGGAAGCTGCCGGTGGCGGCGAAGTTCTTGCGGGCCATGATCTCCTCGGCCTCGCTGCTCCGGTACCCGTCGGACCGGTGCTTGGCGCTCAGCCGGTCGAACGCAGCATGGAGGTCGCGCTGCTGCTCGCCAGGGTCGCCGGTCTGCCGCAGCTCGTTCCCCGACGGGTACCGGAGCGTGGGGATCCGGTCGCGGATGCCAGGATCGGCATGGTCGCGCAGCCAAGTCGGCGTCTCCATGATGTGGGCGTCGGCATCGTGGACCAACAGCCCCGTCTGGTTGTACGGCACCTTTCGCACCCCTCGGTCACGTGCCGGCACGCCGAGAGTAGCGGCGCATCGTGTGGTTGGGGGCCGCCCCGACGCCGCGGTAGGCTCGCATCTCCGCAACCGGCGCTCGTAGCTCAATTGGAGAGAGCATCTGACTACGGATCAGAAGGTTGGGGGTTCGAGTCCCTCCGAGCGCGCGCGAATTCCCTGGTCAAGC
>DASQUK010000111.1:0-15293 GCA_035641315.1 Acidimicrobiales bacterium | reverse complement strand
CTGTTGGAGGAGCTGACCGTGGCCGAGAACATCACGCTTCCCGGGCGCCTCGGCAAGGACGGGACCGCAGGGTCCGGGACGGCAGGGTCCGACGCGGCCACCTTGATGCGACAGCTCGCGATCGACCACCTCGCCGACCGCTACCCATCGGAGGTCTCGTTGGGTGAGCAGCAGCGCGCCGCGGTGGCCCGCGCCGCCGTCGTCCAACCCCGCTTGCTGCTGGCGGACGAACCCATCGCCCACCAGGACGCCGGGCGGGCCGAGGCGATCATGTTCGTGCTGCGCCGGCTGGCCGACACCGGCACCGCCTGTCTGGTCGCCACCCACAACGAGCTGGCCTTCGAGGCCGCCGACCGCTGCTGGAGCTGCACGGCGGCCGGCTCCGCCCGCGCGCCAGACCGCTGAGCGGGCACTAGTTCTCGGGGACCAGCTCGGCGACAGCGATCTCGAAGTCGGGAAGGCGGTGGGGGAAACGGCGCCTGTGACACCCAAGTCCTGGACGGTCCGGTGGTGGGCACACCGAGCTCGGCGGCACGTCGAGGTCGCCGACAAGCGGCAACGAGAAGGTGTGACGGCCGCCACGGGGTGATACACAGCAGGGGGAGGCGGAGCTACGACAGCAGCATCCGGCCGAAGTGCAGGTTGTGTGACAATGCCGCGAGAGACTGACGCGAATGTCTATTTGCGTGTCTTTCACCCGGCCAGCCGGGTCACCGAATCGGCGGTTCAGGTCGCGATCCTGCTAAGTTCGCTCCGTTCGCCGGTGGCGGGTGTCACACCCGTACGCCGGTGTTCCCCATCCCGTAGGGCAGGACGTGAGTCCGAGGGCGCATTGCGTGGTCCGACCTGCGACCTCCCTCCGGCGGTGCAACTTGACCATTACTAGGAGGTCCAAGAATGAGACGACAGCGCAGGGGCGTGAAGCTCCTTGCTCTCATCCTGGGGCTCTCTCTCGTGGCCGCCGCCTGTGGTGGCGATGACGACGACGAGGGCGCAGAAGAGGGTGGAGCCACCGAGGAAGAGCAGGCCGAGGGGGTGCAGGGAGGCGAGTTCGTCGACCTTGGCACGTTCTCCCAGGGGCCGCCCGAGCACCTCGATCCTCGCATCAACACCACCAGCGACGGCTGGCAGGTCGGCGGCTCGCTGTACGACGGGCTTGCCGAGACCGACTTCAGCGACCCGGAGAACCCCGAGACGGTGGGCGTGGTCGCCGAGTCGTGGGACGTGAACGACGACGCCACCCAGTTCGTCTTCCACATCCGCGAGGGCCTCACGTTCTCCACCGGGGAAGAGGTGTTGCCCAGCTCGTTCGTGCGGGGCTGGGAGACCGCCAGCGACCCCGACTTCGCCGGTGACTACTCCTACCTGTTCACCTTCATCGAGGGTGGCGCAGAGAAGCTGGACGGCGCCGCCGACACTATCGCCGGCGTCGAGGCCGACGACGAGGAGATGACGCTGACGGTCGACCTGTCGGCGCCCTACGCCAACTTCGCCGCCGTGGCCGGCTTCCAGCTGTTCATGCCGATGCCGTCGGAGATCGACGAGCTCACCGACCAGACCGAGTGGGAGCAGGGCATCATGATCGGCAACGGGCCGTTCATGATGGAGGCTCCGGCCAACGACCAGGAGATCGTGCTCGTGCCCAACCCCGAGTGGGACGGCACCCAGTACGACGAGGCGTTGGGCCTGCCCGAGCAGCCGTTCCTCGACCGGCTCGTGTTCCCGATCGGCTCCGACATCGACACGGCGTACAACGCGTTCGAGGCCGGTGAGGGCGATGCGACCGACTTCGCACCGGGTCGCTACCAGGAGGCGCAGGACAACTACGCGACCACGATCGACACCCCGTTCCTGGGGCTGTACTACTTCACGTTCAACGAGCGTGACGAGCGGGTCGGCGGCGAGGAGAACAAGCTGCTCCGCCAGGCCATCTCGCAGGCGATCGACCGCGAGGACATCAACGCCGACGTCTACGAGGGCTCGCGTACCACGGCCACCGGCGTCGCGCCGCCGGGTATCCCCGGCTTCGAGGAGGGTCTGTGCGACTACTGCAGCTACGACCCCGAGGCGGCCGAGGCGGCCTACCAGGAGTGGCTGGACGCGGGTAACTCGCTCGACGCCCCGTTGCCCATCCAGTTCAACGCCGACTCCGGCCACGAGCCGGTCGTGGCGATCATCATCGACAACCTCGCAGCGATCGGCATCGAGGCCGTCGGGGAGCCCATCCCGCCCGACGACTACTTCGGGCAGCTGGCCGAGGGTGCGTGCGTGTTCTGCCGGGTCGGTTGGCTCGCCGACTACCCGACGTACGACAACTTCACGTTCGACATCTTCGGATCGGAAGCGCTTGACGGCAACAACTACGGCTACATCAGCGAGGAGTTCGATGAGCTGATCGCGGAGGCCAAGGCGACCACCGACGCCGACGAGGCGGGTGAGCTCTTCCGGCAGGCCGAGCAGGTGCTGCTGAACGAGGACATCGGCACGGTGCCGATCAACTGGTACAACGGCACCAAGGTGTACAACCCGGACACGGTTGCCAACTTCGAGGAAACCCCGACGGGCCATGTCACTTGGGAGACCGTCTCCCTGACGGGCTGATTCCCCTCGGTTCGTTCGGGTTTGATCGGGGGGTGCGCTTGCACCCCCCGATCAACCTGCGGTCCACTTACCGAAGACCACGATGACCAGCTACATCATCCGCCGCCTGCTGCTGATCGTTCCGACGGTGTTCGTGGCACTGTCGTTCCTGTTCTTCATCTTCTTCCTGCTGCCCGGCGACCCGGCCCGGCTCATCGCCGGTGGCGCCGAGCGCAACGTCGACCCGGGCGTGCTCGAGCGCGTCGAGGCCCGCTACGGCTTCGACGACCCGATCCTCACCCAGTTCGCCGACTACTGGGAGCGGACGGTCCAGTGGGACCTGGGCGAGTCGTTCCTCACCAACCGCGGCGTCAACGACATCCTGGGCGACAAGGCCGTGGCCAGCCTGCGCCTCGCCATCTGGGCGATCATCATCGAGATCATCGTCGGCATCGCCGTCGGCCTGCTGTCCGCGATACGCCGCTACTCCCTCAGTGACCGAATAACGACGATCCTGACGGCGGCGGCATCGGCCATCCCGGTGTTCGTGCTCGGGTTCGTGCTGCAGTACATCTTCGCAGTGCAACCCAACAAGTGGGACTGGCCCGAGTGGGCCCGGCTACGAACGTCGGGCATCGGGCCCGACTCGTGGACGTTCTTCTTCATCCCCACCGGCGAGCAGTGGCGCTATCTGATCCTGCCGGCGATCACCCTGGCCAGCGTGACCACGGCTCTGCTTGCCCGCATGACGCGCGGGTCGATGCTCGAGGTGCTGCGCGCCGACTACATGCGCACCGCCAAGTCGAAGGGGCTCGGCGAGCGCGACGTGGTGCTCAGGCACGGGCTGCGCAATGCCATGCTGCCCGTGGTGACCCTCATCGGCCTCGACTTCGGCACCGCCATCGGCGCCGCGGTGCTCACCGAGTTCACCTTCAACTGGCCGGGTCTGGGCTCCGAGATCGTCACCTCGGTGCAGCAACGCGACCTGCCGGTCCTGCTGGGGCTGACACTCGCAGTCGTACTTGCCTACGCCCTTGTCAACCTGGTCGTCGATGTGTCGTACGCCTGGTTCGACCCCCGCATACGGTTGGGGAAGGGAGAGCACGCATGATCGAGCGAAGCGAGATCCAGGAGCACAGTGCTCTTGGCGCCACGAAGTGGCGCTGGCGTCACCGGTGCGCCCGAAGGGGGCACCAGTGACGCTCATCGAGCAACCCACGGCCCCCGGCCACATCGACGTTTCGCCCGAGTCGACCGACGTCGCCGACCTCGGGGCGGCGCGGCCGCTACGTGTCGACGTCTGGCGCCGCTTCCGCCGCAACCGGCTGGCGATGGTGGGCCTCGCCTTCATCGTCCTGCTGGTGCTGGTGGCGATCTTCGCCCCTCTGATCGCGCCCTACGGCATCACCGAGCGCACCTCCGGGCAGGCGCGCCAGAGCCCGTCCCTCGACCACTGGTTCGGCACCGACCAGATCGGCCGCGACGTGTTCAGCCGCGTGGTTTACGGGGCCCGGGTGTCGCTGCGGATCGGCATCCTGGCCACGGCGATCTCGCTGGGCATTGGGCTGCTGCTGGGCGCTACCTCGGGGTTCTTCGGGGGCGCCACCGACACGCTGGTCATGCGGATCACCGACGTCTTCCTCGCCATCCCCTACATCGTGCTCGGCGTCGCGATCGCCACCGTGGTCGGGCGCAGCGAGAACTCGATCATCATCATCATCGGCGTCATCGGCTGGACCAGCATCGCCCGCATCGTGCGGGCCAGCTTCCTCTCGCTCAAACGGCTCGAGTACGTCGAGGCCGCGACGGCGCTGGGTTTCTCGCGCCTGCGCATCATGTTCCGGCACATCCTGCCCAACGCGCTCCAGCCGATCATCATCTACGGCACGATCGCCGTCGGCAGCGTGGTCCTCACCGAGGCGGCCCTGTCGTTCGTCGGTGTCGGCCCGCAGGACCCGACACCGGCGTGGGGGAAGATGGTGGCCGACGCGAAGAGCAGCCTCACCAACGCGCCCCACATGCTGTTCTTCCCGGCCGGTGCCATCTTCCTGACCGTGCTGTCGTTCGTGTTCGTGGGCGACGGCCTGCGCGACGCCCTCGACCCCAAGCTGAAGTAGGCGCTCGTGACCGACGTCGTCAACGAGGTCGTGGGCAGGGCCGTGGCGCCCGGCCGGGAGGTGTTGCTGTCGCTGCGCGGCCTGCGGGCCGGCTTCGACACCGACGACGGGCGGGTGCAGGCGGTCGACGGCGTCTCGTTCGACGTGGCGCGCGGCGAGGTCTTCGCCATCGTGGGGGAGTCGGGGTCGGGCAAGTCGGTCACCGCCATGTCGATCCTGGGCCTGCAGCCCACGCTCGACGTCAAGGAGGGCGAGATCCTCTGGAAGGGTCGCGACCTGCTCACGCTGCCCGAGGAGGAGCGGCGACGGATCCGGGGCAAGGAGATCGCCATGATCTTCCAGGACCCCCTCACCGCCCTCAACCCCGTGCACACGGTGGGAAAGCAGATCGGCGAGATGGTCCGAATCCATGAGGGGGTCAAGAAGAAGCCGGCCTTCGAGCGCTCGGTCGAGCTGCTCGACCTCGTCGGCATCCCCGAGCCGCGCAAGCGGGCGAAGATGTACCCCCACGAGTTCTCGGGCGGCATGCGGCAACGGGCCATGATCGCGATGGCCATTGCTTGCAAGCCCGACCTGCTCATCGCCGACGAGCCCACCACCGCCCTCGACGTGACGGTGCAGGCCCAGGTGCTCGAGGTGCTGGTCGACATCAAGGACGAGATCGACTCGGCCATCATCCTCATCACCCACGACTTGGGCGTGGTGGCGGGCCTGGCCCACCGGATCATGGTCATGTATGCCGGACGGGCGGTCGAGCTGGGCACCACGAACGAGGTCTTCTACGAGCCCCGGCATCCGTACACGCTGGGCCTGCTCGCCAGCCTGCCCCGCCTCGACGACGTGGGCGACGAGCCGCTGCTGCCCATCGCCGGGTCGCCGCCGTCGCTGATCCGCAAGCCCCCGGGCTGCGTGTTCCACCCGCGCTGCCGGTTCGCCCGGGTGCCGGGCATGTGCGACGGCGAGGTGCCGGCGCTGCGGCTGGTGGCGGGCGACGCCCACATGTCGGCGTGCCACTACGCCGAGGAGCTGGCCGAGGTTACGATCGAGTCGCTGCGCCAGTCCGTCGACGTGACCGCCGAGGCCGAGCTGTTCGACGGCAGGATCGCACCACCGGGGCCGAACGGCGAAGAGGAGGACGCGGCCGCCGAGGCCACCGACGTGATCGTCGAAGAGGCCGTCGCCCATCCGGGCGTGACCGAACGCGGCATCGAGGGCGAGGGGCCCGAAACCTGGCCCGAGCCGGAGGGGCGGTGATGACCATGACTCCTCGGGGGCTGCGCCCCCGCACCCCATCGTCGCCCGGCTCCCTGGCGGTCGCTCGGTCGACCGGTCAGGAGCTGCGCTCATGACCGATACCGCGGTGGCACCGACGGGCACCGAGCCGAGCGCCGACGGGCCCCTGCTCGTCGCCCGCGACCTCGTCAAGGACTTCCCGATCAGGGGTGGCGTCCTCAGTCGCACGGTCGGCTACGTGTCGGCCGTCGCCGGCGTCAGCCTGTCGGTCGACCGGGGCGAGACCCTCGGCCTGGTGGGCGAGTCAGGGTGCGGCAAGTCGACCACCGGTCGGCTGCTCCTCAACCTGATCACCCCCACGTCCGGCACCGTCGTGTTCGACGGCCGGGAGATCAGCCGCATGCGGGGCAAGCCGCTCTCGGAGATGCGGCGCCGCTTCCAGATCGTGTTCCAGGACCCCTACGCGTCGCTCAACCCCCGCATGACCGTCGGCAACGCCCTGGCCGAGCCGCTCAAGTTCCACTTCGACTGGCCCAAGGAGCGGATCGACGCGCGGGTGCGCGAGCTGCTGACCACCGTGGGGCTGTCACCAGAGCACACCAACCGGTTCCCGCACGAGTTCTCGGGGGGCCAGCGCCAGCGGGTCGGCATCGCCCGGGCCCTGGCCCTCGAGCCCGAGATGATCGTGCTCGACGAGCCCGTGTCGGCGCTCGACGTGTCGATCCAGGCCGGCGTGGTCAACCTGTTGGAGCGGCTGCAGGACGAGCTGGGCCTGGCCTACGTGTTCATCGCCCACGACCTGTCGGTGGTGCGGCACATCTCCGATCGGGTGGCGGTGATGTACCTGGGCAAGATCGTGGAGTCGGGCGAGCGCAAGCAGATCTACGAGAACCCCGGGCATCCCTACACCCAGGCGCTGCTCTCGGCCATCCCGCTGCCCGATCCCGAGCGCGAGCGCACCCGCGAGCGCATCTTCGTCACCGGGGACGTGCCGAGCCCGGCCGACCCGCCGTCCGGGTGCCGGTTCCGCACCCGGTGCTGGCTCAAGCGCGAGCTCGAGGACGCCGGCGTCGACACCTCGGCGTGCGTCGAGCAGGAGCCGCTGCTCGAGATCCGGTCGTCGAGCGGGGTCGACCATCCCGCCGCCTGCCACTTCACCCGCCAGCGCGAGGTGGTGTGACCGACGGTTGACAGCGGTTTGACCACCTCTTGCACCAGATCGTGCAAGAATCGGCCACCGTCGCCGGAGATCGACCTACCAGATCGCGTCTCCCGACGGCGACTACGACAGCAACCAGGGGGCAACACATGAGACAGCGGCGATTCCGCTGGGTATCAGCATTGGTCGTTCTCGGGATCGTGGCTGCGGCCTGCGGCGACGACGACGATGACGGCGCCGCCGACGGGGGCGACGAAGCCGAGGAGCCCGCCGATGACGGTGACTTCGAGGCGCTGGCCTTCGACGAGAGCGCCCAGTGCGGCACCGAGGCCTACGCCGGCAACCTCGCCGCGATCGAGGCGGTGGACGAGCTCACGGTCCGGTTCACGCTCTGCAATCCCGACGTGGCCCTGCCATCGAAGGTGGCGTTCTCGGCGCTCGGGATCTTCTCGGAGGAGCAGCTCGAGGAAGCGGCCAGCGGTTCGCCGGTCGACGCACCGATCGGCACCGGTCCCTACCAGCTCGAGGCCTGGGAGCGGGGCAGCCAGATCGTGCTCACGGCCAACGAGGACTACTGGGGCGACGCCCCGTCGATCCCCACGGTCGTGTTCCGCTGGAGCGAGGAGTCGGCCCAGCGGCTGGTCGAGCTGCAGGCCGGTGACGTCGACGGCATCGACAACGTCGGCACCGAGGACTTCGCCACGGTCGAGGGCGACTCCAACCTGCAGCTCATCGAGCGTGAGCCGCTCAACGTCTTCTACCTCGGCTTCAATGTCGACAAGCCGCCGTTCGACAACGAAACCCTGCGCCAGGCGATCGGCTATGCCATCGACAAGGACCGCATCGTCGAGAACTTCTACCCGGAGGGCTCGATCGCCGCCGACCAGTTCCTGCCGCCGGGCATCCCGCAGTACCAGGACGGCGCCGAGAGCTTCACCTACGACCCCGACCGGGCCCGCGAGCTGCTGGCCGAGGCCGGCTACCCCGACGGCGTCGACCTCGGCGTGCTCAGCTATCGGGCCACGGTGCGGGGTTACCTGCCGCAGCCGCCGCAGGTGGCGAGCGACATCCGCGACCAGCTCGCCCAGGTGGGCATCACGGTGGCGCTCGACGAGCAGGAGGAAGGGGCGTTCATCGACAACGCCAACACCGGCGCCCTGAGCTTCTACATGCTCGGCTGGGGTGCCGACTTCCCGGACGCCACCAACTTCTGGGACTTCCACTTCGGCTCTGGGGCGTCCCCGCAGTTCGGCACCGGTTTCGAGGACATGCACGAGGTGCTCGCCGAGGCCGGTTCGACCGTCGACGAGGGCGAGCGCGGCGACCTGTACGCTCAGGCCAACGAGCTGCTGATGCAGCACGCCCAGGCGATCCCGATCGCCTACGGCGGTTCGGCGGTGGCGTTCGACGCCGCAGTCGAAGGGGCGCACTCCAGTCCCCTGTCCAACGAGCGGTTCGCGGTCATGTCGGAGGAGGGCGCGGATCAGCTCGTCTGGATGCAGAACGGCGAGCCCTCGGGCCTGTACTGCGCCGACGAGACCGACGGCGAGGCGCTGCGGGTCTGCGAGCAGATCAACGAGTCGCTGCTCGGCTACGAGGTGGGCGGCACCGAGGTGGAGCCGGCCCTGGCCGAGGAATGGGAGTCCAACGAGGACCTCACCGAGTGGACGTTCACCCTGCGTGAGGGCGTGACCTTCCACGACGGCGGCACCTTCGACGCCAACGACGTTGTCGCCAGCTACCGCACTCAGTGGGACGCCGCCGACCCGCGGCACGTGGGTCGTGAGGGACTGTTCACCTACTTCGAGGCCCTGTTCTTCGGCTTCCTCAACCCGCCTCCGGCCCCCGCTGGCTAGGAGGCCAGACCAACGGTGACATGCGGGGGCCGGTGGCAACGCCGGCCCCCGCCCCATCCCATCCATGTTGCGCTTCATCGCTCGACGGCTCGTCAGCTCGATCCCGGTCCTATTCGGGATCCTGCTGGTCACGTTCGTGATCGCCCGGATCATCCCCGGTGACCCGTGTCAGGCAGCCCTGCAGGAGCGCGCCACGCCCGAGGCCTGCGCCGACTTCAACCAGCGCCACGGCCTCGACAAGCCGATCGTCAGCCAGTTCGGCGACTACGTGGGCGACGTCGCCAGGGGCGACCTGGGCGACTCGGTCCAGGAACGGCAGTCGGTCTCCCAGCTGCTCGTCGACCGCCTGCCGGTGACTATCCAGCTGTCGGCGGCGGCGCTGCTCATCGCCGTGGTGGTGGGCGTGCCGCTGGGCGTCCTGGCGGGGTCGCGCCAGAACAGCAAGACCGACGTGACCACCATCGTCGGCGCCAACCTGGGCGTGTCCATCCCGGTGTTCGTTCTGGGGCTGATCCTGCAGTACGTGTTCGCCCTGCAGCTCGACGAGACCCCGCTGGCCCTGCCGGCTTCGGGTCAGCTCACCGCCGGGACGATCCCCGAGCCGTTCTACGAGGCGTGGGGCATCGGCCAGAACTCGTTCTTCGAGTTCGTGGCCAACTTCGACCTGCTCAACGCCGTCCTCATCTGGCGCTGGGACATCTTCGTCGACGCCCTGCAGCACCTGATCCTGCCCGCCGTGGCCCTCGCCACCATCCCCATGGCGGTCATCACCCGGATGACCCGATCGAGCCTGCTCGACGTGCTGGGCCTCGACTACGTGCGTACGGCCCGGGCCAAGGGCCTGCGCGAACGGGTCGTGGTGGCCCGCCACGCGCTGCGGAACTCGCTGCTCCCGGTGGTGACGGTCATCGGGCTGTCGCTGGGCACGCTGATCGGCGGGGCCATCCTCACCGAGTCGATCTTCAACCTCACCGGCGTGGGCAAGACGTTGTTCGACGCCATCTCGGGGCGCGACTACTTCGTGGTGCAGGGGTTCACGTTGGTCGTGGCGGTCGGCTTCGTGCTGATCAACCTGATCACCGACATCATCTACACCTTCCTCGACCCGAAGGTGCGGGTGTCGTAGCCATGGCGATCGAGGAGATCCCCCTCGCCGAGGAGCAGGCCGCAGAGGCGCCGCCCGGGTTGCGCCGCGAGCGCGGGCTGTGGCGCGACGCCTTCCGCCAGACCTTCCGCAAGCGTTCGGCCGTCATCGGTGCCGCCATCCTCGGGCTGCTGCTGTTCATAGCCGTCTTCGCCCCCCTGCTGGCCCCCTACGGCGAGCGCGAGGTGCTGATCTCCAGCGAGGGCCTGCGTCCCCGGACCGAGCCCTGCATCCACCTGAGCGTCAACTGGATCCCCGACGTGCCGGTGCTCAGCACCGTCGAGAGCTTCCTGGAGTCCAACGGCTTCTCCTGCCCGTCGGACCAACCGCAGCACCTGATGGGCCTCGACGGCAACGGGCGCGACGAGTTCAGCCGCGTCCTCTTCGGCGCTCGGGTGTCGTTGTTGGCCGGCGTGGGGGCCGTGTCGTTCGCGGTGCTGATCGGCGCCTTCATCGGCCTGATCTCGGGGTTCATGGGGGGCCGCGTGGACAACGGGCTGATGCGCGTGATGGACGTGATGCTTGCCTTCCCCGCCCTGTTGCTGGCCATTGCCGTCGTGACCGCGCTGGGCCCCGGCCTGTTCAACGGCGTGCTGGCCGTCTCGTTGGTGACGATCCCCGTGTACGCCCGGGTGACCCGCTCCCGCACGCTGTCGGTGCGGGAGCAGGACTTCGTGGCCGCCGACCGGGCGCTGGGCGTGTCCAACGCCCGCATCTTGTCCCACCGGGTCCTGCCCAACTCGCTCACCCCGCTGGTCGTGCAGGCCACCCTGGGGATCGCCACCGTCGTGCTGGAGCTGGCGGCGCTGTCGTTCGTCGGCCTCACCGGGGATCCCGACCGGGCCGAATGGGGCCGCATGCTGGCGCTCGAGCGCAACCAGCTGTTCACGTCACCCCACCTGGTGTTCTATCCCGGGCTGATGATCATGCTGAACGTCCTGGCCTTCAACCTCATCGGCGACGGCCTGCGCGACGCCCTCGACCCGAGGCTCAACAAGTGAGCCGGCTTCGCCCGCCCGCTCCCCTCCGCTCCTCGGCGTGCCTGCGGCCCGCCTCAGAGCGATCGCCGCTTCGCGGCGGTTACCGCACTGTGTCTCTGGCTCGCTCGCACTTCGTGCTCGCTCGCGTGGTCCTGTCGCCTCCGGTGCGGGGGCTCCGACGCTGTACTTCCCGCTCTCGGCGGCTACGCCGCCGGGCCGCTCGGGCCCTGGCGCCGTCGCCGCCTGCTAGGCGCCTCCAGCGGCCCTGCATCCTCGGCGCCACCCGCTCGCTACCCGTCCTCCGCCGGAGACGGTCAATGGCCTCGGCCTTCGGCCGAGTCGAGGTTCATCCATGAGCGAGCTCCTTCGGATCGGGGGGCTGCGGACCTGGTTCCTCACGTCCGACGGGGTGGTCAAGGCCGTCGACGGCGTGGACCTGACCGTCAACCGGGGCGAGATCGTTGGACTGGTGGGCGAGTCGGGCTCGGGCAAGAGCGTGACCGCGCTCTCGGTGCTGCGGCTGATCGACCAGCCCGGGCGGATCGTCGACGGGTCCGTCCGCTTCGACGGCCAGGACCTGCGGGCGGCGACCAACGAGCAGATGCGGGCGCTTCGAGGCAGCCGCATCGGCATGATCTTCCAGCAGCCGGTCTCGTCGCTGAACCCGTCGTACCGGGTCGGCTTCCAGATCGCCGAGGTCTACGAGGCCCACGAGCGGATGAAGCGCTCGGTTGGCTGGGAGCGGGCCGAGGCGATGCTGGCCACGGTCGGCATCCCGGACGCCAAGCAGCGCTCGCGGGCGTACCCGCACCAGATCTCGGGCGGACAGGCCCAGCGGGTGATGATCGCCATGGCGCTGGCGGCCGGCCCCGACCTGCTCATCGCGGACGAGCCCACGACGGCGCTGGACGTCACCATCCAGGCCCAGATCCTGGACCTTATCCGGGACCTGCAGGCCGACATGGGCATGGCGGTCGTGCTCATCACCCACGACCTCGGCATCGTGGCCGAGCTGTGTGACCGGGTGGCGGTGATGTACGCGGGGCAGATCGTGGAGGAGGCCGACACCGGCACCCTCTTCCGCGACCCGAAGCATCCCTACACGCAGGGCCTCATCGGATCGGTGCCGGTCATCGGCCAGCGCCGGCACCGGCTCGACGTCATCCCCGGCCGGGTCCCCAACCTGGTCGACTTGCCGGTGGGGTGCCGGTTCGCACCCCGCTGCCGGCCCCGCGAGGAGCACGGGCTGACCCAGTGCACCGAGGCCCTGCCGGCCCTGGTGGAGGTCGAGCCGGGCCACCGGGTGCGCTGCTACCTGCACAGCGACGCGGTGGAGGAGCCATCCGAGACGGCCGTGGCGGTCGAGGCCGGGACCGGGCGCCGGTGAGCGAGCCCGCCGAACCGCTCTTCGAAGATCTTTCGGGCCATGGGCCCGAAAGATCTTCAAGGACGTTGACGGAGACGGAACCGCTGATCTCCGCACGGGGCGTGGTCAAGACCTTCCCCATCCAGGGCGGGGTGTTTGGGCGGTCGGTCGGCGAGGTCCGAGCCGTGGACGGTGTCGACCTCGACATCTATCCCGGCGAGGTGCTCGGCCTGGTGGGGGAGTCGGGCTGCGGCAAGTCCACCCTGGGGCGGGTGCTGCTCGGGTTGCTGCCGGCCGACGCCGGCAGCGTGACGTTCGAGGGCGTGGACGTGCTCGGGGCCGGCGGGCGCCAAGCGCGGGCGCTGCGGCGCCAGATGCAGATCGTCTTCCAGGACCCGTTCTCGTCGCTCGACCCGCGGGCCACGGTCGGTGACTCCATCGCCGAGGGGCTGCGGGCTCACGGCATCCCGGCGTCCCGGCGGCGAGAGCGCGTGCAGGAGGTCCTCGACCTGGTCGGCCTCGAGCCCTATCACGCCCGCCGCTACCCCCATCAGTTCTCCGGTGGCCAACGTCAGCGGGTGGGCATCGCCCGCGCGTTGGCGGTCGAGCCGCGGTTCCTGGTGGCCGACGAGCCTGTGTCGGCGCTCGACGTGTCAATCCAGTCGCAGATCCTCAACCTGCTGCGTGACCTGCAGGCCCGCCTCGACTTCACGCTGCTGTTCGTGGCCCACGACCTGGCCGTGGTCGAGCACCTGTGCGACCGGGTAGCGGTGATGTACCTCGGCCGGATCGCCGAGATCGGGTCCCGGGAGCGGGTCTTCGGCAACCCAGAGCACCCCTACACCGAGGCGCTGCTGACGGCCATCCCGGTGGCCGATCCCGAGCGCGAGCGGACGCGGGTGGCGCTGAAGGGCGAGCTGCCGAGCCCGGTCAACCCGCCCTCGGGCTGCCCCTTCCATCCCCGCTGCCCGATCGCCGCCACCGGCGTGTGCGAGGTCGAGGTCCCCACGCTGCGCTCCGGCGGCGACGACCCCGGCCACCTGGCCTCCTGCCACCTCCGCACCGGCGACCACCAGGACCTGGACCCCGAGCGCCGCATCCGCCAACTCAGAGGCGGAGCGTAGGCGAGGCCCCGGCCCGAGCGGCCGTGGGGCGGGCAAGCACGCGTCGAAGCCCGAGCGGCACGGCGCGAAGCGCCAAGAGCGGGAGATGTGTTCGTGAGGCCGCCGGCCCTCTAGCCTGAGCGGTCGGTTCGCAACCCAGGAGACCACAGCCGTGATCACTGCCGTCACCGCCGCCCTCAACATCCTCGCCTCGGCGGTGATGATCGTCCTGGTGCTGCTGCACAGCGGGAAGGGCGGCGGCCTGTCCGACATGTTCGGCGGCGGCATGGGCTCCAGCGCCATGGGTTCGACGGTGATGGAGCGCAACCTCGACCGACTCACGGTGGTCGTGGCGCTGCTGTGGGCCTTCACGGTGCTGGCGCTGTCCCTGATGCGCGGCTGACCGGCGCCCGGGGGACAAGGGGGGCGGGAGACAGGTGAGCATCCTCGGCAGCCGGGTGCTCCGGGTCGAGGACCCGCGCCTACTGACCGAGGGTGGGACGTACTGCGCCGACGTGCGTGATCCCCGGCTGGAAGGCGCGTTGCACGCCACCTACGTCCGCTCGACCGTGGCGCACGCCCGGCTGGTGGGGGTCGACGTCGACGCCGCCCGGGCGCTGCCCGGGGTCGTGGACGTGGTGATCGGCGCCGAAGTGGACCTGGCGCCGATCCCCGGATGGTTCAACTCCGCCATGACCCGGACCTACCTGGCCGTCGACCGGGTGCGGTTCGTGGGCGAGCCGCTGGCGGTCGTGCTCACCGAGCGGCCCGACCAGGGCGAGGACGCGGCCGAGGCGGTGGCCGTCGACTACGACCCGCTGGCGCCGCTCGTCGACCCGGTGGCGGCGTTGACCGGTGAGGTCACGCTGTTCCCGGAAGTGGGGACGAACGTGGTGTGCGAGTTCGGGACCCCGCCCGGTTCGGGCAGCGACGGCCCCGGTCCGCTGAACGGCTGCGAGGTCCTGGTCCGCCAGCGCCTCGTCAACCAGCGGCTGGCGGCGTGCCCGCTGGAGGTGCGCTCGGCGGCGGTCGCTTGGGCCGTCGGCCGGCTCCACGTGTGGTGCTCGACGCAGAACCCACACGGCCTGCGGGACGCGTTGGCCGGCGTGTACGGCATCGATCCGGGCGACGTGGTCGTGGTGGCGCCCGACGTGGGCGGCGGGTTCGGGGCCAAGATCGGCGCCCATCCCGAGGACCTGCTGCTGCCGTGGCTGGCGCGCCGCTGCGGCCGGCCGGTCCGCTGGGTCGAGTCCCGCAGCGAGAACCTGCAAGCCATGGTGCAGGGCAGGGCCCAGGTGCAGGACGTGGCCATCGGCGGCCGGCAGGACGGCACGATCGAGGCCCACCGGCTTTCGATCGTGCAGGACGCGGGCGCCTACCCCAACATGGGTGTCTACCTGCCCATGCTGACCCGGTCGATGGCGGCTGGCACCTACGCCATCCCGGTGGTCGCGGTCGACGCCCGGGCGGTTGTCACCACCACGCCGCCCACGGCCGCGTACCGCGGCGCCGGCCGGCCCGAGGCCACCGCCGCCGTCGAGCGGGCGGTCGACCTGTTCGCCGCCGAGGTCGGGCTCGACCCCGCCGACGTACGCCGGCGCAACCTTCTGCCACGGTTCGACGAGCCGCACACCACGCCGACGGGTGAGACGTACGACTGCGGCGACTACCCGGCGGCGCTCGAACGGGTGCTGGCGGCGGCCGGCTACGACGACCTGCGGGCCGAGCAGCGGCGCCGCCGCGAGGCGGGCGACA
>DASQUK010000110.1:0-15253 GCA_035641315.1 Acidimicrobiales bacterium | reverse complement strand
GTGCGAGGTGGGGCGGCGGGTGAGGCCGTGGGCGCCCACGAGCAGCTCGCCGTCGCGTTCCAGCTGACCGTGGTCCTCGAGCCAGGCGATTGCGTGAGCGACACCGAGGGTTTCACGGCTCGCGATCTCGGCGACGTCGGCCACCCGCGGTGCTCCCCCGGCGAGGAGTGCCGTGAACGCGTGGCGCTGGAAGGCGGCGATGGCGGCCTGCAGGTCGGCGGGGGGACAGCCGGCGGGGGTGTCGGACATCGGTGGCGCCTCCTTGGGGACCAGTGGCGGATGAGCGTGCCGTCGCGACGGGCCTTGCGGTCGGCGCGGTGGAAGGCCACAGCACCGAAGGCCAGCCAGCCGCCGGCGAGGGTGACCATCCACACGAGGCCGCCGTCGCCACCGACGGTCAGGCCGTGGCCGTTGAGCAGGATCGAGCGGGCGGCGGTGATGGGGTGGGTGAGGGGCAGGAGGCGGCCGATGGCGGCAATCCAACCGGGCATGTCATCGAGGGCGACCATCATCCCGCCGGCGAAGAACACGATGATCACCAGCGTGTCGTTGAGCATCTCGACCCGCTTCCAGATCAGGGTCAGCGCGCCGATGACGAGCGAGTAGCCGACGCTGCCGATCACTAGGAAGCCGACGGGCGCGAGAACGGCGGGGTCCCAGTCGAGATTGACGCCCACGCTCAAGGCGACCACGGTGTAGAGGGTGCCGACCACGGCGAGGGTCTCGAGCAGCGAGGCCAGCAGCCGGCCCGCGGCGGCGACGATCCAGGAGGGCAGGGGGCTGAGGTGGACCTGTTCCAGGGTGCCGGTCTGGATCTCGCCCAGCAGCCGCCAGAACATCTTTTGGGCCTGAAGGTAGAAGAACATGCCGAGCACGAACCCGACGAGCAGCCAGCCGGTGCGGCGATCGTCGAAGCTCCACTCGAAATTGCCGGTGACGATCTGCTCGCCTTGGCCGGCCACGGCGGCGAACAGCAGGAACATGGGCACGAACATCGCCAGTTCGAGGAGGATCTGCTTGCGTTCGTCCCACCCGATGCGCAGACCCTTTTCGACCTCGTTGCCGATGGCAACGACGGTGGCGCGCCGCGACATCGCCACGGGCGCCTCCGGTGCGGCGGCGGTGGTCATGGTCCCAGCCTCCCGTCCCGGAGGGCCCGGCCGACCTGCCACTGGTAGGCGGCCCAGCCGGCGGCTGCCAACAGCACGGTGTGCAGCACGAGCCAACCGAGCGTCCCTGTGCCCCACAGGTCGGCGAGGGAGTCGCCGTCGACCAGGATGCGGCGCACGGCGCCGATCCCCAGGGTCGTCGGGGCTAGCTTGGCGATCAGTTCGAGCCAGCGGGGGAACAGCTCGGTGGGCACGATGGTGCCGTTGACCGGCAGGATCATCATGTCGACGATGTGCACGAGTGCCCGGTGCCGCGGTAGGTGAAGCTGGCGGCGGCGAGCAGCAGGGCGAACCCAGCGATGCCGGACAGCAGGAGCCCGAAGGGCACCAACGCCTGCCAGCTGGCCGGGTAGTCGATGTGCCAGCCGATGAGCACGATGGCGGTCACCCCCGCGGCGGCCAGCACGGCCTCGGTCATCGCCGCGGCCAGTCGCCCGACTGCCAGCTGCCACGGGTGCAAGGGACTCAGGTGGATCTGTTCGAGCGTGCCGGCGTTGCGTTCCTCGAGGATGCCGGCGACCATGCGCATCACGGCCACGTAGGTGGCGACGTAGGCGAACATCGCCGGCGCAGTGTCCGCCACCAGGTCCTCGAGGATCTCGCCGCCGCCCACGAAGTACTGGAACACCAGGTAGGTGACCAGCAGGCCGAGCAGCGGTGGTGGGAGGGTCGCCCGGTAGGCCCACACGAGGCGCAGCCCGTTGGCGGTCTCGTTGGCGATCGTCCGGCCCTGCGACGCGCTGCGGGTCGGGTGGTCGGTCGTGTCCCGCGGCGCCGGCAGCGTGGCCGCGGTGGTCACCGGTCGTCCCCCACGAGGCGCACGAAGACCTCCTCCAGGTCCGGTTGCACGGGAGTCACGGACACGCCATCGGGGACGCCTGGGCGCGGTGGCGCTCTCGCCGACGGCGGCGCGCCTCAGGCCGTGGCCGGTGATGTCCTCGTTCCGGCGGGTGTTCCGCGGTGGAACCGGTAGAGCCGGAGGCTGTTGGTGACCACCGAGACGCTGGAGAGGGCCATGGCGGCGCCGGCGAGGATGGGGTTGAGCAGTCCGACTGCGGCGGCGGGGATGAGCGTGATGTTGTAGCCGAAGGCCCAGCCGAGGTTCTGCAGGATGGTGCGGAAGGTGCGGCGGGACAGGCGGATGGCGGTGGGTACCCCGTCGAGGTCGCCGGAGAGCAGGGTGATGTCGGAGGATTCGATGGCGACGTCGGTGCCGGTGCCGATAGCGATGCCGAGGTCGGCCTGGACGAGGGCGGGGGCGTCGTTGACGCCGTCGCCGACCATGGCCACGACTTGGCCGTCGGCCTGGAGTCGGCGCACCTCGTGCACCTTGTCCTGGGGCAGGATGTCGGCGAGCACGCGGTCGATGCCGACCTGTTGGGCGATGGCGGTAGCGGTGCGGTGGTTGTCGCCGGTGATCACCGCCACGTTCATGCCGAGGGCGCGCAGTTCGGCGACGACCGTGGCGGCGCCGGGCTTGAGGGTGTCGGCGACGGCGAGCACGCCGCGGATGCGGCCGTCCCAGCCGACGAACATGGCGGTCTTGCCGTGCGCTTCGAGCCGCTCGGCGGCGGCGTCGAGCTCGGTGCAGCCCATGAGGCCGGTGTCGGCCATGAGCTTGCGGCGCCCCACGTGCACCGTGGTGCCGTCGACGCGACCCCGCACGCCGAGGCCGGGCAGCCCGGCGAACTCCTCGACCGCCGGGACCACGCCGCTGCGGGCACTTGTGGCGTCCACCACGGCCCGGCCGACCGGGTGCTCGGAGGGGTCCTCGACGGCTGCCGCCCGGGCGAGCACGGTGGCCTCGTCCTCGCCGTCGCCGGGCACCACGTCGGTGAGGGTCATGTGCCCGTGGGTGAGAGTGCCGGTCTTGTCGAAGACCACGGTGTCGACGCGCTTGGAGCGCTCCAGCACCTCGCCACCCTTGATGAGCACCCCCAGGGAGGCGCCCCGCCCGGTGCCGACCATGATGGCGGTGGGGGTGGCGAGGCCGAGGGCGCAGGGGCAGGCGATGATCAGCACCGCCACGGCGGCCACGAGCCCGCCGGTGGCGTCGCCGGCGACCAACCACCAGGCGGTGAACGTAGCCAGGGCGACGGCGATGACGACGGGGACGAACACCGCGGAGATGCGGTCGGCGAGGCGTTGCACCGGGGCCTTGGACGCCTGGGCCTGGTCGACCAGCCGGATGATCTGCGCCAGCGCGGTGTCCGCCCCGACGGCGCGGGCCTCGAGGGTGAGCACCCCGTTGGTGTTGATGGTGGCGCCGGCGACCGTGGCGCCGGGCTGCTTGTCCACCGGTACCGACTCGCCGGTCAGCATCGACTCGTCCACAGCGGACGCGCCGTCGACGACCTCCCCGTCGACGGGGATCTTCTCGCCGGGCCGTACCCGCAGCCGGTCGCCCACCCGGACCTCGTCCACCGGCACCATCCGCTCGGCGCCGTCGGGGCCGATGACCCGGGCTTGCTTGGCGCCCAGCTCCAGCAGCGACCGGAGCGCCTGGGACGCCCGCCGCGTGGCCCGCGCCTCGAGGTAGCGGCCCAGCAGCAGGAAGGCGATGATCAGCGCGCTGGTGTCGAAGTAGTGGTCGGCATGGCGGCCGCCGACGACGACCTGCCACACCGAGAACAGGTACGCAGCCAGGGTGCCGACCGCGATCAGCGTGTCCATGTTGGCCTCGACGTGGCGGGCCCGGGCGGCGGCCTCCCGCAGGAACGGCCCGCCCGCCCAGAACTGCACCGGCGTCACCAGCGCGAGCGCCGTCCACCGCGCCCACGGCTCGTCCATGAACCCCAGCGACAGGACCAGCACCGCCAGCCCCAGCGGCCACGCCACCAGCACCCGCCGCAACCACATGCGCTGCGTCCGCGTCTCGGTGTCAGCCTCGGTGGCGATGTCGCCCGGCGCGTCCGGGGGCGTGCGGTCACGACCCGCGGCGCCATGCCTGTCGGTCGGGGCCAGCCGGTAGCCGGTGGTTGCGACGGCCTCCGTGAGCTCGTCGAGCCCGCCCACCGACGGATCGATGAGCACCCGGGCCCGCTCGGTGGCGAGGTTCACGCTGGCCCTGGCGACGCCCGGCTGGTGGGACAGCGTCCTTTCGACCCGTGCCGCACACGACGCGCAGGTCATGCCCTCGACCCTCAGCTCGATCTCCTCCAGTGCGTCAACGGGCGGGACGGACCGCACGCGGCCAGCGCCCGGGCTCACGGCGACCCCGCGTGCGTGGCCGCCGTCAGCGCAAGTTCGGGGCCGGGACCGGTGGCGATGCGGTCGAAGCGCAGCGCCTCCATGAGCTCGTCGACGATCTCGTCGACCCGGCCGGCCTGCATGGCCGCGGCGACGCAGGTCTCCAGGTGGTTGCGCAGCACCAGGCGGCTGGCCCGTTCCAGCGACCCCTGCACCGCCGAGAGCTGCTTCATCACCTCTGGGCAGTAGGCCTCGTCCTCGACCATGCGGACCACGGCATCGAGATGCCCCCGCGCGGTCTTCAACCGGTTGAGGATCTGGGTCTTGTGGCTCTGCTTCACGCGCGCAACCTATCCCACCCGGGGTGGGGTCCAACGAGGCTCGCGGGCGGAGAGGGCGAACGGCTACGCGTGGGCGTATCGCTCGGGGTCGGCGGCGAAGAGCCGGAGGCAGTCGTCCGAGCAGAACAGCAAGTCGGTGCTGCGCCAGGTGAGCCGGGCCGCGGCGGCGGCCGGGTCGAGCTCCATGAGGCACACGGGGTCGGTGACGCGGTGTGGTCCACGGTGGTGGGCGCGGCGGGCCTCGTAGAGGTCGAGGCCGCCGGCGATCCCTTTCAGCTCGCGGGCGCCGTGCGGGATGACCTCGATGCCCGGGACGTCGGTGAGGGCGGCCCGGATGGCGGCGGTGACCAGGAACTGGTGACGCCCGGCGGCCGCCACCACCCTGGCCGCGGTGTTGACGGTGGCGCCGACGTAGTCGCCTTCGCGGTAGAGCAGGGGACCGGCGTGGGCGCCCATCCGCACCGCGGGAAACCGGGGCTCGGCGACGGCTGCGGCTTCGACGTCGAGCCCGCAGCGGACTGCCGATGCGGGGTCGTCGAAGGCGAGCATGAACTCGTCGCCGATCTGTTTGACCACGTGTCCGTGGCAGCGGAGACCGGCGTCGCGGACCAGCTGCGAGAACCGCTCCATCAGGCGGGCGGCGGCGTCGTCGCCCATCGCCTCGGTGAGTGGCGTGAAGCCGGACAGGTCGACGAACAGGATGGTGGCCTCGATCTCGCCGGGCACGTCGGCAGGAGGGGTGGTGCCTTCCGCCAGGTGGACCAGCAGGTCCTCGCCGAGCGCACGACGGAATGCAACGCGGTGGAAGTAGAGCACCGCTGGCTCGATCAGCCCCATGAGCGGCTGGCTGACGGCACGGGTGGCGGCCAGCAGCTCCCGACCCTCGAGGCCGTCGGCTCGTAGGCGCTCGTGGACGTAGTGGTGGAACAGCCGGGCCTCGGCGTCGGCCACCCGGCCGAGCGCGTCGGCGAACACCCGCACGATCTGCACCAGGGCGTCTGCGGGCAAGCCGGCGGCGACCGTGGCGCCCAGCCAGCGCATCGCCTCGACGTCGTCCGGGTCGGCGTGGTGCTGCTCCCGGAGCCCCGCCGCCACCCACAGGCGCTCGAGCAGAGCGGGATCGAGCCCGGCCACCTCCGCGGCGTCGGCGAGGGGCACAAGGGGACCGGGCCGATGCTCGCCCAGCAGGGAATCGACGAACTCACCGAGCAGATCGCCCTGGGCCTCGGACACCCGGGCGACCGTCTCGGCGTCGACGCCGCGGCCCTCGACGAACCGCAGGAGACGGACCCGCTCCACATCCAGGGCAGACAGCGCGTCGCTCCGACTCGAGAGGAGCCCGAGTCGCTGCCAGGCGCGGAGCATGTCGACCGGCGTGGCCGTCATCCTGGCGAGCTCGTCGACGGTGAGCCGGCCCGCCGTGGTGCTGGGGTCGTCCATGGGATCCACCCCCGTGACCTGGCATCGTGACCCACGGCACGTCGCAGGCCGTTGACCTCGACGCCGCAGACCACGACACTACTGACGTCTAGTAGATACTACGTCCGGCTAGTAGGAGTAGGAGATCGTTGGTGGCCGAGTCGAAGACGTCGAAGGTGCACCATCCGGTTTTCGCCCGCCTGTACGCCCGCATGGCGAAGGCGTTCGAGGCCAAGGGCGCCGCTGAACACCGCGACGAGGCCTTGGCCGGCATCGGCGGGCGGGTGGTGGAGGTCGGTGCCGGGACTGGGGCCAACTTCGTCCACTATCCGTCGAGTGTCAGCGAGGTTGTCGCGGTCGAGCCCGAGCCATACCTGCGCGACCTCGCGGCCAAGGCGGCCGCATCGGCGCCCGTGTCGGTCACGGTGCTCGACGGCGTCGCCGATTGCCTGCCGCTGGACGACGGCAGCTGCGATGTCGGTGTGGCGTCGCTGGTGCTCTGCTCGGTCGAGGACCAGGGGGCGGCCCTGGCGGAGCTGCGCCGGGTGATCCGTCCCGGTGGCGAGCTGCGGTTTTTCGAGCACGTTCGGGCCGACACGCCCGGATTCGCACGCTTCCAGCGTGTCGTGGACGTGGTCTGGCCCTACCTCGGCGGTGGGTGTCACGCGAGCCGCGACACGCTCGCCGCGATTGCAGCGGCAGGCTTCGATCTCGAGACCGCGCGTCGCTTCACGTTCCGACCATCGTTGACGGTTGCGCCGGTCGCCCCGCACGTCATCGGCGTCGCTCGCCGACCGTGAGCGGTTCGACATCTACGATGTGGCGGTAGTAGTTTCGAGGCGTGAGTGAGGATCTGTCCCGGGTGCTCGGTCCGCTGGAGGCCGAGGTGATGCAGGTCGTGTGGTCTACCGGCGAGCGGATGAGCGTGCGGGCGATGCTCGATCGGCTGAACGAGGGGCGCCGGCCACCGCTGGCGTACACGACGGTGATGACGGTGATGGCGCGGCTGGCGGAGAAGGAGATCCTGCGGCGCGAGCGCGACGGGCGTGGGTACGTGTACGAGGCGGCCGTGCCCGACGCCGCGTCGATCGCGGTGCGGGGCGTCGTGCGCGATTTCGGGGATGCGGCGATCGCCGGGTTCGTGGACGAGGCCCGCGCCGATCCCGAGTTGCGCCGGCGGTTGGAGCGGTTGCTGCGCGACGAGCGGTGACTGGACGCGTGGCCCGGCTGGACAGCGCCAACCGCAGCTTCTTCGCGTTGGTGGCCGCCGCGCTGGTGCCCTACGTGCTGCTGGGTGCGCTGGGCTGCGGTGTGCTGTCGCTGGCGGGCTACCGGCTGGTCACCGAGGGGTGGGGCGGCCTGGACCGCGGCGGCGAGGACCTGCGCGCCGCGGTCGTGTTCTTCGGCCTGGTCACGGCGGGAACGGTGGTGGCACTGCTGTCGGTGCGCCGCCAGGTGCGGGCGACACGGGCACTGGGGGCCGGTCTGCGTGACCGGATGGTCACGCCCGCATCCGACGTGGCCGACGTCGCTGCGCGCGTCGGGCTGGCAGGGCGTGTCGAGGTGGTCGACGATCGCGACCGGTTCTCCTTCACCTACGGAGTGGTGCGCCCGCGGGTCGTCGTGAGCCGGGGGCTGGTGGCCGCGCTGAGCCCCGAGGAGCTGGCGGCGGTGCTGCATCACGAGCGCTACCACGTGGGCAACTGGGACACCCTGAAGGTGATGGTGGCGCGGGCGGCGCCGGCGGCGTTTTTCTTCCTTCCGGCCCTCGGGCACCTCCGTGACCGCTACCTAGCCGGTCGGGAGCTCGCCGCCGACCGCCGGGCCATCGACGCCGCGGGTGGCCGGCCGTTGGCGGCCGCGCTGCACCAGGCGTTGGAACGGCCGGCGTGGGCGTCGTTCGGCGCGGCGGCGGCCGTAGGTGGTTCGGAGTTCCTGGCGATGCGGGTCGAGCAGCTCGAGTCGGGCCGGGAGCCGTCGTTGGCCCGGGTGCCGCGGTGGGCGAGTGCGGTGACCGTCGCGGGTCTGGGCCTGCTCAGCAGCGCGTTCGTCTTGGCCGTGACCACCGCTGGTGCCGGCATGGCGATGATGGGCGAGGGATCCGACGGGCGTGGCCCGCTGTTCGGTGGCACCGGGTCGACGGTGCTCGGTGTGTTGGGCGGTGCCGTCTGCATGGCGGCGTGGGTGGGGATCGCGTTCCTGGTCGTCCGCCGTGGGTTCCACCGTGGCGCCGGTCACATCCCCTTGATCCTACGATCACAGCATAGTACTAATCGGAGTAGTTCTACTATCGGCGACTAGTAGGAGGCTGTGATCATGGAGTGGCTGGTTGGACTGGCGTTGCTGCCCGCGCTGATGTGCGCCGTGATGATGGGCGGGACGGTCCTTGCCGGCGTGATCGGTTGGCGGCGCGCCCAGGCGGCGGCCCGCACCGAGCGCGCCGAGACACCGGAAGACGCACGGACGCCGGCGGACGCACGCTGGTGAGCGCGGGTCCGCCGGCAGCCGCTCGCCGCGGATGTGTGCCAGGCCCCGGTGACGTGAACCGAGGTTCAAGGACGCAGCCTGCGGCCGAAGGAGGCAGCCGATGATGACCTGGTCAGTCTTGGCGGTTGGTCTCATCTGCGTGGCCATGATGGCGCTGATGTGCGTGCCGATGGTGGTCGGCATGGTCCGCCGACGCGGGCGGCGTGACGGCGGCGACTCGGAACGAGGAGACACGACATGAGCGACGATCCCCGGGGCTTCGACGTGATCATCGCGGGCGGCGGCCCTGCCGGTTTGCAGGCGGCCCTCGTGCTCGGACGGGCGCGTCGCCGGGTGCTGGTGTGCGACAGCGGTGAACCGCGCAACGCTGTCACCGGCGTCGTCCACGGGTTCCTGTCCCGCGATGGGATCGACCCCGCCGAGCTGCGGCGCATCGCAGTGGACGAGCTCGGCCGCTACGCGACCGTCGAGCTGCGACCGGGTACCGCCGTCGCCACCGCACGGGCCGACGACGGCCGGTTCACGGTGGGTCTCACCGACGGCGCCCAGGAGAACGCGGCCAAGCTGATCCTGGCGACCGGGGTCGTGGACGAGTTACCCGCGATCCCCGGCCTCGAGGACATCTGGGGTCGCTCGGCGTTCCACTGCGCCTACTGCGACGGTTTCGAGCGCCGCGATCAGCAGCTGGCGGTTATCGACTCCGGGCCCGGTGCCGCCTTCCACGCCGTGCAGCTCACCGGCTGGAGCCCGGACGTGGCGTTGTGCACCAACGGGTCGGCCGACCTGCCCGACGAGGAACGGGCCCGCCTGTCGGCACGCGGGATCGATCTGCGCGAGGAACCGATCACACGCCTGGACGGCGGCGACGGGGTACGGGTCGTCTTCGCCGACGGTTCACCGCTGGAGCGCCACGCGATCTTCCTCCGCCCGCCCACCCGCCAGCGCAGCGACCTCGCAGCCCAGCTCGGCTGCAAAGCGTTCGAGGACGACGGGTCGATCGAGGTCAACGACTTCGGTCAGACCAGCGTGCCGGGCGTGTTCGCGGCCGGGGACATGGCGCGGCGGCCGGCCATGCCCTTCCCGGCGGCGCAGGCCATCCACGCCGCCAGCGCCGGCGGCATTGCCGCCGCCGTGGCCGACATGGAGCTGGCCGGACGGCCGGAACTCGACGCCGCCCGCTAAGGCGATCTCGACGGTCGCCGGGCAGCAGAAACGACACGGTGTGGTAGATGCCCGGCTAGCCTGCTCGCCCAGGATCGCCGACCGAGGGAGGTGCGTTGTGGTCCGGCTGCCCATGGGTGAGCTCGAGGCGACGGTGATGGAAACCCTGTGGGACCGGGAAGGGTGGCTGACGCCGGGCGAGGTGCAGGAGGTCCTGTCTGCCGAGCGACCGTTGGCGTACACGACGGTGATGACGATCCTGGTGCGCCTGTGGCAGAAGGGGCGCCTCGAGCGCCAACGCGACGGTCGCGCCTACGCCTACCGGCCGGTGCGGAGCCGCGAGGAGCACGCGGCGGACCGGATGCAGGAGATGCTTGCCCAGGTCGGGGACCGGCCGGCCGCGCTGGCCCGGTTCGTCGAGTCGCTGCCGGCGGCCGATCGGGCGCAACTCCGCCGGTACCTGGGGGCGGCCGGCCGGCGCGGGAGCTGAGGGGGAGGGTCGTGCTGTTCGTCTTGCTGAGCGTTGGTGTGGTCCTCCTGACCTTGCCGGGGTTGGCGCGCCCGCTCGGCCGGCGTGTGGCCCCCAGCGAGTGGGCCCACCTGTGCGCGGTGTCGTTGGCCGGGGGTGCCGCGGTCGTGGAGCTCACGCTGGTGCTCTACGCCGCTCCGACCGTGTTCCGGGCCGTTGGCGCGCCGCTGCTGGCGTCACTGTGCGAGCGGATGCTGGGGCCACTGGTGCCGGGGGGCGCGGCCGCGGGATGGGCCGCTGCGGTCGTGGCGGCTGCAGTGGCCGCGGCCGGCGGCTGCCGGTGTGCGCCAGGCGGTCGACGAGCGGCGCACCTTGCGGTGCGAGCGGTGTGTTGGCGAACACCGCGACCACGGCGGTTATGAGCTGGTAGTCCTGCCGACTGCGGCGCTGGTGGCGGTGAGCGTGCCGGACATGCCTCGGGGGCAGGTCGTGGTGTCCGAGGGTCTGGTCGCTGCGCTCGCTGGGGACGAGCTCGACGCCGTGCTCCGTCACGAGGCCGCCCACCTCGACCACGGGCACGACCGCTACCTGCTGCTGGCCACCGCGCTGGAGCACAGCGTCAGCTTCCTGCCGCCGGTGCGGCACAGCACTGCCGCCCTGCGGGTCACGCTCGAGCGCTGGGCCGACGAGGAGGCGGCAGGGCCGGCGCCCGAGTCGCGCCGCGTCGTGCGTGACGCCCTGCTGGGCGTCACCTCGGCGATGATGGCCGCGCCGTCGGTGGCGGCGTTCGCCAGCGCCGAGACGCTGCTCGAGCGCATCACCGCGCTCGAAGGCGAGGCGCCGCAACCGTCACGACTGGCCCACGGCTTGCTGTACATCCCTGGCACCGTCCTCGCCACCGTGGCCGCCTACGCCTTCCTCGCCTGGGGCGCCGATATGCAACGCGTCGTGGCCATGGCCGGATCCTGTTATATGTAGCGCGCGGACCGTACGGCGACGGGGCAGGGCGGCGCGCGGACGGTCCGTTCGACATTGTCGCTTACCGTCCTACAGAGTGTCGTCGATGTCTGACGTGCGCGCGTTGCTCGGACGGAGCGCGGCCACCCGCAAGCGACGGGTGGCGCACCACGCGGCTCTGGCGCTCATGTTGTCGCTGGGGCTGGCCGTGGCGATCGTCGCCATGGCGCCGCCGCGTCCGGCGCAGGCGCATGCCTTCCTCGTCGCGACCTCGCCCGGCCAGGGCGAGCGGTTGGCCGATCCGCCGGACGTCCTGGTCTTCGAGTTCAGCGAGGCGCCCGATCCGGCGTCGGTGCAAGTGAGGCTGCGCGGCCCGGAGGGGAGGGAGATCGCGATTGCCGAGCCGCAGACGTCCGGCCTCGAGGTGCGTGTCGCCCTCGTGGCGCTCGGCGAGGCCGTCTACCTGGTCGCGTGGGAGGCGACGTCGGCGGTCGACGGTCACGGGTCGGCGGGGGAGTTCGCGTTCGCCGTGGGGGACGTCGCCGGCGCGGTGCCAGTGGCGCGTGCCGCATCATCGACGGACGGCTGGGGAGTGGCGGCGAGCGTGGCGTTCGTCGCCGGGCTGGCGTTGGCCACCGGCGCCCTTGCCGTCCGGGGCCTCGCCGGATCGGACGAGACCGGTGCGGGTGGCGCGCTATCCGGCGACAGCGCGGCCCGGCTGGGCCTGGTCCTGGCCCTGATCGGTGCGGTGGTGGCGTTGCTGGCGGCGGCCGGCGGCAGCACGTGGCAGCTGTGGGTGGTCGCCGACCTGCTGGTCGTGGCCCTGGTCGTGGTGGGGCTGCGCCGCAGCTGGCGGCTGCCCCTTGCCCTGACCGTGATCGCCGCCGGCGTGTGGGCGATCCGGAGTCACGGCGCGACCGAGGACGGGGCACTGGGCTGGCTCGTGGACTTCGTACATCTCGCGGCGGGGGCCGCGTGGGCGGGGTCGCTGGCGGTGGTGGTGGCAGCCGGCTGGCGGCTGCGCCGGCAGCAACGACCGTGGCTGCCGCTGGTTGCCCGCTACGCCCAGGTCGCGCTCTGGCTGGTGGTGGCGCTGGGGGCGGCCGGGGTGGTGAGCGCGGTGCTGCTCGTGCCGACCTGGTCGGACCTGTGGGGGACCGGGTACGGCCGGCTGGTCGCCGCCAAGGCCGGCCTGTTCACGGTGGCGGTGGGGACGGCCGCCGCGGCCCGCTGGTGGGGCCTGGCCCGGCGCGGCACGCGGCGCGTGCGTTCGCTCATGGCCGGCGAGCTCGCGCTGCTGGGCGCCGCTGTGGTGCTCGCCGGGGTGGTGGCCAACGGGGCGCCCCCGGTACCGGCGGCGTCCGCCGAGGAGCTGCTGGGGCCGCCGCCGCTCGACGGCGACGTGGTCCGGGACGCGGGGCTGGCCGGGCAGCTCAACGTTGCGGTGGCCTCCGACAGCCGCCGCCTGGACGTCGACGTCTTCGGTCCGTCCGGCCCGCTGGGCGGGACCGAGGCGGGCGTGACCCTGCGGCGCCCCGACGGCTCCCAGGTGGACCTCGACCCGCGGCCGTGCGGCGCGGGCTGCTTCACCCAGGCGCTCGACCTGGCCGATGGGACCACGACCGTGCGGGTGGCGGCGTCCGCGCCCGACTGGACCGGCGGCTACTACGAAGCCCGCCTGACCTGGCCACCCGGGGAGCTCGCCCCCGACCGGCTGGGCGAGGTCGTCGACACGATGCGCCAGGTTCCGGAGCTGACCGTGGTCGAGACGACGACCAGCGGCCCCGGATCGGCGGCGACGCCGGCGCGCCTGACCCTCAGCGGTGAGCGCTTCATCGCCACCGAGCCCTACGCGGGCGCCAACCTCGACGACGTGCGGCTCGACGGCGACAGGAAACTGACGCTGTGGCTGCCCGGCGACCAGATCCTGGCCACGCTCGAGCTCGACGACGCCGGCCGGCTGGCGCGGGAGCGCCTCGTGACCCGCGGTCATGAGATCCAGCGCGAGTTCGACTACCCCGACAACCGGACTTGAGGCGGGCGCTAACTACTACATCGTGTAGCGTCGAGTGAGACTTACACTCCCGGGTGAGGAGGACGACATGGAGTCGTTGCTGGTGGCGCTGCCGGCGCTGGGCTGCGCCGTGATGATGCCCGCCATGCTGTGGGTGATGAGCCGCATGCGGCACGACACCCCCAGGGACGCGCCACCGCTCGCACCTCGGGCCGGGTCGACCTCGGACGACGAGCTGCGCGTGCTGCGCGACGACGTTGCCCGGTTGCGGTCCGAAGTCGACGCCGGGCCGGCCCGTCGGGAGCCCACCGATGGCTAGGGGGTCGACGCGCACCCGCCCACCTGCGCCTCGCGCGTCCAGCCGCCGGCCGGCCCCGCGGCGGTCCTCGTCGCCGGTGGAGTGGCTGGTCCGCAACCGCCTGTGGGCCGGCGTGCTGGTGATCCTCGTGGTCGGCGCCGCCGTCGCGGTTGCGGCGTCGCTGGGCGGAGGCAGCGGCAACGGCGCCAGCGGCGCCGGCGGCCTCACCGGTGCTGACTTCCACTCGCTGGTCGTGGACCCGGAGGATCCGCAGCGGGTCTTCGTCGGGGGCCACCAGGCGGTCTCGGCGTCGACGGACGGCGGCGCCACCTGGCAAGAAGTCGAGACGCTGCGCGACGCCGACGCCATGGGCTGGACCTTCACCAGCGACGCCGTCTACGTCAGCGGCCACCCCGGCCTCAACCGCTCCGTCGACGGCGGTCGCACCTTCGCACGGATCAACGAGGGCCTGCCGAGCACCGACGTCCACGCGCTGGGCGGCACCGACGACGTGCTCTACGGCGCCTCGCCCGCGGCGGGAGTGTTCGCCTCCACCGGCGGCCCCGGCGACTGGCAGATGCGCACGACCGCGGCCGGCCAGTCGTTCTTCGGGCGGATCGTCGTCGACCCCGCCGACGACCAGCACCTTTTCGCCGCCGACGGGGCCGTGGGCGTCGCCGAGAGCCGCGAAGGCGGGGCAAGCTGGCAGGTCGTCGACTCCGGACTCCAGGCCGCCTCCTGGATGAGCCGGGGCGGTGACGGTCTGGAGCTGCTGGTCGCCTCCGGTCCCACGGGCGCCGCCGCCAGCCGCGACGCCGGCCAGAGCTGGGATCCGCTCGACACGCCCGAGGGCACCACCCTGGTCGAAGCCGTCCCTGGCGATCCCGATCTCCTGTACGCGGGGGCGCACGACGGCAGCCGCGTCGCGGTGCAGGTCAGCCGCGACGGCGGCCGCACCTGGTCGACCCCGTGACGGCGACGCCCGGCGGCGACGAGCCGAGGTGCGGCCCCCCGCCGTGGAGTGGGGCACAGGACGACGACGGCCTGGGCTGGTCCACGCTGGCCGACGCCCGCCACCCCTCCGCGTGCGCCCCGGGGCAATGCTTCTTGCTGGCAACCGCTACGGTCGAGCGGTTGTCCGCATCGTCGCGGTCGACGATGACGGCCAGGTCCACTTCGCGATCCTCCCTGGCTCGGTCGCCAAGAACCGCCACCTGTTGGGCCGCACCATCGCGTAGCCGGTCGTGATCGGCTCGTCAGCCGCCGACTGGCTGGCCCACGTGCCCGCCTGGGACTTCGACGACGCCAAGGACCCTGATGCTGCGCATCACCACCACAGTGGGCCCTGCAGAACTCATCGCCGGACGCGCCTACGTCCACGACGCCGAGCTTGACGGCGACGAAGAACTCACCATCGGGATGCGCGTTGCGGTGCAGGACCAGTCGGGTCGTGTGTCCGCGGCTGCCGTCACCAGCCGGGCTGACGCTCGCTGGCAGCTCACCATCCAGCCCTGAGTCCCCGCGCAGACCGGACGGCTACGGTGACAGTCGATGACATACGCGCGCGGTTCCTTCGGGAGCTGCGGGCCTCGCAGTAGGCCAGTCGACTACGGCACGGACCTGATCACACTGGGTGGACGAGTCGCTGGACGGAGCACCACGTCAGGCGACTCGTCAGCACCGGGTGGACGGGTCCGGGCACCTTGCCAAGGTGAGGGTCGCGGGTTCGAGTCCCGTCGTCCGCTCCAC
>DASQUK010000109.1:0-2411 GCA_035641315.1 Acidimicrobiales bacterium | reverse complement strand
TCTTGGCCGCGGTGTCGGACTATGCGGACGGCGGCGATGCGTTGGGCGAAGCCGACCAGCAGCGGCGGGTGGCCCAAGGCGTTGTCGTCAGTACCTCACGTCCCGACAGGGTCCAAATCGACGATCGACCATTCGTCGTTGGAGCGCTCGAGGCTGATCCGGAAATGCTCGTCGTCGTCCAGGTCGACGTAGCGCTCGGCGTCGACTGATAGCGAGCGGCCAGTCGGCACCGCTCCCAGCAGCACGAGCACACCGTCTTCCAGGACGGGCTCACCGTCGGCGGTGTCATCGATCGCCTCGGCCTTGTCGTCGACGAAACGGATGGTGGCGAAGTCCTCGAGCATCTCGACGACGGCCGCTTGCACCTCTAGGGAGATAGCACGCTGCTCGTCGAGAGCGCCGGCATAGACGATCCGTTCGAGTTCCTCGGTCTCACCGCCAGGATCGGCCGACTCGTTGAGTGCGAGCGCCGGGATGACCACGGCGTACACGTTGGCCTCCCGCTCGTGCTTACTCGGGTTCCCGGAGCCGCAAGAGCCCACGGCCAGTGTGACGGCCATGGCCGCGGCCAAGAACGGCGCGACCTCTCGACGTGTGAGCCTGCCCAGGATGACCTCCCGTGACGCTTGGGCCGGACAGTATCGCCTGCTCGGTAGCATCCGGGGAGTTCGAGGTCGGGGGTCCACAGGGGAGCGAACCGCTGCTGCAGCGCATCTTCGGGTCTTTGCCGTTTGCCCGGCTCGCGCATGTGCATGCGGTGAGCGCCAGCGCCGACGCGTTCTTCGCGGTCTCGCTCGCCGGCTCGCTCTTCTTCAATGTGTCGGTCGATGCCGCCCGACCGCGTGTGATCCTGTACCTGGCCCTGACCATGGCGCCGTTCGCGATCGTCGCGCCCCTGATCGGCCCGCTAGTCGACCGCTACAGCCGAGCACGAACCAGCGTCATCGCCCTGACTCTGCTGGTTCGAGGCATCCTCTGCCTGTTCATCGCGGGTGACCTCAAGAGCCTCTTCTTCTACCCCGAAGCGTTCGGTGTCCTTGTGCTCGGCAAGGGGTACTCGATCGCCAAGAGCACCGCGGTCCCGGGACTGGTCAACGATCCCGGCGGACTCGTGGCCGCCAACTCGCGCTTGTCACGCCTGTCAAGCGTCGCCGGCGCAGGCGCGGGAGCCGCCGCCGTAGGAGTTCTGCACCTGGGCGGAGCACCACTCGTCCTTCGTCTCGGATCGCTCGTTTACTTCGCCGGGGCCGCCCTGGCCGTGCGGATCCCGCCCGTCGACGAGCCGGTAGGCCCGCAGCTCGACCAAGCCGAAGCAGAGGTCCACACGCGGCCGGTGATCCTCGGCGCCTCGGCCGTCACGACCTTCCGTGCCAGCATCGGGTTCCTCACCTTCCTGATCGCCTTCGGATTCCGTCAGGCCAGCGAGCCCGTCTGGCTCTACGGCGCCGCCCTCGCCGCCCTCGGTGTCGGGAACTTCGCGGCGACGATCCTCACCCCGGCGATCAGGCGACGCTGGCTCCGTGAAGAGCAGCTGTTCGCCGCCGCGCTGCTACTCGCCAGCGTCGCCACGCTCTACAGCGCGTGGCGTGTCGGCCGTGTCAGCGTGCTCGTCGCCAGCTTCGCGGTCGGCTTGGGGGCCAACGTCGGGCGCCAAGCGTTCGACAGCATCCTCCAGCGCGACGCACCCGACGCTGCGCGGGGCCGGTTCTTCGCCCGGTTCGAGACGCGTTTCCAGCTTGCGTGGGTGGTGGGCGCGCTGGTGCCGGTCGTCTTCCAGTCGAGCACGCGCGCCGGTCTCACGGTGCTGGGGACGGTGTTCGCCGTCGCCCTCGCCGCCTGCCTCGCCGGCGTATCGATCGAAGCGAGCCTGGCTCGACGTCTTTGGAGCGTCCTCGGCCGCCTCGGCGAGACCCGCGCGCCCAGATGACCGCTATTACCCGGCCGGAGACGCAGCAATGGCGACGGACCCACGGACGATCGAGACCTACGCCGAGTACGTCGAACAGCGTCGGGCGACCGGAGGGCCACCGGCAGGGTGTGCGACCTGGAGGCGCCGCCGCGCCGCCGCGATGGGCCGGCGAGCGTGTCAGGAGCGCTAGTGGCCGCCCAAATCACGCCGTGCTCGACACCGGTAGCTGAGGTCGAGGCGAGCCCAGCCAGCGACGACCGGCTGGGCTGGGCGGGTGGCTCGTGCCGGTTTGGCGACTGTGGTTCTTCCTCCACTCGCCTCACCGGTGGAGGCCGGACTCGGGCAGGGTACGGTGACATGCGGAGCGCCGGGAAGTCTGGTCGGCAGTCACTTAGGCCCTGAGGGGGCAGACATGCCGAGGGTCCGACACCTGCTCGGCCTTGCCGTTCGCAGCGAGCCTGGTATGCGCGTTGTGTCGTCCGTAGGTTCGAGCGTTCGGATT
>DASQUK010000108.1:0-3275 GCA_035641315.1 Acidimicrobiales bacterium | reverse complement strand
AGCGGATCGCCGTCGGCTACCGGATGATCGATGCCACCGACGCCGAGGCGCTGCCGCTGAAGCGGGACCTGCAACGTTTCGGTGCCCGCCAGCCGGCGTGTCGTGCCCTGGTCGACGCCCAGTACGGCATTGGTGGGTTGATAGCGGTCGCGGTGTGGTCCGAGCTCGGCGACTGCCGGCGCTTCTCTCGCTCCGAGCAAGCGGTGCGCCACACTGGCCTGGACGTGACCGTGGACGCCTCGGATCGCCGCCGCGCCGGCGGCTACCTGTCCCGCCAGGGACCCCAGACGCTGCGGTGGGCGCTCTACGAGGCGGCCAAGAACTCCTCGCATCTGCGCAGTCCCGACCACGACTATTACGCGGCGCTCAAGGCCCGACACGACGGCAAGATCGCCGCCATCTCGGTGGCCCGCAAGCTCGCTCGGCGCTGCTACCACGTGCTGCGCAACGTCGACCCCGAGCTCGTCTACGCCACACCGGGCTGAGCCACACGGCCGGCAGCGACAGTCGGGACCGCCCACCCCAACATCAGGGCCACCCGCGGTCAGCTCCCGCAACCGGCGTGCCCGCCAGCATCCGTGCTGGACGGCCTCGAAACACTGACGCGACCGCGCTCCCACCCAACGGGGGACACCCGATCACGATTGTTGTCGCCGACGGCACATGCTCCGTCGAGCACCTAGGTAACGCTGGGAGCCCCCACGCCGCCGACCGGCCCCACGACAAGTCTGCACCGGCCCTCGGGTTGGTCAAGGTCGTACGTCCTCGCTTCGCTCCGGGCGCTCCACCTTGACCAACACCCAGCGGCCCGGAGCACCCCCCGCACACAGGACCTTGCCCGGCGCTTCTCACACAGGTAACGCCGGGAGGAGGCGACTCCCAGGGCAGTGGTGGCCAGCCACGCTGAGCGTTCGCTACTCGTCGCTCGCGACCATTGCCGTACGGTACTTTGAGGACATAGGAAGGAACGTCCACTGCGGACACCGGTTGGCCGGCTACGGCCGCGCGACGTCAGGGATCCGCCCAGCGAGGTCCTCGACGGGCTGACGGAGCGTTCACCATCGTTCGACTTCTCCGTCACAGCGGGCGACGCTATTGACTTCCTCGCATGGTCGCGCAGAGCCGCGCACCGGCGGTACGAGTGGCGGAGATCCTCAGCAGGGCCGGCGTAGAAGATCGCGCGCAGAACGCGATGAGCGCCATCGACGCCCGATCATCTTGGACACCCACGAAGAAGCATCGATCGGACGATTGGCGGCCGTGGCACCCGGTTGGATGTCACCGGCTTCCGGCGTCGGTCTGTTGACGCGTCGTCGCCCGGGCGGGAGACTCGCCCTCTCGAAAGGGGGCGTTCGATGGCGTGGAACCTGACGGGAAGTTACGTGGAGACGTGTTCGTGCGAGCTGATGTGCCCGTGCAACCTCTCGTTCGACCATGGTGCCACCTACGACTTCTGTCGGGTCACCCTCGTGTTCAACATCCGCGAGGGTCAGATCGAAGGCACGGACATCGGTGGGCTGAAGGTGGCCGCGATCGCGGACACGCCGAAGGTCATGACCGACGGGAACTGGCGGCTGGGCGTGTTCATCGACGCGCAGGCGACCGACGAGCAATTCGACAAGTTGCTGCAGGTGTTCAGCGGGCAGCTGGGCGGGCCGATGGCCGCGCTGGCTCCCTTGGTGGGCGAGATGCTCGGCGCCGAGCGGGCACCGATCGAGGTCGTCGACGACGGCGTGCATCACACCGTCCGCATCGGCGACGCGGTCGAGTTTGAGATCGAGGACATCGTGCCGTTCGGCATCGAAACCGGCCAGCCGGTGCGATTTGACGGCATGTTCCATCCGGTCGCCTCGAACCTCACGATGGCCGAGGCGAAGCGGTCACGCATTAACGCCTTCGGGATCCAGTACGAGGGCAAGACCGGCCTCTCGACGTCCGAGTTCTCCTGGGCCGCTTGATGCGATGAGCGCCGCGGCGCCGGCAAGCCTTCCGGCGAGCGGGGGGCTCGGTCCTGCGCTGTCCGCGGTGCGCGCGCGGCTGGGCCTCGTCGCACTGCTGTTCGCCGTCGCGGCCCTGGGCTGGTGGTGGACGGGCGACCGGATGCGGGGGATGGACAACGGGCCGTGGACGGGTCTCGGCTCGTTCGGGTGGTTCCTTGGCGTTTGGGTCGTGATGATGGCCGCGATGATGTTCCCTTCGGTCGCGCCGACCGTTGCGCTGTACTCGCGCATGACGAGGCAGCGCTCACCGCTGTCGCCGCTCTTGTTCGCGGCTGGCTACCTCCTCACGTGGGCCGTCGCCGGCATCGTCGCGTTCGGGATCGGCGTGGCATTGAACTCGATCTCCGGTGATCTGTTCACGTGGG
Source organism: Acidimicrobiales bacterium (assembly GCA_035641315.1). Taxonomy (GTDB): domain Bacteria; phylum Actinomycetota; class Acidimicrobiia; order Acidimicrobiales; family VFJN01; genus DASQUK01. The sequence continues at coordinate 910 of DASQUK010000108.1, read as the reverse complement.
ATCGGGCTGGCCGATGGACGGCCGGTGGCACACTCGTCGTCGCTGCGGTGTACGAGCTCACGCCGTTCAAGGATGTCTGCCTCGGCAAGTGCCGCAGCCCACTCGGCACGCTGCTCGGCTCCTGGCGCGACGGCTTCTCGGGCGCGCTCCGAATGGGAGCCAAGAACGGCGCCTGGTGCGTCGGCTGTTGTTGGGCCCTCATGGCGTCGCTCTTCGCGTTGGGGGTGATGAGCGTCATGTGGATGGCCGTCGTCGCCGGGCTTATCGCCTTCGAGAAGACCGTCCCGTGGCGCCGGGTCGCCTCCTTCGGAACCGCAGCTGTCCTCCTGGCCGTCGGAGTGCTCGTGCTGACCGCGCCCGGAGCCATCCCCGGCCTTGTAACTCCCCGGGACATGCCGATGCAGCAGATGACCCCGATGGATTCCTAGCGGTCGGCACAGTACGCGAAGTTCGTCGCGAACGCCCAGCGATCCAACCACTCCCAAGCGAGCGGCTCGACATCAGGGGCCCGAGGCCATCGGGCCGCTCGCCCGCGATGGCGCCGAGCGTGGCGGAGCCGCCGCGGATGTCTAGTACGAGCGTCAAAGATCAGCTGTAGCAGTACGAGTCCGACGAAGCGTCGCCACCCTGGAGCCGGATCTGATGGACGCGCAAGCCACGGAACTCGGCGGCGTGGGGGAAGAAGCGCTCGTCGATGCTCAACCCGCCCTCCGCGTCGGCGTCGAGCTTGGCCATCCACGCACCGACGCCGTCCGGAAAGAACTGGTCGTCCCATGCCCCGTATAGCGAGTTGGTGAAGTAGACGCGCCTCCCGTCTCGGCTGACCTCGACCATCTGCGGCCCGCCGGAGAGGAGCAGGTCCGGCTCGGCCGGATGCGGGGTGCGGTTCACGATGCCGCCGAGCCGGACC
>DASQUK010000107.1:0-6306 GCA_035641315.1 Acidimicrobiales bacterium | reverse complement strand
CCTACTACGCCCACAAATCGTCCCCGGTCAGCGATGCCGACTGGGACGACGCCCACATGGCCAACGCCGCCCTGGACATCTGGCGGGCCAACCGCAGCCTCTACGGCGCCGACAAGCTGGCCACTGCGATGCGCAAGGCCGGCCACGACGTCGGCCGCGACCAGGTCGCCCGGTTGATGAAGATCCTCGGGATCCAAGGCGTACGCCGGGGCAAGCACCGCACCGTGACCACCCGGCGGGACCCGGCCGCCGCTCGCCACCCCGACCTCATCCGCCGGGCCTGGAACACCCCGACGCGGCCGGACCAGTGGTGGGCGGCCGACTTCACCTACGTCTGGACCCTGGAGGGCTTCGTGTACACCAGCTTCGTCACCGACGTGTGCTCCCGCCGCATCCTCGGCTGGCGTGTCTCGTCCTCCAAGGCGACACCGCTGGTCATGTCGGCGCTCGAACAGGCCCTGTTCACCCGCCGCCGCCACGACGCCCGGTTCACCTCCAAGGGACTGGTGTTCCACTCTGACGCCGGCTCGCAATACACCGCCATCAGCTTCACCGAAGCGCTCATCGACGCCGGCATCGCCCCCTCCATCGGCACCGTCGGCGACGCCTTGGACAACGCCCTCATGGAGTCGACCATCGGCCTGTACAAGACCGAGCTCATCGACCACGACCCCACCCGCAGCTGGACCGCCCGGGCCGAGGTCGAACGAGAGACCGCCAGCTGGGTCCACTGGTACAACACGACCAGGATCCATCACTCCACCGGCAAGATCTCCCCGATCGAGTTCGAAGAGCACTACCGTCTCGCCAACCCCGCCAGAACCGACGAGGTTGCGTAAACCGAGCCTCCATCAAATCCAGGGCGGTTCAGATGTGCGCTAGCGCGCCAGAGCCTCCACCACACCCGGGGCGGTTCAGTCGTCGAGCATGACGGTTGACTCCTTGACTCGGTGAGCTGAGGCGCTGTGTCAGCGAGCGGCTTCGCTCGCGTCGACGGTGTTGAGGAAGTCGAGGATTGCCGTCGACAACTCGTCCGGTGCCTCCATCGCCGCGTAGTGGCCGACGCCGTCGAGTTGCACGGATGCGACGTCGCTTGCGGCGACCTGTGAGACGGTTCCGAACGTGAAGGGACCGCCGCCGGCGCCGACCGCGAGGACGGGCATCGTCAGGGGCCGGGTGCTCGCGAGGGCCTTGATGTCGTCGCCTTCCGACAGCATCGATCGGTAGAGGCCTTCCGCTCCGCGCCAGCCGTCGGGTCGGGCGTAGGTGCGGGCGAACTCGGCGACGTCGTCGTCGGTGATCGATCCTTGAACGGCGGTCATCGACGGGAACGCCCATGTGCCCAGCAGTTCGCGCTCGTGGCCGGCGAAGAGGATCTCGGGGATGCCCGGCGCGGCGAGGACGCCGATGTGCCACGATCCGCCGTGGGTGACGTCGGCGAAGCCCTCGAGGCCGAAGCCGGCCAGTCCCATCTCGATGGCGGTGAAGCTGCGGACGTCCTCGGGATGCGTGGTCGCGAGGCGGAAGACCGTGCCGCCGCTGATGTCCTGGCCGCTGAGGTGCACCGGGCCGACGCCGAGGTGAGCGATGAGGTGGTGGAGGTCCTCCGCGGCGGTCGTGCTGTCGTGCTCGGTCCCGGCGGTGCTGGAGTCGCCGAAGCCACGGAGGTCGACGGCGAAGACGCGATGGCGGGCCGCCAGGAGCGGGATGAGCTTGTGGAAGGCCCACCAGCTCTCCGGGAACCCGTGGACGAGCAGGATCGGGGACCCTGCCGTTCCGGCGGAGACGTAGTGGAGCTCAGCGCCCTTGACGTTGGCGGTGTGGTGCGAGATCCCGCTGATCGCGGGACTGGACAGAGCGGTTTCCATGACGATCCTCCTGAAGCTAGACAACCGGGTTGTCTACCAACATAGACAATCCGGTTGTCTTTGTACAGGCCCTCGCGTACCGTGGCCGGCATGACGCGTTCGGGACCTGAACTGGCCCTGCTGCTGCTCGGCAGCTACCGGAAGCTCGTGGACGCTGCGGTCGTCGAACTGGCAGCGCGCGGCTTCGAAGACGTGCGGCCCGTCCACGACTTCGCCCTGCGAGCTATCGCCGCAGGAGCCGACAGCGCTTCCGACCTGGGACGCAGGCTCGCGGTGTCCAAGCAGGCGGCGGCGAAGACGATCGTGACGCTCCTCGAACGCGGCTACGTCGCGCGGGAGGCGGATCCGATCGATCGGCGCCGGAAGCGGATCGAGGTCACGCCGCTCGGCCTCGACGTCATAAGGACGGGCGAGGGCATCATGGACGAGCTCCGCGCTGGGTGGAGCCGTCAACTCGGCGAGCCGGAGCTGGAAACGCTCGAGGCGCAACTCCGAGCGTTCGTCGGCAGTGCACCGGTACGAACCGAAGCGCCTGGCTGGGTCGCGCTCGAACTCGACGGACGATGACGGCCCAACTGACGACACGGTCCGAACCTCGACAACGATCGATTCGACCGCGTGCCGTCAAGCTAGCGTCACGACGAACCCACGATGTCCCGATCCCGGCGGCCCGTGACATGGCCCACGCTGGTGAAGCACGGTACTCACGCCGCGCCTCGTCTGAACCACCGCGAACGCACTGCCCTTCTGTGCGCCGGCAGACGAGTGATCTGAGCGTCGGGGTCAGGTCACCGCTGCGAGTTCGACATCGTGGCAGCTGGCGATCCGCCCACAGATCAACGGAACGCCTTCGTCGGCATGTTCGGCTGCAGCCCGCACGTAGATCACCAGGGCTTCGAGCGCCCAGAACCACAGGTCATCGGTGCGCCACCAGATCACCTCGTCGAGCAACCCGGGATCGAACCCTGCCCGGATCATCGCCGCCGCCCGCAACGCGTACTCGGCCTTGTGGTGCTGCGCCTTCGTGTGAGCCCGGTCTTCTGGGAGGTGGCGCTTGCGAATGCCTTCGAACTCCAGCGGTTGCTCCCGGGTCACACCGGCTTCGTCGATGGCGTCGGCGGCCAGCTCGAGCAGGACCTCACCGGGGAAAGTGTCGTTCTCCGGGTGCAGCGGGGCGAGCCGCTCAGCCAGTTCACCGAGTTCCAGGTCGTCGGCGATACCCGACAGAACCACCCCGATCGCCTTGGCCCGATCCTCAGGCGTGGGCGCTCGCTGCTTCGCCATCACCGTCACCGTAGCTGCGCCGGACGACACACGAACGGTACAGGGACGCACGCTGAGGCCCGTCGGACGGGCGGCCGCGGATCGGCAGATATGGGCGCGAGCCGTACGATCGCCAACGTGAGCGACGTCGGGTCATTCGAGTTCGGGACGACGGACGCGGTGAAGGTGCGGTTCGTCGCTCAGGAACGGCCGCACGGCGATGAGTTGACGCTCGTATCGGTCGAACTACGAGGCGGTGGACTCGACGCGTCATCCACGGTCGAGTCGCTGGCAGGCGACCACGGGGTGAAGGCCGAGCCAGTTCGTCAACGTGGTGATGTCACTGAGTACGAAGACATCCGGCTGAGTGACTTCCTCATCGAGTTGTCGACCGCTCCGCATGCGTGGGACGGATCACGCGGATGGAGATCGCTGGCCAACGAGCTATGCGTTGACGCGTCCTGTGACTCACTCGGGGACGTCACGTTGGCGGTCACCCTTCAGCCACGCCCTTGGGAGCCGTCCTGGTCTGCGACGGCGAGGCTGCGTTACCCGCTCGGAGACCTCAACGACGTCGGGCGTGAGCTCGGTGCCTGGTTCGACGCGCAGTAGCGCGTAATGCCCGAAACAGAGCGGACGCCGTCTGCTCGGCGGCAGCACCGAACGCCGCGCACGCCGAGCGGCAGTTCGGGCGCGTCCTCCCTCGCTCGGGTCCGCCGCTGCGGGACCCGGCTACTCGCAGGGCTGAGCTGGTGGATCGGCGGGTGTGCGAGGTCGAAATGTCGCTTCGAGTTGTCCGTCGCGGCTTTCGAACTCGGCGTGATCTTGACTCGTCAGCGTCATGACGCCCGGTTGGAAGGGATTCCCCCAGCCCGGAGGTGGGTTGCCGTTTCCGTCGTCGAGAACGGGCTCGGCTACCCAGTCGCGGCCGGTGAACCGGGCTCCGACGATCCCGCAGTGGGTCAAGAGCATGTGCCAGTACGGCTGGCCGATGGCCGCGGACTCATCTGGCGTAGGGATCGGCCGCAGCGTCAGGCTCGACCAGACGGTGCGGAGCTCCCGTCGCCGCTGTTCGCTCAGGTTGGCGCTGTGGGCGAGGAAGGCCGTGTAGCGCCGCCCGTGGGCCAGGAAGTCCACCTCCCGCACTTCCACCCCATCAACAGCGCACCCCCCGGGCAGCTCTTCTGCACGCAAGGGTTGCTGGTCAAGCGGATCGTCAGGCTTCGGTCCGAGCCGCCCGCCGCCGTTCTCGGCCAACTCGTCGAAGCTGCCCATCTTCTCCCAGACATGGAGGGTCAAGACGAGATCCCTGGCACGCAACGCTCGCATCGCAGCCCACGGATAAGGTGAACACCCGCGCTCGGCCTGCGGCAGCTCGCCGGTAGCCAGTCCAAGGACCTCGACCTGATGGCCCACCAGGGCAGCGGCCAGCGGAACCTCGGCTCGGCGCCAGGTTGTCGGATAGCTGACTACGATTTCGTCGATGTCGCTCGTGTACGTCTCCCACTCGGTGTCGCGGCCCGCCCTGCTCTCCTCGCCGCGGCCGCACGCGGTCGCTGCGACTATCAGCAGCAAGACAACAGTCAGGCGCATGCTCCTTGGACGATCAGGTGGCCGCGGCGAGTTCCCATCGTGAGGCATGAGCGCATCTCGCCGGGAGTCATCAACCGGGGAGCCTACGCCGACCGTCGCTGACACCAAACGACCGTGACAACCGCGCGCCAGATTGCCCGAACCGCGCACCCCTCGCCCGCCGCATCGTCCGTACATAACGCCGCGGTGCCCGATCAGGCAGTTCTGGCGCGGTGGAATCGAGATGGCCGGCCCACGCGGGGCAGACGGTCACCGACGGCTGACGATGGGTCCCCGAAGTAGCGGCACCTCAGGGCCGAGTGATCTGGGCCGCCACAGGCCGCTACCAGGGCACTGTGGCCGCGTTCTTTGGGAACCTCGCTCGATCTGGCGGTGTAGGAGAGGGCGTGGAACCGAACCTCCCGTTGCGTCGTCGACGTTCGCAGAGTTCTCTACGCGCCATGAAATTCGCCTGGCCTGTTGCTCTCAGGTGCCTTCCAGCCGGCGCCTTTCTTCTGGTGGGCAACGAACCGTCGGCCGACCTTGTTGCCGGGGCCATGCCATCGAGACCCCGGCAAAGCGACCCATCTCCCTACCTGGCTCCCACGACAGCGAATCCAAAGCCCAAGCACGGCGGTTCAGGACTGTCGATTCACGAGATCGAAACCTACGTGGGTGGCGAGGGGGCCCAGGACTTCGTGATCGTCTTCGATGGCCCAGTGCCGGACGATCGCATCTCCTATGTCGAAGACATCGAAAACGTCGATGCACCTGCCGTCGCGTACACAACCCAGGAGTGGACCCCTCAGAACCCAACGCCGCTCCGAACCTGTGGAGACACGCATTTCGGGTTCAATCCCCCTGTCATCGTCGGACAGGTAGACGTGCTTATGCCCGGCGATTGGTTCAAGGCTCCCCTCGACACGGACAGGATCATCTGGAAGCACCACACAATGGGGTATGCGCTCAAGACGCCACTGTGTGGACCACACAACGGCTACGTGCAGTTCGCGATCTGGTCGTCATCATCGCACGATCCCGATGACCTCCGGGTGTACTTCGACGGCAAGACTCGGTTGGTCGTCGAGATCCGCCCTGGACACGGTTGATCGGCGGCTAAGGCCGCCAACTAAGTGTTGTGGTCCGGCATCTGATCGGCACTGAGCACGAGCGCATATTGCCCGCTCTGGAGCGATCTCGCGGGCAGACGTAGCGTCGGCGGCTCTGATGGTTGCCGGGGCTGCTTGACCGGTCCCGGCCACTGGAGCCTCGGCTCGACGCTTGGAGGTTCCACCGTGGACGTTCCCCTCTCGACAAGCACCGCAGTCGCGACGCGAGACGAGCTGTTCAGCGCCAACGAGCAGTTGGCGTTGGCCGGGTTCCTGGCCGGCTACAGCGGGCTGACCCGCGACGCCTACACGCTCGACCTGCGCCAATACGTCGCCTGGTGCACCGAACACCGGCTGGCGGTGTTCGGGGCGCGTCGCGCCGATATCGAGTGCTTCGCCCGTCACCTCGAGTCCCTGGGCCGGGCCCGAGCCACCATCGCCCGCCGGCTGTGCACCGTTGCCTGCTTCTACCGCTACGCCGAACAGGAAGGCCT
>DASQUK010000106.1:0-36928 GCA_035641315.1 Acidimicrobiales bacterium | reverse complement strand
TATCGATCTGACGGCGATAGGCGAACAGCTGAGGTGACCGACACGCGCTCTATCGACGACTCCGCGCACGCCAGCTTGGGCCATCCATCGCGCCACAACGACGTCGCCAAGACTGTCTCGGCCACGCCGGAACCGGCGATCTGTCGTCGCTCGATGCTTACCCGGACGCGCACAGAGTCGGCATCGATCTGCTCGTGAGAGGACGCTCTACTTCCTCTCACGGAGCGTGACGAGGTGGGCCAGCTGAGGTCATCACGCGGGGCCAAATCTGACCGTCATTCCTACTTGGGACGCGGCGGGGTCGAGGAGCTGTGCGGATCGTCGGGCGATGCGCTCCGGTCGCTTCCCGCGCCTCTTGACGTAGCCCGCCGTGGTCTTCGGATCGGCGTGGCCAACGAGCTCGGCGATGTCTTCCACGGACTCGTCGCCCTCCGACCACAGCACGGTGATGACCGTCCGCCGCCCACCGTGAGTCGCAAGCCCATTGGCGTCGATGCTGGCGGCCTCAGCGGCCCGCTCGACGGCGCGCTGGACGCGGTAGCGCTGCACCAACCCCCCTGTGAGGTTGGTGAAGACCAGGTCCACGGGCCGGTCCTCGCAGGTCACCGTCTCCCGATGCACGGCGGCCGCCAACTCGCTGAGCTGAGCCGACCGGCGGGCCTTCAGGAACTCCAGGCATGTCGGGGTCAGCCAGTGCTCCCCGTGGGCGCCGTCGGACTTCGCGGTGGGCTTGAGGATTCGTCCAACGCCCTTGCGGTATACGGACGCTCGGCGCAGCGTCACCTTGCCGGTCTCGAAGTCGATGTCGTCCCACGCGAGTCCCAGCACTTCGCTCACGCGCCAACCCATCAGGTAGAGGATCACGACGGCGGCGCCCAGGCGCAGGTCCTGCGCCGCTGTGATGAGCGCCCGCGCCTCCTTGGAGTCGAGCGCGCGGCCGTCTGACTCAGTCCTCGCCGGCAGATCGGTGGTACGCACCGGGTTTCCCTGTGCGAGCCCGCGTCGCACGGCATCGTCGAAGATGAGCGCCAGTGTCTGCCGGTAGTTCTTCACGGTGCCGCGCTTGAACTCCTCGAGCAACGCCGCGAGCCATTCGACCACGGCGTCGTATGTGACCTGGCTGGGGAGAAGGTGCCCGAACTCCTTCTTGATCCGAGGCAAGCGTTCCTCGGCCTTGTGCCACGTGTCTATGGACACCCGGGTCTTGTAGACGTTGTGCAACCACCAGTCCGCCACCTCGCCGAGCGTCTGCCCCCGGCTCGGTGGCGGCTGCGCCCGTCGCTCCGAACGCCGCCGGATGGCCTCGTCGCGGGTCTTGCCGGTCGCCTGGTGCGGGTACTTCCGGCCGGGTTCCGACCACGCCGCCACCCAGCGCCCGTCCTTGGTCCGGTAGACGGACCCCTCTCCGTTCGCGTTCTTCCCGTGGACGGTGACCGTGCCGTCCGGTGTCACGGCACGCTTGCCCCGTCGTCTCCCTGCCATCGCAACACCTCGATCTCGACGCTTATACCCCCTGGGGGTTAGATCGTCTACTAGCAACCCAGCTAGCAACGCGCCTAGAGAATCGTAGACCGGGGTGGAGCCTCTTGGGGAGACATCCCAGCTCAGGTGCTTCCAGCGAGACCATTGGAGCCTCCTGGAGCCGGTAGTGGAGCTGGGGGGAATCGAACCCCCGTCCGCCGAGCGGTTGCCGACCGCGCTACGACCATTCCCGAGATCTACGGCTCTACGGCTGCCGCACCGCCGGGTCGGTGGGCCTCGCGGAGGAGGCCGCCGCCAGGTCTTTCCCTGAAGTCAGCGGTCTTTCCCGCCGCCAGCGGTCTTTCCCGCCGTCAACCACCGCTTCTGTTGCCGGGCTGCGGTGATCAGGCCCCGCGTGCCATCACTGGTCGCTGGTGCTCTCGTTCGCCTGGGTTATCAGGCGGCGAGGGCGTACTGCTCATCGGCAGTTGTGTTTGTGCCCCGTTTAAGGAGTCTGAGCAACTCCGGTCGCACGATTCGACTTCCGGTCTCGACGTCGAAACCGATCAGCCCCTTGTCAAGCAGCCCGTCAAGTGTACCGGGGCCCCGGCACCGCTCGACCCGCCGTTCCGGCTGCCGATTCGCCCCACCGCATGCCCGCTGGCCGACGTGACTTGGCATTCTGGGTACAGGAATGGTCGCTGAGGGCGGCCATTCCTGTACCGAGAACGCGCTCGACGCTCAGCGGTGCTCGGGGTTGGGGAAGTCGAAGCGGCAACCGGCGTCCCACTCGGAGCGCTGGTTGCCGTGGGCCGGGATGCCGCCCGCGTCGTGGATGATCCGGGCCAGGTGCAGCAGGTTCCACGTCATGAACGTGGTGTTCCGGTTGGTGAAGTCGTTCTCGGGACCACCGGAGCCCGGGTCGAGGTAGGACGGACCCGGCCCGGCCTCACCGATCCAGCCGGCGTCGGCCTGGGGCGGGATGACGTAACCGAGGTGCTGCAGCGAGTAGAGGATGTTCATCGAGCAGTGCTTGATGCCGTCCTCGTTGCCCGTGACCAGGCAGCCGCCGACCCGGCCGTAGTAGGCGTACTGGCCGGCCTGGTTGAGCAGGTGGGAGTTGCCGTAGAGCCGCTCGATCACGTGCGTGCACACCGACGACTTCTCGCCCAGCCAGATCGGCGTGCACAGCACGAGGATGTCGGCCGCCATGACCCGCTTGAACAGCGCCGGCCACTCGTCGCTGGCCCAGCCGTGCTCGGTCATGTCGGGCCACACGCCGACGGCGATGTCGTGGTCGACGGCGCGCACCCGGTCCACGGTCACGCCCTGGCTGCGCATGATCTCCATGGAGAGATCGGCCAGCCCCTGCGTGTTCGACACCTCGGGCGAGCGCTTGAGCGTGCAGTTGACGTACAGGGCGTGCAGATCCGAGAAGTCCCACCGGTCTTGGCGGCCGAGCCGCGCCTGTCGGTCGTCGAGCGCCAAGTCGTGGTCCGCCCGCACCGGTCGTTCGGATCGTCCTGACCAGATCGCCGCTAGATGCGGCCCTCGCCGCGCTGTTGCGCGCCCCGGTCGAGCATCTCACGGTACGCGATCCGGGTGCGCTCCGAGACCGGGGCGGCCCGCTCCGCGGCCGCCGCCTCATCGGGCGTGGGGCCGCGGCCGGCCCCGGCGAACACCTGCTCGTCCTGCTCTTCGAACTTCCGGGTCTGGTCCGTGACCCTGTCGTAGCCAGGGTCGTCGTCGCGGCCCATCGGTCTCCCCCCTCCGTGCGGGAACTGCCTCTGGCGATTATCGCTCGTCTTGGCAGCGCTGGCACAGCCCCCGGAAGACGATGTCGACGTCGAGGACCCGGTAGCCGTGGCCCTGGCGCCGCGGCAGCCGCAGGTCCTCCTCGCCCAAGGGCTGAACGTCGCGCAGGTCGCCGCAGTGGATGCACACAAGGTGCTGGTGATGCTCGGTGACGTTGGGGTCGTAGCGCTTGGGCCCGCCGCTCACCGTGACCTCGTTGACCTCGCCCATCGCCACCAGCTCGTTGAGCGTGTTGTACACGGTGGCCAGGCTGACCTCGGGCAGCAGCGCGGTGGCGAGGGCGTGCACCGACTCGGCGGTGAGGTGTACGTGGTCGCCCGCCAGCACCTGCGCCACCACCCGGCGTTGAGGTGTCAGGCGCCAGCCTCGGGTTCGCAAACGTTCGAGCAGATCGCTGATGGCGCGTCCTCCCTGGTGCGTCATACCAAGTTACGTCGCGGACGACGGCAGGAGCGCAACGCTCGAGATCTCCAACGGGTTCAGGTCTTGACTCATTCTAAGTTCGGGTCGAAGCTAAGTCTTGAAGCCTTGGACAGAAGGGGGACCATCATGGGCCGAGTCGCACGAGAGATGGTCGAGCAGTCGGGACTGGACGTGCCGACGCTGCTGACCAAGCTGACCGCCGCCGCCGGCGCCGAGTTCACGACCTTCTACTACTACACCATCCTCCGGGCCAACGCGATCGGCCTCGAGGGCGAGGGGATGAAGGAGATCATCGAGGACGCCCGCATCGAGGACCGCAACCACTTCGAGGCCCTCGTCCCGCGCATCTACGAGCTCGGCGGCAAGCTCAACGACGACATCCGCGACTTCGCCGATCAGGCCGGCTGCCCCGACGCCTACCTGCCCGACAGCCTCGGCGGCGACGTCGGCTCCCGCCGCGCGGGCGAGGCGCCCACCACCGACTTCGGGGCCTATCCCGCCTCGCAGGGCGAGTCGTTGCGTGACCTGCTCACCGTGCTGGTCGAGGCCGAGCGCTGCGCGATCCGCACCTACACCGACATCTGCAACTACACGGCCGGCAAGGACCACCGCACCTACGAGCTGTCGCTGGCCATCCTCAACGAGGAGATCGAGCACGAGGCGTGGTTCTCCGAGTTCCTGGGCGAAGGCCCGTCGGGCCACTTCCGGCGCGGCGCCCCGGGTGCGTCGCCGTACGTCAGCCGCTTCATGTCCGCGGACGTGGGGGCCGGCTGACCGACGGTCTCCGGCTGACGGGCAGGTGCGCGGTGCGGATCCGCCGCAAGGGCCGGGAGTGGCAGTCCCTCGACGTGGGGGCGACCACCTACACCGTCCGCCTCGACTACGGCTGCCCCACCTGCGGCCAATGGACCGCCGTGGCGCTGGCGCCTACGGCCCCGGACGAGCGGGCCCGGGTGGCGGCGGTCAGCGCCGGGGGGTACCGCACCGCGACGCTGCGGCTGCTGCGGGAACGGCTGGCAGACGCATCGGGCAGTGACGGAGTTCGAGCGGGTGGCCCGATCGGAGGAGGTGAGCGGGCCACACTTCGTTCGCCGTGAGGCGCACGGGCGGCCCGTCCTCCTCACGCGGCTCTCCGACGGCACGCCGGTGGCGTTCGGTCGCATCTGTCCCCACCAGTCGCGCGAGATGGACGAGGGGGTGCTGTGGGAGGACGAGATCGATTGCCCGCACCACCACTACACCTACGACCCGCGCACGGGGGAGAACCGCTATCCGCGACGGGTGTTTCCGCCCCGCCGGGCGGCGACCGTGCGGGGGATCCCGGTGCTCGAGACGCGGGAGGAGGACGGGTGGGTGTGGGTCGGGCCGCTTCGCCGGGGGGACGATGATGCTGCTGCTCCTTGAGGGCGGCGGCGGGTCCGAGCCCGGGGCGACGGATGCGACGAGCCCCCGCAACCACCGCAACCACCGCATCGACGAGCTGCGCCGCGAGGTCGAGAAGCTCCGGGCCAGGATCGCCGATGCCCAGGACGAGCAACGACGAGCCGTGCTGGAGCTCAACGAGCTGCTGGAGGAGAAGCGCCACCTGGCCCAGCGCGCTCGCCAGCAGGAGCGGGTGGCACGGGTGCGCCGCGACGTCCCCCCGGACGCGAGCGACGAGGGCGACGCGGGTGACGAGGCGGAACGGTGAACCGGCGGACGTTCCTGTCGCGGCTCGGTGCGGCCGGGACGCTGGCCGGCCTGGGCGCGGCGGGGTCGGTAGCCGGACGCCGGGACGACGGGGGCCCGACGGGGGGCCATGGCGATCACCGAGCGCACGGCGGGCACCGAGGTATGGGCACGGTGGGGCGGGTCGATCACGAGCGCAACGGCTTCCATCCCCACGACATCCTCACCGACTTCGACGCCGGCGCCACGTCCCGGGACAGCCAGGGCCGCATCGTCCACGAGTACGAGATCGCCACCGTCCCCAAGGACATCGAGGTGGCGCCCGGGGTGGTGTACCCGGCCTGGACGTACTCCGGGCGGGTGCCGGGGCCGACGGTCCGGGTGGCCGAGGGTGACCGGGTGCGGATCCGCTTCGGCAATGGCTCGGACCACCCGCACACGATGCACTTCCACGGCATCCACGCCGCAGGCATGGACGGCGTGCCCGGGGCCGGCGAGGTGCAGCCCGGCGAGGTGTTCACCTACGACTTCGTGGCCGAGCCCTTCGGCACCCACGTCTACCACTGCCACTCCCTGCCCCTGCGGGAGCACATCGCCCGGGGGCTCTACGGGGCGTTCATCGTCGACCCGCCCGGGGGACGGCCGGAGGCCCACGAGATGGTCATGGTGATGAACGCCTTCGACACCGACTTCGACGGTGACAACGAGGTCTACGCCGCCAACACGGTGGCGTTCGCCTACGACGTCGAGCCGATCCTGCTGGAGGCCGGGGAGCCGCAGCGCTTGCACGTCGTCAACATGACCGAGCACGACCCGCTCAACTCGGTCCACCTCCACGCCAGATTCTTCCGGCTGTACCGCACCGGCACGTCGCTGGAGCCCGATGAGCTGACCGACGTCGTGACGCTGGGGCAGGCCGAGCGGGCCATGCTCGAGTTCAGCTACCGCGAGCCCGGGCAGTACATGTTCCACGCCCACCAGACCGAGTTCACCGAGCTCGGCTGGACCGGCCGGTTCGAGGTCGTGTAGCGCCATGCACGGCGGCGAGGTGCGGCCGGTCGAGGCGGTGGAGGCGGTGGATGGGCAGCCGGGCCTGCTGGTCGGGCCCCGGATCGCTCGGTCGTCGCTGCGGATGCTGGCGCTGGTCGCCGTGCCGGCGATCGGGCTGGCGCTGGTGGTCGGGGTGTTGCTGCTGGCCGACCCGATCCGCAGCCTGACGGGCGCCACGCCGGCCGAGTCGCTGGCCGTGGAGCGGACCGTGCTGGCGCCGGGGGAGATAGAGCTGCACGTCCGCAACGACGGGACCACTGCGCTGGAGCTGGCCCAGGTGCAGGTGAACGACGCCTACTGGCGGCACACCGTCGACGACCGGCGACTGGGCCGCCTCGACGGCGCCACCCTGCGGATCGACTACCCGTGGGAGGAGGGCGTCCCGCTGCGTGTCGCGGTGCTCACCGGCACCGGGGTGGTGGTCGAGCACGACATCGACAACCCCTCCGAGACACCGGTGCTCGACGGCGACAGCGTCCGCACGCTGGGCCTGGTGGGCCTGCTGATGGCGCCGGTCCCGATCGCCCTCGGCCTGGCCTGGCTGCCCGCGCTGCGGCGGACCCGGGCGGTCTGGTTCGAGGCCGCGATGGCGTTCACGGTGGGGTTGCTGGCGTTCCTGGCGGTTGACAGCGCCGCCGAGGGCGTGGAGTCGGCCGGCGAGGCCCGCGGCCTGCTCGACGGCGTCGGCCTGTTCGCGGTGGGCGCGCTGGTGGCCCTCGCCCTGGTGGCCGTGGTTCCCAACGACGGGTCGGCGGACCGGGACGGCGGCCCGTGGCCCACCTCGCCGCTCCGCCTGGCGGCGCTGGTGGCGCTGGGCATCGGCCTGCACAACCTGGGGGAGGGTCTGGCGGTCGGCGTGGCGGTCACCACCGGGGAGGTCGCGCTGGGCACGGCGCTGGTGGTGGGGTTCGCCGTCCACAACATGACCGAGGGCCTGGCCATCGCCGGGCCGCTGGGCGGTTCGCCCGAGCGGCGGCGACCCCCCGGCGTTCCCGTCCTCGCCGGGCTGGTCGCCGTGGCCGGGCTGCCGGTGCTCGCGGGGCTGTGGTTGGGCGGGTTCGTGCTGCCCGCCGGGTGGGCGGCACTGGCGTTCGGCGTCGCCGCGGGTGCGATCGCCGAGGTCGTGTGGGCGGTCCTGCGGTGGCTACGGGGCCGGGGCGCTGCGCTGACGCCGCTCAACGTCGGTGCCTTCGCCGCCGCCGTGGTGCTCATGTACGCCACCGGCGTGGCGGCCGGCTGACTGCCCACCCGCTGCCCACCCGCACCCGAGGTCATGGGTTTCACGCCGTCCAGGGCGAGGTCATTGGTTTCGATTCTGAAACCCATGACCTCGGGCTCGGTGCGGTGAAACCTATGACCTCGGGGTCGGGCCGACGATCAGTCCCGATCGGCGCGGGCGATGGCGCGGGCGGCCTCGCGCTCGGCGTCCCGCTTGGCCAGCACCTGGCGCTTGTCGTAGGTCTTGCGGCCGCGGGCAAGGGCCAGCTCGACCTTGGCGCGGCCGTCCTTGAAGTAGAGCGACAGCGGGATCAGCGACAGCCGCTGCTCGTCCACGATCGACCGCAGGCGCGCGATCTCGCCCCGGTGCAACAGCAGCTTGCGGCGGCGCTCCGGCTCGTGCCCCGAGTGGTCCTGGGCGTGGTCGTAGGGCGCGATGTGCATGGACACCAGCCAGGCCTCCCCGCCCTCGATCCGGGCATAGGCGTCGCCGAGCTGCACGTGGGCCGACCGCAGCGACTTCACCTCGCTGCCGCGCAGCGCCAGCCCGGCCTCGACGGTCTCGAGGACCTCGTAGTTGCGCCGGGCCCTGCGGTTGGCGGCGATGAGCTTGGTGCCGGTGGGGCGTGCCATAGGGAACCGTGAAGGCTACCCATTAGCGTCCCCGGTCGTGCCGCCGACCGAGCCGACCCCGCCGACACCGTTGACGCTGACAGAGGCCGTGTGGCACCAGATGGTCGGACACGCCTACGCCGGCCTGCCCGACGAGGCGTGCGGGCTGCTGGGCGGCGACCCGGGATCCGGCCACGTCAGCGTGTTCTACCCCTGCGGCAACGCCGCGGCGTCGGCCCGGGTGTACACCGTCGAACCCCGCGACCACCTCCGGGCCGACCGCGACGCCGCGGGGCGCGGCCTCGAGATCGTCGGGGTCATGCACAGCCACACCCACACCGAGGCCTACCCGTCGCCCACCGACGTGGCCCAGGCGCCCGACCCGACATGGCACTACGTGATCGTCTCGCTCAAGCGGGAGGTGCCGGTGCTGCGGTCCTACCGAATCGTCGACGGCGCGATCAGCGAGGAGCCGGTAGGATTGTTGACCGAATCACTCGGGAATGAAGGATAGGGCAACGTGGCCGTCCACTCCTCGGTCGTCGAACTCATCGGCAACACCCCGATCGTCGACGTCAGCGCGCTGAGCCCCAACCCCCACGTGCGCATCCTGGCCAAGCTCGAGGGCCAGAACCCCGGCGGCTCCATCAAGGACCGCATCGCCTGGAGGATGGTCCAGGAGGCCGAGGCCGACGGCACCCTGACCGCCGGCCGCACGATCATCGAGCCGTCGTCGGGCAACACCGGGATCGCCCTGGCCATGATCGCCAGGACCCGCGGCTATCCCATCAAGATCGTCATGCCCGAGAACGTGTCGATCGAACGGCGCCAGGCGCTCGAGGTGTGGGGGGCCGAGATCACCCTCACCCCGGGCGAGGAGGGCTCGAACGGCGCCGTCCGCCGGGCCCAGAAGCTGGCCGATGAGCACCCCGAATGGGTCTTCCTCTACCAGTACGCCAACGAGGCCAACCCGCGGTCGCACTACGAGACCACCGGCCCCGAGATCTGGCACGACGCCCCCGACGTCACCCACTTCGTGGCCGGGCTGGGCACCACCGGCACGCTCATGGGCGTCGGCCGCTTCCTCAAGGAGCAGAACCCCGAGGTCAAGGTGGTGGCCATCGAGCCACCGCTGGGGGAGCGGGTCGAAGGGCTGCGCAACCTCGACGAGGGCTACATCCCGCCCGTCTACGAGAAGTGGGGCGGCCCGGAGCTGCTCGACCGCAAGCGCATCGTGCGCCCCCGGGAGTCGATCGAGTGGACCCGCCGGCTGATCGAGGTCGGGATCTTCTCGGGCATCTCCGGCGGCGCGGCGCTGGCGGGGGCCGCCAAGGTGGCGACGGAGATCGAGGCGGGCACGATCGTGGTGATCCTGGCCGACGGCGGCTGGAAGTACCTGTCCACCGGCGCGTGGACCGACGACCTCGACACGGTCGCCGAGCTGGCCGAGCGGCTGATCGTCTTCTAGGTGGTGGCCCCGCCGTGAAGGTCCGGATCGGGTTCGGCCTCGGGACCCAGACGCTGACGGGTGACCCCGAGCGCTTCGCCCCGTTCGTGGATGCCCTGGAGCGCCGGGGCTTCGACTCGCTGTGGCTCTCGGAGCGCCTGACCACCCCGGCGCCCGACCCGCTGATCGCCCTGGCGGTGGCGGCCGGCCGGACCGAGCGGCTCAAGCTCGGGACCAGCGTGCTGGTGGTGCCCGGGCGCAACCCGGTGGTGCTGGCCAAGGAGCTGGCCAGCCTCGACCGGCTGTCGGGCGGGCGACTGCTGCCGGCCGTCGGCCTGGGGGCCCCGCTGCCGGCCGAGCACCGGGCGTTCGGCGTGGACCGGCGGGCACGGGCCGGCCTGTTCGACGAGGCGCTGGTTCTGATCCGCCGGCTGTGGACCGAGGACGACGTCCACCACGACGGCGAGCACTTCCACGTGGACGGTGTCACGCTGCGGCCACGCCCGCGGCAGCAGCCGATCGACGTGTGGCTGGGCGGCGGCTCGCCGTCGGAGCTGCGTCGGACCGGTCGGCTGGGCGACGGCTGGCTGCCGTCGTTCACCACGCCCGCCGATGTCGAGTCGGGCTGGGCCACGATCAACGCGGTCGCCGCCGAGAACGGGCGGGCCATCGACCCAGAGCACCTGGGCGTGCTGGTGTTCTACGTGCGCTCGGGGCTGTCCGAGGCGATCGCCCAGACGGTGACCAGGCGGCGCCCCCACCTCAACCCGGCCGACGTGGTGTCCGTGGGGGTCGGGGGCCTGCGCCGCCTGATCGAGCGCTTCATCGAGGTCGGGGCGTCGAAGTTCGTGGTCGTGCCCGGCGAGGAGCCCGACGACTGGGAAGCCGAGTTGGGCGAGCTGGCCGACGCCCTCAAGCCGCTGGAGACCTAGCCGTCACAGGTTGGCGACGAGGAGCACGGCGCCGGCAACGGCGAACAGCACCGCCGAGCCGATGCGGGTGACCCGCTCGGGGAGGCGGGCCCCGAAAGCCCGGCCCAGAAGCACGCCGAGTAGCCCGCTGAGGATGATGCCGACGGTGGCACCCACCCAGATGTGGACTGGGTTGCGCTGCGCCGCCAAGGTGGCGGTCGCCAGCATCGTCTTGTCCCCCAACTCGGCCACGAACATCGCGCTGGCCACCGACAGCACCACCGAGCGGTGGTCGATCGCCACGACGCCATCGCCGTCCGGATCGCCGGCGTCGGCGTCGCCTTGGCGCAGGGTCCACGCCGCGAAGCCGAGGAACAGCACGCCCCCCACCAGGCCGATGGCCCGGACCGGCAGGGCCACCCCCAGCAGTCCGCCCACGAAGACCGAGAGCAGGTTGGTGGCGGCGTAGGCGATGGCAACCCCGACGAGCACCGGGCTCAGCCGGTGGCGAGCCCCGAAGCCCAGGGCCACGAGCTGTGTCTTGTCGCCGAGCTCGGCGACGAACACCAGCCCCAGCGCCGCCAGCAACGATTGCACGATGCATCACTCCTCGGTCTGGGCTGACCGGGAGCGGGGACGTGCGCGACCTCGACCCCGGACAGCGGATGTCCGGCGGCCGAAGGTCTCGCTCACCCCGAGGGGCCCGGGGACCGGGGCTGTGCGCCCAGCGTGTCGATCACCCGGCGAGGAACTACTCCCCTTCGCCACCCGGCAAGCTACCGGGGCGTGTCGGCAAACGGCAACGTTCTGCCCGTAGCCTGCTCCCGATGGACGACCGGCCCATCGGCATGTTCGACTCCGGTTTCGGCGGGCTGACCGTGGCCCGGGCCGTGATCGACCTGCTCCCCGCCGAGGGGCTGGTCTACGTCGGCGACACCGGCCGCTATCCCTACGGCCCCCGCCGGCTCGACGAGGTGCGCGGCTTCGCGCTGGAGATCGCCAGCCACCTGGTCGACGACCAAGATGTGAAGCTGCTGGTGGTGGCGTGCAACACGGCGGCCGCTGCAGCGCCGCTGGCCGAGCTGGAGCAGACGTTCGCCGTGCCGGTCGTGGGCGTGATCGAGCCCGGCGTGCGGTCGGTGGCCACGGTCAGCCCCAGCGGGCGCATTGGCGTCATCGGCACCGTGGGCACAATCGCCTCGGGCGCCTACCAGCGCGCGTTCGCCCGGTTGGCCCCGGGCGTGGAGCTGACCTGTGCCGCCTGCCCGGGCTTCGTCGAGTTCGTGGAGCGAGGCGACACCGCCAGCGACCAGGTCCACGTGCTGGCCGAGCGCCTGCTGGCCCCGCTGCGGGAGGCCAAGGTCGACGCGTTGCTGCTCGGCTGCACGCACTATCCGTTCCTGGCCCGCACCATCACCGACGTGATGGGACGGGACGTGGTGCTGGTGTCGTCTGCCGACGAGACTGCGTTCGAGGTCCGGGCCCGGCTCGAGGCCGAGGGGCTGGGGGCGGTGGCTCGGGCCGGACCCGTGTCTCCGGTGGCGGACCGCGGCGACGCCGCGCTGTTGCCCACCGACGCTTTCTCGCGCCTGGAACGGTCGCCAGAGCGACCATTCCAGGTGCCAACAACCGGAGGACGGCACCGCTGGCTGTCCTCGGGCGATGTCCAGGTCTTCCGGGAGCTCGGCCGGCGGCTGCTGGGACCCGAGCTCGACCACGCCGAGGCGGTCCCGTGGGCCTGAGCGAGCGTCCCGGAGGGCGAGAGAGCGAGCGAGGCCCGAGCGGCCCGGCCGAAGGCCAAGAGCGGGGAGCATTGAGCGTCACCGTGCTCGGGTGCTCCGGGACGTACCCGGGCGCCGACGGCGCCTGCAGCGGCTACCTGGTGCGCAGCCCAGGCGCGTCGGTCGTGGTGGACCTGGGGGCAGGCACTCTGGCCAACCTCCAGCACCACCTGGCCATTGGCGACATCGACGCGCTGGTGCTCAGCCACTCGCACCCCGACCATTGGCTCGACGTGCCGCTGCTGCGCAACGCCATGCGATACGTGCTCGGGGTCGAGGGACTGGACGTGTACGGCACCGCGGAGACGCTGGCCCTGGCCGTCACGCTGCTCGGCGACCTCGCACCAACGCTCAGGTGGCAGATCATCAAGGAGACGTCGACGGTCGAGGTCGGCGACCAGGTTGTGCGGTTCAGCCGCACCGACCATCCCGTCGAGACGCTGGCGGTGCGGGTCGACGCCGACGGTCGGTCGCTGCTCTACAGCGCCGATACCGGGGCGGGATGGGATCCGGGTGCGGTCGGCGCCGGCGTCGACCTGTTCGTGTGCGAGGCCTCGCTCGACCCCGAGCACGAGGGGCTGGTCCAGCACCTCTCGGCCCGGCAGGCCGGCGACCTGGCCCGGAACATGGGCGCCGACCGGCTGTTGCTGACGCACGTGGTGCCCGGTGTCGATGCCCGGGACCAGCTGGAGGCGGCCAAGCAGGCGTTCGGCGGGCCGGTCGAGCTGGCGGCCGCCAACCGGTCGTTGGAAGTGTGATCGGTCGATCGTTAGACCGACGCCGCTAGGGGGGCGGCCGGGGTCGGGCTGGAATGACTGTTAGCGTCCCCACGTGATGCGAGCCGACGGACGAGCCCCCGACGAGCTGCGGCCCGTCACATTCGAGCGTGACTTCACCGAGATGGCGGCCGGGTCGTGCCTGGTCAGCTTCGGCAGCACCCGGGTGCTGTGCACCGCCTCGATCGACGAGGACGTGCCCCGGTGGATGCGGGGCCGGGGCCAGGGCTGGGTGACGGCCGAGTACTCGATGCTGCCGGGGTCGTCGCCCGAGCGCATCCGGCGGGAGGTCAAGGAGGGCCGGCCGTCGGGGCGCACGCAGGAGATCCAGCGACTCATCGGCCGGGCGCTGCGCTCGGTGTGCGACATGGGGCTCCTGGGCGAGCGCCAGGTGATCGTGGACTGCGACGTCCTCCAGGCTGACGGCGGCACCCGCACCGCTTCGATCTGCGGCGGCTACCTGGCGCTGCACGACGCCCTCGCCCGGCTGGTGGGCCAGGGCGTGATCGGCACCCATCCGCTGACCGCCTTCTGTGCCGCCGTGTCGGTCGGCGTGGTCGACGGCACGCCGGTGCTCGACCTGCCCTACTCCGAGGACAGCCGGGCCGAGGTCGACATGAACCTGGTCATGACGTCGGAGGGCCGGTTCGTCGAGGTGCAGGGCACGGCCGAGGGGATGGCGTTCACCCGTGGCGAGCTCGACCAGATGCTGGGGCTGGGGGAGAAGGGCATCGCCGAGATCATCGAGCTGGAGCAGCAGATGGTCGCCGAGCCGCCGTCGCCCCGACGGGTGGTCCCCGACCGGCGGTGACCTCGCCGTGAATGCAGCGGGCCAGCGCCTGCTGTTGGCCACCGGCAATCCCCACAAGGTCGACGAGGTCCAGGCGATCCTGCGCCACCTCGGCTACGAGGTGGTGGGCCGTGATCCCGGCGTCGAGGAGACGGGACCGACGTTCGAGGCCAACGCCCTGCTCAAGGCCCGGGCGCTGGCCGCGGCCGCCGGGGAGCTGGCGATCGCCGACGACTCCGGCATCGAGATCGACGCGCTGGAAGGCGGTCCCGGCGTGCATTCGGCGCGCTGGGCCGACGAGGGTGACTGGATCCCCCGGGTCCTACGCGAGCTGGCGGGCGTGCCCGAGTCGGCGCGCGGCTGCCGCTACGTGTGCGCCGCGGCCGCGGCCTGGCCCGGCCCGAGCGGCCGTCAGAGCGGGCTACACGTACCGCATGCCCGCGAGTTCGTGGTGCGGGGCGTGGTCGAGGGCCGGGTGGCGGAGATGCCGCGGGGGACCGGCGGCTTCGGCTACGACCCGATCATGATCCCGACCGAGGGCGATGGTCGCACCTTCGCCGAGATGTCCGAGTCCGAGAAGCACGTGCTAAGCCACCGCGGCCGGGCCTTCCGGCAACTGGCCCCGCACCTGGTGGACTGACTCAGCCGGTTGACCCGCCGGCTAGGTGCTGGCGCAGCACGTACTGGAGGATGCCGCCGTGGTGGTAGTAGGCGGTCTCCATGGGGGTGTCGAGGCGGGCGACCACCGGGATGGTGGTGCCGTCGGCCTCCACCGCCAGCCGGGCGCCGATCAGTGTGGCCGGATCGGCACCGGACAGTCCCCGGATGGTGAAGGTCTCCGTGCCGTCGATACCGAGCGAATCCCAGGTGGCGCCGTCGGCGAGCTGCAGCGGCAGCACGCCCATGCCGATGAGGTTGGACCGGTGGATGCGCTCGAAGCTCTCGGCGATCACCACCTTGACTCCCAGCAGGGCCGTGCCCTTGGCGGCCCAGTCCCGGGACGAACCGGAGCCGTACTCCTTGCCCGCCAGCACCACCAGCGGCACGCCCTCGGCGCGGTAGCGCTCGGCGGCCTCGTAGATCGTCAGCTCGTCGCCGGAGGGCTGGTGGCGGGTGACGCCCCCCTCGGTGCCGGGGGCGAGCCGGTTGCGGATGCGGCGGTTGGCGAACGTGCCCCGGATCATCACCTCGTGGTTGCCGCGGCGCGACCCGTAGGAGTTGAAGTCCGCCGGGGCCACACCCTGGTCGATCAGCCAGCGGCCGGCGGGGCTGTCGGGGTGGATCGCTCCGGCCGGCGAGATGTGGTCGGTGGTGACGCTGTCGCCCAGCGCCGCCAGCGCCCGGGCGCCCTCGACGTCGGCCAGCGGCGTCGGCTCGTCCGGCAGGCGGTCGAAGTAGGGAGGCCGGCGCACGTAGGTGGACGTGTCCGACCACTCGTAGGCACCGCCCGCCGGCACGGGCAGCGAGCGCCACATGTCGTCGCCGTCGAACACCTCGCCATAGGCGGTGCGGAACATGTCCGACGCCAGCGCGTCCTCGATGACCGCGTTCACCTCGGCCTCGGTCGGCCACAGGTCGGCGAGCATGACCGGCTGCCCGGCGGCGTCGGTGCCGAGCGGCTCGGTGGTGAGGTCGATGTCCATGGTCCCCGCCAGCGCGTAGGCCACGACCAGGGGTGGCGACGCCAGGTAGTTCATGCGCACGTCGGGGTTGATGCGTCCCTCGAAGTTGCGGTTGCCCGACAGCACCGACACCAGCGCCAAGCCCTGCTCCTCGGCGGCGGCCGCGACCGGCGGTGGCAGGGGCCCGGAGTTGCCGATGCAGGTGGTGCAGCCGAATCCCACCAGGCCGAACCCCAGCTTCTCGAGGTCCGGGAGCAGGCCGGCGCGCTCGAGGTAGTCGGCCACCACCTTGGATCCGGGAGCGAGCGACGTCTTCACCCACGGCTTGCGGCCGAGGCCCCGCTCCACCGCCTTCCGGGCCAGCAGCCCGGCCGCCACCATGACCTGGGGGTTCGAGGTGTTGGTGCAGCTGGTGATGGCGGCGATGGCGACGTGGCCGTGGTCGAGCTCGACGTCGATCTCCTCGTCGAGCCCGGCGGAGGCGTCGAGATGGACGGGGACCCGCCGGTGGGGGCGGCCGGTGGCCTCGGCACCGGAGTCGGGCGCTTCGTCGACGGCGCCGTTGGGATGCCGCCCGTCCTGGGTGGCGGCGGGCGGGTCGCTGGCCGGGAAGGACGCGGCGTCAGCCTCGTCGTAGGCCTGACCGATCGCCACGGAGGTGCTCGCGGACGTCGGGGGGACCCGGGCCGCGTCCGGCAGTGAGTCGACCACCGCCACTGTGAAGCGCTGCTTGGCCTCCCGCAGCGGGACCCGGTCCTGGGGGCGGGACGGTCCGGCGATGCACGGCTCGACAGTGGACAGGTCGAGGTCGAGGGTCTCGGTGAACGTGGGCTCGGCCCCGGGATCGTGCCACAGCCCCTGCTCCTTGGCGTAGGCCTCGACCAGGGCGACGAGCTCGTCGGGCCGGCCGGTGAAGCGCAGGTAGCGCAGCGTCTCGTCGTCCACCGGGAAGATGGTGATGGTCGAGCCGTATTCCGGCGACATGTTGCCGATCGTCGCCCGGTTCTCGACCGGCACGTTGGCGACGCCGGGACCGTAGAACTCGACGAAGCGACCCACGACCCCGTGCGCGCGCAGCATGTTGGTGACGGTGAGCACCAGGTCAGTGGCCGTCGCGCCCTCGGGCAGCTCGCCCGACAGCTTGAAGCCCACCACCTCGGGGATGAGCATCGAGATCGGCTGGCCCAGCAGCGCCGCCTCGGCCTCGATGCCCCCGACGCCCCAGCCGACCACGCCCAGGCCGTTGACCATCGGCGTGTGGGAGTCGGTGCCCACCAGCGTGTCGGGGAAGGCGGCGCCGTCGCGGGTGGCGACCACGGTGGCCAGGTGCTCGAGATTGACCTGGTGGCAGATGCCGGTGGCGGGCGGCACGACCCGGAAGCGGCCGAACGCCTGCTGGCCCCAGCGCAGGAACTGGTAGCGCTCGAGGTTGCGCTCGTACTCGAGCTCGGCGTTGCGGGCCAAGGCCTGGGGGCGGCCGAACACGTCGACCTGAACCGAGTGGTCGATCACCAGGTCGGCGGGGATCAGGGGGTCGAGCGACTGGGGGTCGCCACCCTTGTCCGCCACCGCCTGGCGCATTGCCGCGAGGTCGACGACGGCGGGGACGCCGGTGAAGTCCTGCATGAGCACCCGGGCGGGCAGGAACGAGATCTCGCGACCGTCGTCGGCGGCGTCGTCCCGCCCACCGGACCACCGGGCCAGGGCGGCGACGTCGTCGTCGGTGACCCGCACGCCGTCGTTGTGGCGCAACAGATTCTCGAGCAGGACCTTCAGCGAATAGGGCAGCCGGCTGACGGCGAACTCGTCTTCGAGGACGCCGAGGCGCTGGATCTCGTAGCGCTGGCCGCCGGCGTCGAGGGTGGCACGGGCATCGATCGCGGCCATGGACTCACGCTACAGCCCTGCTCCCGGCGCTCCGGTAACGGAAGGCGGCGGTCACCGCCGCCAGGAGCGCAACGGCCGTGGCGGCCTCCACCCAGCCCCCTTGGGGCGCCTCGTTCTGGATGCGATGGTGGAACCGGTCGACCACGTGCGGGAACGGCGAGCGCCCGAAGAAGTGCCGCCCGGGCTTGTCGAGGTCGATGAGGCAGGCGCCGGCGAGCCCCGCCAGCGCGCTGCGGCGTACCGACGCCGGAGCGGTGACACCCACGGCGGCAGTCACCGCGAGCCCGATCGTGCCGTCCACGCGGGCGAGCTTGAGGAACTCGTCCCACTCCATGTCCCGCTCACCGAAGTGCAGGGTCAGGTCCATCACCACGTGGGAGACGACCCCGGCCACGAACGCCGGCACCGGCCGGCGGACCACCGCACCGATCGCCGCTCCCGCCAGCGCGTGGTTGGTGATGAACACCGCCGCAAGCTACCGCCGGCGGCAGCGCGGCCCCTGCACGCCGCGAGCGGAATAGCCGACGTCACTCCTTCGCGGCGCGGCTGGGTGCCACGCGGGGCGGCTCGTTGGGCATCTTGGGGTAGACGGGCGGCCAGGGTGCGTCCATGAGCCCGTCTGCCATGTCGCGCTCCCACATGGCGAGCAGTGGCTCGAGCGACTCTGGCTCGTCGCCGATCGTCGCCCAGGGGTCGCCACGCTCGGCCACCCGGGCGGGCACGGTCGACAGCGTGAGCTCGTCGGGGTCGACGTCGGTCAGCTCGTCCCACGACAGCGGGGTCGACACCTGCCCGCCCACGCGGGCGCGCACGGACCACGCGCCGAACACTGTCTTGTGGGGTGCGTTCTGGTTGTAGTCGATGAATATCCGCTCGCCCCGCTCCTCCTTCCACCAGGCGGCGGTGAGGAGGTCGGGCCGGCGGCGCTCGAGCTCGCGGGCCACGGCCACCGCCGCCTGTCGCACCTGGTAGGGGTCCCAGCGCGGGAGCA
The DNA here is from genome assembly GCA_035641315.1 of Acidimicrobiales bacterium. Lineage (GTDB taxonomy): Bacteria > Actinomycetota > Acidimicrobiia > Acidimicrobiales > VFJN01 > DASQUK01. The sequence continues at coordinate 18,476 of DASQUK010000106.1, read as the reverse complement.
GTCGCACGTAGACGTGGATGCCGCGGTTGCCGGTGGTCTTGGGAAACGACGCGATGCCATGCTCGTCGAGCAGCGTGCGGAGCTCGCCGGCCGCCGCGACCGCCTCCGAGAAGCCGGTCCCAGGTTGGGGATCGAGGTCGAGCCGCAGCTCGTCGGCGTGGTCGGGGTCGGCGGCGAGGTTGGGCCACACGTGGAAGCCCAGGCAGCTGAGGTTGACGGCCCACGCGACGTGGGCGACGTCGGCGGCCACGAGGGCCTGCGACGGCGTGCCGTTCACGGTGCTGACAGTGGTCGTCTCGAGCCACTCGGGGATGTCCTTGGGCACCCGCTTCTGGAAGAAGTTGGAGCCGCCGGCCCCCTCGGGGAACCGCTGCATCAGCACCGGCCGCCCGCCCATGGCGCGCATGAGCGGTTCGCCCACGGCCACGTAGTAGCGGACCAGGTCGAGCTTGGTCTCGCCCCGCTCGGGGAAGAACATCTTCTCCGGGCTGGTGATCCGCACCTCGCGGCCAGCGGCCTCCACCACCTCGACGTCGCTCGCCGGCGCCATGCCCGCACGGTACCTCGGCGAGGGCTGAGAGCTCATCGCCGGGCGTCAACCAGTTGCGTCAGCTGCCGACGGATCGTCGTCGGTCGACGGGCGAAAACTTTCAAAGACTGCGTTCACCGGGCTCAAAGGCCGCCCTCACCAGCCCCGCAGGTCCACGGGCCAGGTGTCCACCACCTCGGCGTCGGGGCCCTCGCCGGCGACAACCGCCATGCGCTCGTGCATGGCGACGGTGGGGTCCACGTGCGCCGGCAGGACCCGCACGCGGTCGCCCACCCGCACCGGCCGCTCGGCGCGGGTCCCGAACGTGATGTGCTCGTCGGACACGAACCAGCAGTCTCCGGCGTCGACCACCGTGGGGTTGCCGTGGTCCATGGCGAGCGCCTTCAGCCCCGCGTCGAGCACCGCCCAGCCCCCGGGGTTGACCGAGATGACCGAGGTCCACAGGAACAGCGCCGGCCGGAATGCCGGGGCGTGGGGCAGGTACTCGGTGTCCATCAGGCAGTACGAGCCGGCCTGGATCTCCGTCGCCCACAGGTTGCAGTCGTAGGTGCCGGTGCCACCCGCCGAGACGATGTCGCCGCCGACGTCGGCCGCGGCATCGAGCAACAGCTTCATCGCCGCCTCGACCGCCGCCACCTTCCGCTCCCGGGGCTCCCGCATGAGGTGGCCCTCGTAGCCCATCACACCGCGGACCTCGAGGCCGGCATCCCGGGCCAGCTGGGCGATCCGCCCGGCGTCGCCGGGCTCGCAGCCGCAGCGGGGCATGCCCACGTTGACGTCGACCAAGACCTCGCGCACGCCGCCCGCCGCCGCAGCCGCGACCGTCTCGTCGGAGTCGACGGCCACCGTCACCCGCCCGCCCGCCGACACGACCGCCCCCAGCCCCCCGCAGTCGAGCACCTCGTTCGCCAGCAGCAGGTCGTCCCCGAGCCCGGCGGTGGCCATCCCTTCGACCTCGCGGGCCGTCGCGCAGCAGAACGTGCGGTGCCCCGCCGTGGCGAGCTCCCGGGCCAGGGCGGTGGACTTGAAGGCCTTGACGTGCGGCCGCAGGCGCGGACCGGGCAGGGCGGCGGCCATCGTCGCCACGTTGTGGTCGAACGCCTGGCGGTCGACAACCAGCGCGGGCGTGGCAACATCCCCGAGCTTCACCCGGGTGATGCTGTCAGGTATGGGCCCCGCCGTCGCACGCCGCCGGCAACGACGGCTTCCGCAGAGCGCACCGCCGTGGCCGCGGACACCCGCGATCGCGTGCCGGCGGTGGGATTCGAACCCACACTGCACAGATTCTAAGTCTGTCCCCTCTACCGATTGGGGTACGCCGGCTTCTTCTTGCGATTGCGCGAGCACCATGTGTCGGTCAGCGCGTGGCAGTTGGGGCACAGGATACGAAGGTTCTGGAGCCGGTTGTCGGTGTGGTCCCCATTGATGTGATCGAGGGCGAGGGGCAGGGACTCGCCCATCCAGGAGTCGAGCGCGCGGCGCTCGCATCGGCCGTCCTTGAGCCCCGCCTTGATGAGGCGCCGCCGCAGTGCTGCGTTGTCGGTGTAGGTGGAGTCCCTCACCAAAATCTCCTCCAATGTCATTCGCCGTCGCTCACCATCGGCGAACCTGCGGCCCTCGTTCGACGCGTGACCACGGAAATGGGAGGTGTCGACTCCGAGCTGACGGACGTAGGCGGTGATCCAGCGATGCATGCCACCGCTCGGCTCGTAGCCCAAGGCCCGCATGACACCCGAGTAGCTCGTGCATCTAGCTACGGCGGCTCGCAAGTCGTCGTCGGTCCATGTTCGTTTGCGGCGCGGGCGCTCGACTTGTGGCAGATGGTCGGCATCGAGCTGCAGGCGATCGATGTGCCGCCGCAGAAGGGCGTACGTTCGTCGCCCAGGAGCTATGCCGAGGACACGGCAGATCTGGAACAGGTTCTCGCTGCGATTGACGGCCGCCCGCAGCTGTTCGTCTGCCCACCGTCGGGCCCGCGGCATGCGGCGAGTCTAGCGAACATACATACGTGCGAATCCACGTTCGCCTCTTCGACACGGAAGGCGCCCGGAACGCCGCTACCCTCATGCGCCGTGACCTTCGACCTCCCGACGATCCCGACCGCGCAGAACGCCACCGCCGTCAGCCCTACCCACGAGATCTTCAATCGCCTCCTCCGAGAACGCATCATCTTCCTCGGCACCGAGGTCGACGACGACCTTGCCAACGTCGTCTGTGCCCAGCTGCTGCACTTGGCGGGCGAGGACCCCGACCAGGACCTGTGGTTGTACATCAACAGCCCCGGCGGCTCGGTGACGGCCGGCATGGCCATCTACGACACGATGCAGTTCATCGAGCCCGATGTGGCCACCGTGTGCATGGGCCTCGGCGCGTCGATGGGGCAGTTCCTGCTGTGCGCCGGCGCCAAGGGAAAGCGTTACGCGCTGCCCCACGCCCGCATCATGATGCACCAGCCCTCCGGCGGGTTCCGGGGGCAGGCGGCCGACATCGCCATCCAGGCCGAGCAGCTGCTCTACGTGAAGCAGCTGATGGCCGAGCGCATCGCCTACCACACGGGCCAGACGGTGGATCAGATCCTGGCCGACTCGGAGCGCGACCGCTGGTTCACGGCCGAGCAGGCAAAGGACTACGGCATCATCGACAACGTCATCGTCAAGCGCGGCGAGATGCTGTAGCGGCCCGCCGGCTGGACTGACGACCTCGACGACGAACGGGACCCCGGAGGGTCCCGTTCGCGCGTTTTCAGTCGTTACAGGGGAGGCGTAACCGGGGCGCTACTTCCTGCCACCCTCGCCACCGAGCTTGTCGACGGCGCCGTGGGCAGCGTCCTGGACCTTCTCGATGCGCTCGCTGAACTTCCCCTTGGTCTTGTCGTCGACGAAGTCGCTGGCCTTGTCCACGGCGTCGTCGATCTTGTCGCCGTGGTCGCTGAAGACGTCCTTGACCTTCTCGCCCACCTTGTCGGCGGCCCCCTTGGCCTTGTCGATGAGGCTCTCACCCTTGGCGTCGTCGCCGGTGGCCTTGTCCCTGAGGTCGCTCACGGCATCCTTGACCTTGTCGAAGATGCCTTCCTTCTCTTCGGGCATGGGCTCATTCTCCTTTGTGTGGGGTCCCTCCGGCGCGGTCACGCAGCTCCTTCACCGCATGCTCCAGCCCCAGCGGGTCTCGGTAGAGGGCCGAGCCGGCAACCAGCACATTGGCGCCGGCTCGAGCAGCACTCCCCACCGTCGACGGGCCGATGCCACCGTCGACCTCGAGGTCACAGTCCCAGCCGCCTTCGACGATCATGCGGCGGACCGCGGCGATCTTGGGCTCCATGGTGGGGATGTAGTCCTGGCCACCGAAGCCAGGGTTGACCGTCATCACCAGCACCAGCGAGCACAGGTCGAGGACGTGGGCGACGGTGTCGACGGGCGTGGCGGGGTTGAGGGCTACCCCGGCGTCGACACCCAGCTCGCGCACCCGCCCGAGCGTGCGGTGCAGGTGGCGGGTCGACTCGGCGTGCACGATGAGCAGCCGACAACCCGCCTCGACGTAGCGCGGCAGGAGCTCGTCGGGAGCTTCGACCATGAGGTGGGCCTCGAAAGGCACGCTGACATGCGGGCGGCAGGACGCTATGACGTCTGGGCCGAACGTCAGGTTGGGGACGAACCGGCCGTCCATGACGTCCCACTGGATGCGGTCGACGCCGGCCTTCTCGAGGGCCATCACCTCCTCGCCGAGCCGCGAGAAGTCCGCTGGCAGCACCGACGGCGCGATCTCGATCGGGCGCCCGGTCGCGGCAGCGGGAGAAGCCACGACATGCATCCTAGGGTGATGTGGCGCCGCGTCCAGGGTGAACCACGCCACTGCGTGGCGCCCGCCGACCTGCGTCAGGTCACGCGCATGTGGACCCGGACCACGGTGCCCCCGGGGGAGGTGCGCAGCTGCACCAGGTCGCACAGCTGGTTGACCAACCACAGCCCGCGGCCGTCGAGCTGGTTGCCGGTCGGGCGCCGGCGTCCCACCAACGGGTCCGTGATGTGGCCGCCGTCGGCGACCTCGTACACGAGCATGCCGGCGTCGGCGTCGTGCCACAGCCGGAGCCTGCCCCGGCCCCCGCCGTGCCGCAGGCTGTTGGTGGCCAGCTCACTGATGGCGAGCGACAGCTCGCCGGCGCGTGCCATTGACGCGCCGGCTTCGACCGCGCGCGCCGCCACCAGGTGCCGCGCCCGGGCCAGGCTGGCGTGATCGATCGCCAGCTCCTCGGTGCCGGCGGCCGGCGGATCGGGCAAGGGGGCGCGGAGGTGCCAGGGGTCGGCGCCGTTGTGGCGATAGTCGGCGCTCGCCGCCGTCTCGGTGCCCTGGCGCACGAAGGGGTGGCTGCGCCGGGCCTCGGCCAGCACCTCGACTTCCAGCGTGCTGGTGTCGTACGGGCAGAGCAGGGTCCAGGGCGGCGGCGCCGGGAAAGCCAGGTTGAGCAGGGCTTCGTGGAGCTGGCACTCGATCAGCTCGGCGGCGCTACGGCTCGCGTACACGGGCTCGCCGATGCCACGTGCGCCGCGGCCGGCGGCGGCGTGGCCGGCGGCGAAGCCGTACCAGGCGTCGAGGATGCGCCCGGGGTTGTGCCCCACGACCGCCATGTCGGCGAACTCGACGTGGTCGGCATCGGCGCCCAGCGCGGACCGGAGCAGCTCGATCTTCCTCGCCTCGACGACGGCCAGCACTGGTTCGCCGGCGGTCAGCCCCTCACGGATGAAGTCCGTGGTGGCGGCGACGAACTCCGGCTCACCTGCGTAGAGGAGCGCTTCGTGCCGGAAGTACCCTCCGTGGGCGTGGCTGTCAGCCGGTTCCAGCCCCCGGCAGGTCATGCGCATCGACACCCGAAGGCCGGGCCGTGCACGAGTCCCCACCGATCACGCACAGGCGCCAGGCTACGGGGGTTGCGGACTCTCACACACAACCGGTTCCCGCCGGCGGCCACCTCAACCTTACGATCGACCGGTGGTGATCGACCGCACGCGGCCCATCACCCGGTCGAGGGTGGCGTCCTCGAGGCAGCCGACGAGTCGCTTGCGCCCGTTCTCACCGATTGCGGGGGAGATGGTGACGGTGTAGCCGCCGTCGTCGGCGATCGTGTCGTCGGCCGGTGGCGTGGGCCCACCCACGTCCCCGCCCACCGTGGCCGAGCACACGGCCCACAGGGCGTGGGCGGCGGCATCGTCGCCCCGCTGGTAGTCCCGGGTGGCGACGTCGAAGCTCACCACGGTGGCCGTGCCGGCTTCGACAGGATCCGGACGGTTCTGTGTCAGGTTGGCCAGGCCGAGCACACCCAGCGTGCTCATCACCGCAGCCGCCAGCATCGCGAGGGCCTTCATCGGAGCCTCCCCACCGGACCCCGGAGCAGATCGACCGGCTCGTCGTGGCCGGCCAGGAAGCCCGCCGCCGGCAGCGCCAGACCGTCGAGCTGAGCCGCCAAGCCCCGCTCGGCCGCCGGTCGGACGGTGGCCCGGGCCAGCCGCTCGACGACCCAGGCCAGGCCCGACATCAGCACCCCAGCGCCCATGAGGACCGGCACGAAGACGTTCATGTGCTGGGGGCGGGCCAGCCAGTCGAAGCTGACGCGCGCCGGGGGCGCGGTCTCCCGGATGCGGTCGACCCGCCGGCGCCGGGACGGTTCGTCCTGGGCGTCGAGGCGCCTGCTGATGGCCTTCAGGCGCTCGGCCAAGACGGATCCCGTCAGCGCGACCTCGGCGGCCACGAAGATGGCGGCCGACATCAGGGCCCGGTTCCACTCCCAGCGGTAGAGGTAGACGAAGGTGTATGCGCCGGAGGCGGCCAGCGTCAGGCCGCCCAGCACCCGGCCGATCAGGCGGGCGTTCATCGTGGGGCTCCGATCTCGACGGGGGTGGGGGGCTGGAGCGTCTGCGCGGGCGTGGATGGTTGGGGCTCGCTCGAGACGCGGACCGTGCCTGCGGTGCCGTCGACCTCGAGGCGCTGCCCCGCTCGGTAGGTGGCTGTGGCACCGCTGTGGCCCACGACCGTGGGCACGCCATGCTCGCGGGCCAGGATCGCCAGGTGGCTGAGGGGGCTGCCGGTCTCGGCCACGAGCCCCGCCAGCCGGGGGATGACCGTGGCGAGCCGGGGGTCGAGGTGCGGGACGATCAGCACCGAGCCCACCGGGGGCTCGCCGTCGGTCCCGAGGTGAGCCGGTCCAGTCCCCACGCCGCCGCCGGCCCCGACGCCATCGGGGCCCGATGCTGACACGACCGCCAGGGGGCGTCCTTCGGCGGTCAGCCGGAACTGTGCCGGCAGGGGGCGGCCGGCATCCGCAGGGTCCGTGCGGGCCGGCAGGTCGTCGGGAACGACGCGGCGCAGCGCGGCGGCCCGTAGCTCGTCCAGCGCCAGCAATCGCACCGTGTCCTGGCTGGGCAGCACGCCGACCGAGACGAGCCGGCAGCCGAGCTCCCAGGCGGTCCGGCCGGTCAGCTCCTGCACCCACCGGGCCCGCAGGCGCAGCGCCTCGCGGACGACTGCGCCGCCGGGCGACTCGGGTGCGGGCGGCGCCGGCGAGGGGGGTGTGCTGCCGGCGGCCGGGCCGGTGCCCGGGGAGAGGGCACCGGCCGGTCCCGCCGCCGGACGGCGGAGGTCGATGGTCGAGAGCGCGGCATCGGGGCCGACCCTGGGTGGCGTGAGGGCCAGGACCACCGGGTTGTGCCGCGTGAGGTCGTGGATGTCGACGTCCTCGGCGCGGGCCTCGGCCAGCGCCGACATGGCGATCGAGGCCGCGGTGACGCCCGACGAGGCCTCGGGCACGAGCATGCCGGCCAGCGCCTCGTAGCCGTGCAGCGCGCGTAGCGCGGTGCGCCCGTTGCCGAGCATCGCCAGCAGCGCGGCGTTGCCGAGCTCGTCGAGGCGCGGCACGTCGAGCAGGTCCTCGTCGACCTGTTCGACGACGTCGCGGCCGATCGACGGCAGGGCCCGGGCGAGCCGGCCGACCCGCCAGGCGACCCGCAGTCGACGCGCCCCCGGCCGGGGATCGATCTTGCGCAGGATGCGGTGGCGGGGCCGTACGGTCCCCAGTGCCTCGAGGTTGGCGACGGCCCAGCCGTCGATGAGCCGTGCCACCGGCGAGCGCCGCAGCGCCCGGGTCGACATCGTGCCGGTGAGCGCCAGCGCCTGCTCCAGGCCCTCGCGCATCGGGGCCAGCCACAGGTCGGCCTCGAGCGGGCTCAAGGGATCGGGAAAGGTCTCGGCCAGCGGTCCGCCGCCGAGCACGGGCCCCGTCGGCTTGCCCGTCGGGGTGGTGATGGGCCGGCTCTGCAGCAGCCACACGGTGCCGTCGCGGTCGATGGCCCACTCGATGTCCTGGGGACCGCCGAACGCCGTCGCAGCTCGCTTGGCCAGTCTGGCCAACCTCCGGAGCGCGGAGGCCGGCAGTGCCGGCGCGGCGTCGGGCGCCTCGGTCTCGAGCCGCCGTCCCCGTGGGGTCAACAGGGCCGTCCAGCCGGCGTCCAGGCCGCTGACCAGGCGTTCCGGTCCGCCCTCGCAGGCCGAGACCAGCAGGCGGTCGGTGCGCCCGGTGACGGGGTCGGCCCCGAACAGCACGCCACCCCAGCGGGGCGTGAGCTGCGGTTGCACGAGCACCGCCATCGGCGCGCCGGCGGCGAGCCCGGTGCGGGCCGAGGCCAGCACCTCGTCCACGGCGCGCACGAACGACGTCCAATCGGTCACCCCGAGCACCGAGGTGAACACGCCGGCCATCGAAGACGTGCCGCCGTCCTCGGTGGTGGACGACGAGCGCACCACGACCGGGCGGCGTCCGTCGTCGGACATGCGCCGCCACGCGGTCTTCGCTGGGCTGTGGTCGTCATGGATGCGGGACGGATGCGACCAGCCGGTGTGATCCCACGCCGTCGTGAGCACCATGCCGGGCAGGACCGGGAGCTCGGCACGCCGGGCCATGGCCAGGTTGGCGGCCTTGGCGCCCGTCAGCGACGGATCGGCGGCGTCGGCGTCGACGAGCTCGACCAGACCGGCCGGAAGAGGGGGTGAGCTCTCCATGGCGACGATCGTGGCGGGATCGCCGCCGGCGTTCTCCGGCATGTGACACGACGCGGGCATGACGTCCGCCACACGTCAGCCTCGCCCGGGCCGGAACCTCGGCGCCCGGTGCGGCGAAGCGGCGTTCGGATGTTGCGGTTTTCGTCCGTTTTGGAACGCCGGTTGCGGGACGGCCCCCGGGTGGCGGCCCTCAGCGCTCGTAGGCGATGAGGTCCACGGCCTTGACGGACGCCCACACCGACACGCCCGGCGCCAGGCCCAGCTCCGCCACCGCCGCGGGCGTGACCTCGGCGGCGACGGTCACGGGGCCGTCGAGCTGGACCCGTACCCGGTCGCGGTCGGCCTCGAGGTCGGTCACCGTCGCGGGCCAGCAGTTGCGGGGACTGCCGGCCGGGTGCTCCCGGTGCAGGGCGATGGCCTGGGGCCGGAGCGCCACGGCGACCTCCGGTCCGGGCAGGGGATCGGCGAGCACCAGCTCGGCCCCGCCCGGCAGGCGCACGGTGCGGCCGTCGATGGCCCTGCCCTCCAGCAGGTTGACGCCCACCAGGTCGGCCACGTAACGCGACCGCGGGTGGTGGGTCACGGCGGCGGTCGTACCCGCCTGCACCACCCGTCCCGCCTCGATGACCACGAGGCGGTCGGCGAGGACGACGGCGTCGACCGGGTCGTGGGTGACGAGCAGCCGGGCTCCGCCGAAGCTGGCCAGGTGGCGCCGCAGCTCGGCCCGCACGTGCACCCGGCTGCGGGCGTCGAGGGCGGCCAGCGGCTCGTCGAGCAGCAGCACCCGGGGATCGGTGGCCAGCGCCCGCGCCAACGCCACGCGCTGGGCCTGGCCGCCGGACAGGGCCCGGGGCTTGGCGTGGGCCTGGTCGGACAGCCCGACGCGGGCCAACCACTGCCCGGCCCGGGCGCGGGCCTCGGACTTGGTGACCCCCCGCGCCCGCAGCCCGAACGCCACGTTGTCGAGCGCGGTCATGCGGGGGAACAGCAGGTAGTCCTGGAACACCACGCCGATGGGGCGTTCGGCCGTGGCGACGAACGTCTGCGACCCCGGCTCGTCGAGGACGCGGCCGTCCAAGGTGATGCGCCCGGCGTCGATGGGGATCAGCCCCGCGATGGCGCGCAGCACGGTGGTCTTGCCGGCGCCGTTGGGACCGAGCAGGGCCACCACCTCGCCGTCGGCCACCTCGACGTCTACGGCGAGGTCGAGGTCGCCGAGGCGCAGGCCGATCGATGCCTGGAGCACCGGGACCGCTACACCCGCTACACCGCCAGCCAGCGGTCGCGCAGGGGCACGAGCACGACCAGCGACACGGCGATGAGCACGAGCGACAGGGCGATGGCGGCGCCGCGGTCGGATTCGAGGGCGAGGAACACGGCCAGCGGCATCGTCTGGGTCCGGCCCTGGAGGTTGCCGGCGAAGGTGACGGTGGCGCCGAACTCGCCGAGGGCCCGCGCCCAGCACAGCAGGGCGCCGGCGCCGATCGACGGCGCGGCCATGGGCAGGGTGATGCGCCGGAACACCGTCCAGCGGCCGGCGCCCAGCGTGGCGGCGGCGTCCTCGTAGCGCCGGTCGGCCGAGCGCAGTCCCGCCTCCACCGTGACGACGAGGAAGGGCAGGGCCACGAACGTGTTGGCCACTACCACGCCCCAGGTCGAGAACGGCAGCAGGAAGCTGGTCCCGTCGTAGACCGGACCGCCGAGCAGCCCCCGCCGCCCGAACGCGAACAGCAACGCGGCGCCGCCGACCACCGGGGGCAACACCATCGGCAGGATCACCAGCGCCCGCACCAGCGAGCGGCCCGGGAATCGGCTGCGGGCCAGCACCCACGCCAGCGGGATGCCGAACAGCAGCGACAGGCTCGTGGCGGCGAACGCGCTGACCAGCGACAGCCGCAGGGCATCGCTGACCACCGGCTCGGTGAGCAGGTCGGCGAGGTCGGTCCACGGCGCCCGCTGCAGCAGCGCCACGAACGGCACCACGACGAACGCCACCGCCACGACGGCCAGCGGCACGAGCGCGGCCGGGGGCCGGTCCCGCAGGGTTGCCCGGCGGCGGGGCGTCACGTCGGTCGGCATGTCATGCCGGTCCGAAGCCGTGGGACTCGAGGATGTCCTGGCCGACGTCGGCCAGCACGTACGCCACGAAGGCGTCCGCCGTCCCGGGGTTACCGGACGCCCTCAGCGCGGCGATGGGGTAGTCGGCCATCACGTTGTCCTCGGTTGGGATCTCGATGCCCTCGACGGCATCGCCCGCCGCGAGCACGTCGGTGCGGTAGACGATGCCGGCGTCGAGGTCGCCGGATTGGACCTTGGTGAGCAGGCTGCGGACGTCGGCCTCGTTGGTGTCGATGGCCGGGGACCGGATGCCGGCGTTGGCCAGTGCCTGGCGGCCGAACTCCCCGCACGGCACCTCCTCGGCGCAGAGCCCGATGAGCAGCTCGTCGTCGGCGAAGTCGGCCAGGTCCGTCACGTCCGCCGGGTTCCCGGCCGGGACCACGATCTCCAGGCGGTTGCGGGCGAAGACCTGGGGGTCGCCCGCGGCCTCCCCAGCCTCGACCACCTGGTCGATGTTGGGGATGTTGGCCGAGGCGAACACGTCGGCCGGCGCCCCGGCCAGGATCTGCTCCCGCAGCGACGACGATGCGCCGAAGTTCAGCTCGACGCTCACGCCGGGATTGGCGTCCTCGAACCCGGTGGCGATCTCGCCGAAGGCGTCGGTGAGCGACGCCGCCGCGAACACGGTGATCGATCCGTCGAGGTCGGATGCGGCGGCACCGGGGGAGCCGGCCCCGCCCCCTCCCCCGCCGCGTCCACCGTCGTCGTCACCGCAGGCGGCACTGGCGGGGAGCGGCAAGGCGACACACAACAGGACGGCGAGACGGCGACGCGAGCGCGGAGGCATGTCGCGGCCACACTAGTCACACTGACACTAGCTGGCGGGCGTGGTCGACCATCGGGAGCCGGCGTGGCAGTCTCCGACCGTGGAACGGCGGCCGACGCTCTCGCTCAACGAGTGGGCCGTGCTGGGGTTGCTGGCCGAGCGCCCCCGCCACGGCTACGACATCGCCGCCGAGCTGCGTCCCGACGCCGACATCGGGCAGGTCTGGCGGGTGTCCCGCCAGCTCGTGTACCGGGCGCTCGACCGCCTCGCCGCACTGGGCCTGATCGAGCCCCGCCGCCACGAGCCGGGCGATGCCGGCCCCCGCCGGACCGTCTACGCCCCGAGCCGCCGGGGCCGGTCGGCGCTGCGCCGGTGGCTGGCCCAGCCCGTGGACCACCTCCGCGACGTGCGCGGTGCGCTGCTGCTCAAGCTCGTGCTCGCCCGGCGGCTCGGCGTCGACACCGGGGAACTCGTGGCCGCCCAGCGGGACCGATTCACCGATCAGCTCGCGGCGCTGGCGCCCCGCCCACCTGCGGGTGACGCCGTGGCGGCGTGGCGCCACCACTCGGCGGCGGCGGTGGAGGCGTTCCTGGACGACCTGGCCCACCACTGACCGTTCAGTCAGACCTCAGTCGCCATATCGCGCGTGGGCGCTGACAGAACGATCAGGCGGCGACGATGGCGGCCCTGACCTGGGCCAGCCGCTCGGTCGACGCCAGCACGTCGCCCTGTTCGTCGACGAGATGGCGCACGACGACGTCGGTGTAGCCCATGGCGGCCAGCGCCCGGAGCTGCTCCGCCACCCGCCCCGGGCCGCCGATCACGCACGCGGCCGGGTCGAAGCCGCGGTGGCCGCGGGCCACGACCGGTCCGGCGACGCGCTCGGCGTCGGCGTCGTCGGCGCCGACGTGCAGGTCCCGCCGGATCGCCACCGCGGTGGGCGTGCGCCCATGGGCCGCCGCGCGCTCGAGGTAGCCGGCGGCGAGCGTCCGCGCCTCGTCCGGCGTGGATTCGGGGCCGGCGAGCCAGCCGTCGCCGAGGCGGGCGGCACGGTCGACCGCCCGCGGGGCGTGCCCGCCGATCCACACCTCCAGCGGCTCGGGCGGGACGGGGGCGATGCGGGTGCCGTCCACCGCCTCGCCGGCGCACAGCCGGCGGACGATGCCGAGCGCCCGCTCGAAGTCCCTGCCCCGCCGGCGGATGTCGGCGCCTACGGCGCGGAACTGGGCGTCGCCACCGCCCACGGCACATTGCATGATGAACCGCCCCGCGGCGATGGCGGCCAGCGTCCCGACCTGCTCGGCCACCAGCACCGGGTTCCACAGCGGCAGGAGGTAGAGCGCACCCGCCGGTCGCTCGCCCCACTCGGCCAGCAGCCGCCCGAGCATGGGCGAGTTCTGGTAGTAGGGCACCGGCACGCCGTGATGGTCGCCGACGAACAGGCTGTCGAGCCCGGCGTCCTGCGACGCCCGGGCCTGCTCGATCATCCATCGGGCGCCGGCACGCGGGTCGTCCACCAGGTAGCCGCTGCGCAGCGAGACCCCCAGCTTCACGGCGCCGGCCCCGGTCCCCGCCACCCGCTGCAGGCGGCGCACAGCCCGTGGAGGGGCGTGGCGCCGGGGTCGAGGGTGAACCCATGGTCGCGGCGAAGGCGGGCGGCCACGTCGTCGAGCAGGTCGGCCGGCGCCTCGGCGACCGTGCCGCAGCGGTCGCAGACCAGGTGCTGGTGCCGCCCCACCGACAGATGGAACACCGCCGGGCCCGGGGCGATCTGGATCCGGGCGATGACACCCAGGTCGGTGAGTCGCTCCAGGGTCCGGTAGACGGTCGACTCGTGGAAGTCGGGATGGTCGGCCCGCACGGCGTCGACGACGTCGGCGGCCGTCATGTGGTGGGACGGGCTGCCGAGCATGGCGTCGATCACCGCCCGCCGTGACGCCGTCACCCGGCCGCCGTCGCGCCGCAGCCGGTCGAGGATGTCGTCCAAGGTGTCATCCACGCGGACGTGGCTCACGAATACAGCGTACGACGACGGCTATCGCGAACCATTCCCTGTTGCCAGGGGCTCGCATTAAGGTGGGACCATGCACATACCGGACGGCTTCATAGACGGGACGACGTCGGCGGGGGCCGCCGTGGTGGCGGCTGGTGGCATGGGCGCTGCGCTCCGGCGGGCGGGCGAGGTCCTGGACGAACGCCGGGTGCCGCTGGCCGGGCTGGTGGCTGCGTTCGTGTTCGCCGTGCAGATGCTCAACTTCCCGGTCGTGAGCGGCACCAGTGGCCATCTGCTGGGTGGAGCGTTGGCCGCCATCCTGGTGGGTCCGGCCGTGGGCGCCGTGTGCGTCTCGGTGGTGTTGGCGGTGCAGGCGCTGCTGTTCGCCGACGGCGGCCTGTCCGCCATCGGGCTCAACGTCCTCAACATGGCGCTGGTGACGGTGTTCGGCGGCTATGCGGTCTTCGTCGTGCTGCGCCGGCTGTTGCCTCGGGGCCCGTCGTCGGTCGTGGTGGCGTCGGGCGTCGCCGCCGCCTTTTCGGTCGTGGCCTCCGCCGCCGTCTTCACCCTGGAGTACGCGATCGGCGGCACCGGCACGGCGGCGGTGCCGACCGTGGCGGGGGCCATGGTGGGCGTGCACGTGCTCATCGGCATCGGCGAGGGCATCATCACCGGCCTCGTGGTGGGTGCCGTGCTCGCCACCCGGGCCGACCTGGTGTGGGGGGCCCGGGACCTAGGGCTCGAGCTCGAGCCGGCGGCCCATCGTCCCCTCCCGGAGCGGGTGGCGTCGTGAGCAGCCGACGGGTGCGCCTCGGGTTCGGGGCCTTCGTCGTGGTCGGACTGGCCGTTGCCCTGGCCTTGGCGTTCTTCGTGAGCCCTCAGGCCAGCAGCGACCCCGACGGCCTCAAGAAGGTGGCGATCGATCAGGGCTTCGCCGAGACCGAGACCGATCACGCCCTCGACGACACGCCCACGGCCGGCTACGAGGTGCGTGGCGTGGACGACGGTCGGCTGTCGACGGGGCTCGCAGGCGTCATCGGGGTGGCGATCACGTTCGCGGTCGCCGGGGGGCTGCTGCTGGTCGTGCAACGGCGCCGGGCGGCGGGTTCGTCAAGGCCGTCGCCGTCGGGGCCGTCGGGCCTCTCGAGTCGGTCGCCGGCCTCGCCGGCGTCGCCCTAGGGCTGCCGGCGGGTCGTCGCCGTGTCGGGCCCGCATGCCACCGGGGATGGGCTGGATGGCCTGTACGTGCGCGGCGCCAGCCCGGTGCATCGCCTGGCACCCGAGGTGAAGATCGCCGCCACGCTGACGTTCGTGTTCGCCGTCGTCGCCACGCCGCGGGAGGCCGTGTGGGCGTTCGCCGCCGATGCCCTGCTCCTGGCAGTCACGGTCGTCGGGCTGGCCGGGCTGCCCGTGGGTGTCGTGGTCCGGCGGCTGCGCATCGAGGTCCCGTTCCTGCTGTTCGCGGCGTTCATGCCGTTCACCGGGGCCCACCCTCGGGTGGAGGTGCTCGGCGTCTCGCTGTCCGAGCCGGGGTTGTGGGCGGCGTGGAACATCGTGGTGAAGGGCACGCTGGGCGTGGGGGCCTCGATCGTGTTGGCGGCCACCACGCCGGTCGCCGACCTGCTGCGGGGGTTCGACCGCCTGCACGTTCCCCGGGTGATCACGGCGATCGCCGGCTTCATGGTCCGCTACCTCGGCATCGTGGCCGGGGAGGCCCGGCGCATGCACGTGGCCCGCCAGTCCCGCGGCTACGACCCCCGGTGGCTGTGGCAGGCGCGGGGCGTGGCGGCGTCGGCCGGCACGCTGTTCGTGCGCTCGTACGAGCGGGGCGAGCGGGTCTATCTCGCCATGGTGGCGCGTGGGTACGACGGGACGATGCCGCCGCTCGACGGCTTGCGGCCGTCGGTGGCTGGCTGGTGGCCGGCCGTGGCGCTACCGCTGGCAGCGTGGACCATCGCCGCGGCCGCGTGGGTGACGGCATGACGGGCCCGGCGGGTCTCTTGGGCAGCACCGCGGCGGTTCCGGCCGCGGTGTCGGTGCGGGGGTTGCGCTTCGCCTATCCCGACGGGCACGTGGCGCTGGACGGCGTCGACCTGGAGATCGGCGGCGGGGAGCGGGTGGCGGTGCTGGGTCCCAACGGCGCCGGCAAGTCGACGCTGGTGCTGCATCTAAACGGCATCCTGCAGGCGCAGCGGGGCGAGGTCGCGATCGGCGGCCTACCGGTGGTGAAGCGCAACCTGGCCGACGTCCGCCGCCGGGTAGGCATCGTGTTCCAGGACCCGGACGACCAGCTGTTCATGCCCACGGTGCACGACGACGTGGCGTTCGGACCGGCGCAGGCCGGCCTCCGGGGAGCGGAGCTCGCCGACCGGGTGGGGGGCGCTCTCGAGGCCGTCGGCATGGGCGATCGCCGGGATGCCGCCCCGCACCATCTCAGCTTCGGCCAGCGGCGCCGGGTCGCCATCGCCACCGTGCTCGCCACCGAGCCGGACGTGCTGGTGCTGGACGAGCCCACCGCCAACCTCGACCCCGCCGCACGGCGCGAGCTGACCGAGGTGCTGGCGTCGCTGGAGGTGACGCTGGTGGTGGTGACGCACGACCTGCCGTACGCGCTGGAGACGTGTGGGCGGGCGGTCGTGCTCGACGCCGGCCGGATCGTGGCCGACGGTGCGACGGCGGAGGTGTTGGGGGATGCCGAGATGCTGGCCGGGCATCGGTTGTATCTGCCGCTGGGATTTGACCCGAGTGCCACGTCCCTCCGCCGGTGTCAAGGCCAAGCCCTGCGGGCGGCCTGCGGCCGGCCTTGACACCGGCTCCGGGACGTGGCTTTGGACACGTAGGAAGCGACGCTGGGGCGTCGCTTCCGGGGGAAACCGCAATGCGGATCGTGGGGCCCGTTGTCGGGCTCTTCGCGTTGAAGTGGGGAGCGACGTGTAGCTGAGGGTGCTGCTGCGCCGCCGCCGCCGCCCCCCTTTGTCGACGCTCGGTGTGCCGTGTCCTCGACAGCCCTCCTCGTCGCATCGCTAGAGCCGCCGCGTACGGTGGTGGCTCGCCGTGGAGCACGTCATTCGGAATGCGAGCATCGACGACGCCGACGCCATCGGCGCCGTCGTCGTGCGGGCGTGGCAGGCCGCTTACCGGGGCATCATGCCCGATGACTACCTCGACGGGCTCCGAGCCGAGCAGCGGGCCGCCATGTGGCAGCGTGTGCTCGCAGACCTCGGGCCCCGACCGCTGGGTGCGAGTCCTCACAGTCGGGGACGAGCTCGTCGGGTTCGCCTCTTGTGGTCCCGAATTGGCCGACGTCAGCGATGGCGAGACCGGCGAGCTCTACGCCATCAACCTCGACCCGGACCACTGGGCAGGGGTCTCGGCCGGGCCCTGCTGGCCGAAGTCACCCGGGGTCTTGCTGATGTCGGCTACCACACTGCCGTGCTGTGGGTCGCCACCGGGAACGAGCGGGCCCGCCGACTGTATGAGTCCGAGGGGTGGACAGCCGAGGGTCCCGCGCGTGATGCCGAGATCCTCGGCGTGACCGTGAACGAGGTGCGCTACCGGAAACGGCTCGACGCCTAGACAGAAGCTAAGGGCTCGGAGGGTCGTGGAGCTCCTCAGTCGCCAGAACCGGAATGCCGGGCCGATCACGACAGCGATGGAGCCCTTCCCACGGAAATGCTCGTGTCAGTGGCGCTGCCAGGCCGAGTCGAGCGCGGTCAGCTACTCACGTTTCGCGGACCGCTGCTCATCTTCGCCGGATCCCTACAGGTCCACCACTGGGGGCCAGGAGTCCCGGCAACTTCGTGGCTGTAGACGGCTATGAGGATGGGAGACCCCTGGCGATGAACGACGGTACCGGGCTGGCCGAGGCGTTGTTGGGACTTGAGGGATTCCGGGTGTTGGCGGTGACCGAGACGCCCGATGAGGTGACGATTGAGGTCGAGACGACCGCGGTCATCGCTGGCTGTGGCCATTGCGGGACCCGGGCCGAGGCCCAGGACCGGATGCCGGTGGAGATCCGGGACCTTCCCTGTTTCGGGCGGCCGGCGCGCCTGGTGTGGAACAAGCGCCGCTGGCGCTGCGTCGACCCGGACTGCGACGCCAAGACATGGACCGAGACCTCCGGGCACGTGTCGGCGCGAGCGGTGCTGACCCGCCGGGCCGGGGCCGAGGCGTGCCGTCAGGTCGGTGAGAACGCCCGCGCGGTTCCGAGCTGGCCGAGGAGCTGGGGGTGTGCTGGTGGACGATCATGACCGCGGTCATCGAGCTCGGCACCCCACTGGTCGAGGACCCCGACCGGGTGGGTGACGTCACCCAGCTGGGGATCGATGAGACGTCGTGGTTGAGGGCGACCCCGTCGCATCCGACCCTGTACGCCACCGGCCTGGTCGACCTCGATGAGCGCATCCTGATCGACATGGTCGGCGGCAACAGCGCCGATGACCTGCGGCGATGGTGCGAGCACCAGGACCCCGAGTGGCTAGCCGACATCCGGGTCGTCACCACCGATCTGGCCGAGTCCTACCGGGCCGGGCTCGACCCGCACCTGGCCCATGCCACCCGAGTGGCCGATCCGTTCCATGTCGTTCGTGTCGGCAACCGCTGCGTCGATACCGTGCGCCGACGGGTCCAGAACGAGACTCTCGGGCACCGGGGCCGCAAGCACGACCCGCTGTATCGGATCCGCAAGCTGTTGCTCACCGGCAGCGAGCGGCTCAACCAACCGGGCAGCGATCGGATGCTGTTGGGGCTCAGGATCGGCGACCCCGACGACGAGGTCCTCAGTGCCTGGCTGGCCAAGGAATCGGTGCGGGACATCTATCTCACCGACGACGTCGACGAGGCGGCCCTCCTCGTCGACAAGGCCATCGCCGGCTGTGCCGACGACGACGTGCCCGAGATCCAGTCGCTCGGTCGCACCCTGGCCGCGTGGCGGACCGAGACCTCGAGCACCACCGCACCGGTGCGTCCAACGGGCCGACCGAGGGACTGAACCTGTGCGTCAAGAA
>DASQUK010000105.1:0-8786 GCA_035641315.1 Acidimicrobiales bacterium | reverse complement strand
GGGGTCTCCCGCCGCGAGCGCGCTCGCCTGCAGGCCCGGGTGGTGGCGGCGGCCGAGGCTCGGCGGCGGTTCATCCAGTCGAACCTTCGCCTCGTCGTCTCCATCGCCAAGCGCTACCAGACGCCGAGCATGTCGCTCCTCGACCTCATCCAGGAGGGCAACCTCGGGCTCATGCGGGCGGTGGAAAAGTTCGACCATCGCAAGGGCTTCAAGTTCTCGACCTACGCCACCTGGTGGATCCGCCAGGCGATCGGTCGCGGCATCGCCGACAAGGGTCGCACGATCCGGCTGCCATCCCACCTCATGGACACGCTGGCCACGCTGTCCCGCAGCTCGTCGACGCTGCTCAAGTCCCTGGGCCGTGAGCCCACGGCGGCGGAGCTGTCGGCCGACACCGGCATCCCGATCGACAAGGTGGAGGCGGCGCTGCGGGCGGCACCCGACCTGGTGTCGTTGTCGGCGGCGGTGGGCGACGAGGGCGACCACGAGCTGGGCGATCTGCTAGCCGATCCCGCCAGCGAGGCGCCGTTCGACGCCGCCGCCGCCGCCATCGAGCGCGAGGACCTGCGAGCGCTGCTCGATCACCTCGACGAGCGGGAGCGGGCCATCCTGGCGCTACGGTTCGGGCTCGACGACGACCGGCCGCTCACCCTCGACGAGGTCGGCCGGCGCTTCAACCTCACCCGCGAGCGCATCCGCCAGATCGAGGCCAAGGCTCTGACCAAGCTGCGCCACCCGTGCTCGGCGCAGCACCGGCGCCTGGTCGACGCGCTCAGTCGCTGACGCTCCCTTCCTCAAAGACTGCGGAGCCGGCTCCGGTCGGTCGTGCCGCCGTCGATCTCTACGCCGGATCGCGCCAGCGCCACCAGCGCGCTCACCGCCTCGGGCTGCAGCTCGGGCAGCGCCCCGGCGGGGAACCAGCGCAGGTCGGTCACCTCGGGCGACCGTGGCTCGACCGAGTCGGGGTCGGCACCGTCGGCCGGCCGGGCCCGGTAGACCACGTCGACGCGCTGCGGATCGGCGTCGACCACCACCGCAGGTTCGCCCACCAGCTCGATGGCGAGACCGGTCTCCTCTTGCACCTCCCGCCGGGCACACGACGCGATGTCCTCACGACGGTTGATCAGACCGCCGGGCAGCCCCCAGGCATTCCTGTAGGACAGCCGTGCAAGCAGGATGGCGCCGTCGTCGCGCTCGATCACGCACACCGCACCCACGGTGAACGACGGGGCGAACAGGCGGACCGCCCACCGACGGATCCGCCGCGGCACCCGCCGCCAGCGCCGCAGCAGGAACCTCTGGATCCGGTCGGGCACGAGATGCAGGCTACTTGGCACCCCAGGCGCGCCGGCCGGCCGCCAATGTGTCGAACAGCGGCTGGGTGGCCGCAGCCAGCGGCGTGCGGCGGGCCAGGTGGTCGAGGGTCAACAGCTCGCGGCCCTCGGCATCGCCGATGATCGCGCCGGCCTCGATGCAGACCAGCGCCCCGCCGAGGTAGTCCCACGGACCGTGCGCTGACGGGCTGCAGTCGACGTAGGCGTCGAGCACGCCCTCGGCCACGGCGCACAGGTCGAGGGCGGCCGCGCCGAGGCTGCGGAACTGTCGCCATCCCAGGGTTCCCCCGGGCAACCCGGAGATGCCCACGAAGGCGTCGCGCACGTCGGTGCACGTCGTCGGGCCGATCGGCTGGCCGTCGACGGCTGCGCCACCGCCCCGCCGCGCCGTGTACGTACGACCGTGCACCAGGTCGACGACGAGGGCTGCCCGTAGCCCGTCGCGGTCGACGGCGCACAGGCTGGTGGCGAACCACGGGACCCCCCGGTGGGCGTTGGTGCTGCCATCCAGCGGATCGACGACCACCACGATCTCGCGCTCGGCGCCGCTGAGCCCCGACTCCTCCGACAGGATGCCCACGTCCGCCTGCTCCAGGACCCCGAGGGCCGCGGCGTCGGCGGCCAAGTCGCTGTGGTGTTGACCCACGTGAGCACCGCCCGATCCCGCCAGGCCCCAGTCGTCGATGCCGTCGAGGGCGGCCCTGACGGCCAGTGCCGCCTCGTGGAGCAGCTCGACCAGCCCGTCGTCGGAGAGTGACATCGTGTCGGGTCTACCAGGACGCGTGGCAGGCTGTGACGGTGGCTGCGATCGACATCGCCGGGTTCGTGTCCGATCTGAAGGACCATGCCATCGACCACGGCTTCCACGTGCACGACGAGCGGCACTTCGTCGAGACCTACTCGCTGCGCCAGACCTGGGAGGTCGACCTCCATCCCGAGGAGGCGTGCGGCGGTCCGCTCGACCTGCACCTGGCCCTCGAGGTCGATCCCCGGGCGCTGCTGTCGTTCGAGGACGTGATCACCGGGCTGCCGGAGGACGACGACCCGCCCGACACGTTCCACTTCCCGCTGGTGTTCAACTGGGCACTGCCGCCGCTGCCCAAGGGCCCCGACCTGCTGATCCTCGCCACCGAGCTGGCCGGGGTGGGCGGCACCGAGCTGCCGCTCGAGGTCTCGGCGATCGACTCGTTCCCGTCGGTCACCGACGCCCCCGAGCGCAGCCTCGCCATCGTGTCCCGCATCGAGGTCTCGCTGGCGCGGGTGTTCCTCGGACAGGAGCAGCTCTGTGACGTGCTCGACCAGTGCCTGGCGGTGAGCCGCTACCTGCTCGAGAACGCCGAGACCTGGCTAGGCGATCGCGGCGTCGAAGGGATCTAGGCCCGACCCGGCGTGACCGTCCGCGTCCGGAGCCCAAAACCCGATTCACTCGATCGGGATTTGCGTCTATCATCGCAGTCGGCGGCCCGTGGGCCGCAACTAGCCCCCGGGCCGCTTGCACACGAGCAGAACCGGGAGGTAGCGATGAGTGAATTCGTACATCCCGAGGCGCTCGTCGACGCCGACTGGGTCGCCGACCACCTCGACGACCCGAGCATCCGCATCATCGACGTCGACGAGGACACCAGCGCCTACGAGAAGGGCCACATCCGCAACGCGGTCGGCTGGAACTGGACCACCGACCTGCACGATCCCCTACGCCGTGACTACGTCGGCCAGGACGGGTTGAGCCGCTTGCTCCAGCAGGCCGGCGTGGGCCCCGAGACAACCGTGGTGCTCTACGGCGGCAACAACAACTGGTTCGCCGCCTACGCCTACTGGCTATGCCGCTACCTCGGCTTCGATGCCGCCAAGCTGTTGGACGGCGGGCGAAAGCGGTGGGAGCTCGACGGCCGGGAGCTCACCCAGACGGTTGCCGAGTTCCCCCGGACGGACCTGCGCATCGGCGGGCTGGTCCGAGGCGAGCTGCGGGCACTGCGCGACGAGGTGCTGGCCAAGCTCGGCCAGGAGCAGTTCGTCGACGTCCGTTCGCCCGAGGAGTTCCGGGGCGAGCGCCTGGCACCAGAGCACCTGCCGCAGGAGCAGTCCCAGGTGCCCGGCCACATCCCGGGCGCTGTCAACATCCCGTGGAGCAAGGCCGCGAATGACGACGGAACGTTCCGGTCGGCCGACGAGCTGCGTGCCCTGTACGGGGGCGAGGGGGTCAGCCCTGACCGCGGCGTGATCGCCTACTGCCGCATCGGGGAGCGCTCGGCCCACACCTGGTTCGTGCTCCACGAGCTGCTCGGCTACCCGTCGGTGGAGAACTACGACGGCTCGTGGACGGAGTACGGCTCGCTCGTCGGGGTGCCGGTCGAGCGCTGAACCCTGGTCGGCAGCGGCAGGTCAGCGGCGGCGGTTGCGGGCCGCCAGGCCCGGCGGCGTCCAGCCGACGTCCGCCGGGTTGACCGTGGTGCCCGGGGGTACGACCTGGTCGACGGCGTCGAGCAGCTCGGTGGGGAGGGACACGTCGGGGGCCGAGAGTTGGGACTCCAGCTGTTCCATGGTGCGGGGTCCGATGATCGCCGAGGTGACCGCCGGGTGGTTGATCACGAAGGCCAGCGCGAGCTCGATCATCGTGAGCCCGAACTTGTCGGCGAGCTCGCCCAGATCCTCGGCGGCGGTGCGCTTCGCATCCTCCTCCGGGCCCGACGGAGACACGCCGCGCCGCTCCCACAGCCGCTCCCGGTGCGACGGCTCCGGCGTCACGCCCTTACGGAACCGTCCCGACAGCACGCCGCCCGCCAGCGGGCTCCAGGGGATCACGCCCATGCCGTAGCGCTGGGCGACGGGCAGCACGTCGGCCTCGATGCCCCGGGTGAGGATCGAGTAGGGCGGCTGCTCACAGACGAACCGGGCCAGGCCCCGCCGCTCGGCTACCCATTGGGCCTCGACGATCTCGTGGGCGGGGAAGGTGGACGAGCCGATGTACCGGACCTTGCCAGCGCGCACCAGGTCGGTCAGGGCCGACAGCGTCTCCTCGATGTCGCAGGTGGGGTCGGGCCGGTGGATCTGGTACAAGTCGATGTAGTCGGTGTCTAGGCGGCGCAGGCTGTTGTCGATCTCGGCCATGATCCAGCGGCGCGAGTTGCCCCGAGCGTTGACGTCCGTGCCCATCGACCCGTGGACCTTGGTGGCCAGCACCACCTCGTCACGCCGGCCGCCGGCAAGGGCCTTGCCGACGATCTCCTCGGACTCGCCGCCGGAGTAGACGTCCGCCGTGTCGATGAAGTTGATCCCGGCGTCGAGGGCACGATGGATGATGCGCACGGCGTCGTCGTGGTCGGGGTTGCCCCAGGCGCCGAACATCATGGCGCCCAGGCACAGCGGGCTGACCTGCACGCCCGTCCGACCGAGGGTCCGATGCTCCATGAGCAAAGCTCCTTGTCGTGGGACCGTGGAGCCCGACGGTAAGCCCTCGAGCGCGCTCGAAGTCAAGGGGTGGCCGCCAGCGCCACTAGCGCAGCCGACGCTCCGCTTCACCGAGGGAGAACCCGTGGGCCCGGTGGGGATCGAACCCACGACCTAGCGATTATGAGGCCGAAGGAATTGGTCCAGGTCGTGCGCTGCAGTCCGCTGACTTGCATGTTTTCTTCGCCGAGGGCTCCGTGGAGTGGGTCCACTTCCAGGTCTAGCGCTGGCGTTTGACTCCTGCGTGAGCACCTGGCTCGCTAGCCGATTGGATCGACGCGACAGCTGTCCCGGTCTCCTCCCCGGAGATACCTCCGCCTACATCGCCGACGTCCACCCTCGACGCCCGCCCGTCACCAATGCTTCCGACACGTAGGTGGCACGGCGATTGCAGACCACCGGCCACCATCAGGCTCTCGGGCGGGCCGACGATGACCTGCGCTGAATCAGGGTCGCCGATCTGCTCGGCGACGTCCGATCGCGGTGACCGCCGGGTGGTGGTGTCACGGTTCCCCTCGGTGGGGCGACTCGAACCCTAACCCCACGGGCTCCGGCGCTCGGCGAGTTCAGATGCTGACCCCCCGGTGCGCTTCCGCGACCTGCTCACGCCCGGTACCGAGCTGGCGGTGTCGCACGATCTGGTGGAGCTCGTCCCCGCGTTGGACCGCTACCTGACACCGTGGATCGTTTTCGCTGCGACCGGGTGCTAGCGCGGCGAGTGCCTGGGCTTGCGGTGGTCGGAGCGTGGCCTCGACCTCGGCCGTCACGTCGTCGCGCTCGACGGCTCCGGTGAAGCCCGAGCCCAGGCGGTACACGTCGACCCGGGACGCCTCGACGGGGAGCATCCCTCGCAGCGTGTCGAGGATGGCGTCGGCGAGGCCCATGGTCTTGGAACGCCGGCGCGGGCTGCCGGTGACGACCACGACTCTCAGTGCCGGGCCGTCGGCCGGATGCGTGGCGGAATCTGCATCTACGACGGTCGGGCTGGTCATGCCGCCACCCGCTCACGCGCGGCGACCTCGGGGCGCACGACGGGTGCCACCTCGGTTCCCAGCCGCTCGATCGCCTCGAGGTGCTGCTTCTGTGGCATCCCGCCGAAGCCGATCTTGATGATGGCTCGGCTCACGCCGTACAGCTCGTGGTAGCCGAGCAGCTTGTCGACCATCTCCTGCGGGCTGCCGACCAGCAGGCCGGCCCCCGGCGACGTCTGGGCGTCGAACGCGACCCGCGGGAGCAGGAACCCCTGGCCCCGCTGGTGGTGGTTCCCCATCATCCCCTCGGCGAAGTACGGGTACATCTCGTCTCTCGCCTGCTGGCTCGTGCGCCCGACGTACCCGTGCGTGTTGATGCTGATCGGCAGCGCGCCCGCGTCGTGCCCCGCCTCCTCGGCGGCGCGGTAGAGCTCGACGGTCTGCGCGTGCTGGGTCATCGGCCCCAGCAGGAGGGCCAGCGCCATCGGCAGGCCGAGCCTGCCGGTGCTGATCGCAGACGCCGGCGACCCGCCGACCCCGACCCAGATCGGGATGGTGTCGCCGTCCGCGCGGGGCGCGACGTCGGCGTCGACCAGGGGGGCGCGGAAACGTCCCTGCCAGGTGAGCGGGTTCTGGGCGCGGATCTTGAGCAGCAGGTCGAGCTTTTCGCGGCAGAGGTCCGCGTAGTCGTCCAGGTCGTAGCCGAACAACGGGAAGGACTCGGTGTAGGAGCCACGACCCGCGATGATCTCGGCCCGGCCGGACGACAGCAGGTCGATCGTCGCGAACTGCTCCCAGACGCGCACGGGGTCCTCCGAGCAGAGCACGGTGACCGAACTCGTCAGGCGGATCCGCTCGGTCGCCTCGGCGGCGGCTGCCAGCAGGATGGTCGGCGCCGATCCGACGAAGTCGGAGCGGTGGTGCTCACCGACGCCGAACACGTCGAGGTCCACCTCGTCGGCGACCTTGGCCTGCTCGATCGTCTCGCGCACCCGCTGCCGCGGAGACGGCAGCCGCCCGGTGGCGGGATCCTCCGTCATCTCACCGAAGGTCATGATTCCGATCTCGAACGCCATCTCAGTCCCTGTCTGTCGTCGTCAGCGCGGTGTGCACCGGCAGCCCGTTGAAACCAGCCGTAGGGGTCGAGCGCGGCCGCTACCTGCTTCCAGGTCGCTCCGGGACCGATCGCACCAGCCGGCGGTCGGTGTCGATGATCACGGTCCCACCCTTTCATGCAGAACTCGAGCATGGGCCAGTCGTCGTACCTGCTCAGATCGACTCGCGGCGGCCGCCTTCGCTCACTCGTCGCTGGCTGCCCGATGTCGTGGCGCAACGCGAAACTGGACCACGGAGACACAACCAACCGCGACACCACGAGGAGTAGACGGACCCGTGGGACGCCATCGACACGCTGATCGAGGCGGCTGTTGATCCATGGTGCAGGGGACAGCGGCGTCGGAGACATTTCCCACGGCACCGCAAGCGGACGGCTGACACACGGTAAGTCACACGGGCGACAACAGGCGGAACCAGTCCACGGTGCGCCGCACCGCGTCGCTATGGGGAGTCGGCTCGAACGGTCCGAACGCGTCCTGGAACTTCGACGCGTCCGAAACGAACGGTCGCTCGAACTGGTAGAGCGTCTCGTTCAGCTCACGCACGAGCGGGTTGAACACGCCGACCAGTCGGATCATCGAGCGGGGCGCGACGCCGATCTTCGGGGGTAGCCCGGCCGCCTCGTACGCCAGCGTCAGGAACTGCCGGCCGGTGAGGGGCTCCGCGGCCGGCAGGTGCCAAACCTGGCCGTCGGCCTCGTCGCGTTCACCCAGCGTCACGAGGGCGCGCGCCATGTCCTCCAGGTAGTTGAGCGTGTGGGGCTGGTCAAGCGAGCCGAGCCAGCGCGCCCGCTTGCCCCGGAGCACCGGCTTCATGAGGTTGTCGCCCACCGTGGTGCCCGTGCCGCGGGGACCGTAATAGTCCGAGGAGCGGCCGATCGTGCATCGCAGCCTCCCCTCCTGGTGCGCCCGTAGGATCGCTGCCGCCATCTCGATGCGCGCGCGGCCCTTCGGGCCCTGGGCCCGTTGCGGCATGTCCTCGGTCATCGGGACGTCGGGCGGCCCGTACACGTAGAGGTTGTCCGCGAACACGAGCTTCGCGCCCGCTTCCGCCGCGCCATCAAGGACGGCCCGGGTCAGCGGCGGGAACAACTCGACCCACTTCGTGTAGTTCGGCTGGGCGCAGTGGTAGACGACGGCTGCACCGGCGCACGCCCGGCGGGCTCCGTCCGGCGTGCCGACGTCGGCCGCGACTTGCTCGACACCATCCGGCGCGTCCGTCGCACCCGACCGAGTCACGGCTCGCACCGGCAGTCCACGGGCAACCAGCTCCCGGACAACCGCCGAGCCCGTCCCACCCGCCGCTCCCAGCACGACATGAAGCGCAGACTGACAAGGCACCGCGGGAGCCTATGCATCCACAACCGCCGGCGCGCCCAAGGCGCAACACCGGCCCTCGGCCGGAAGCGCGAGGTCGTTGTCCCACGGCACGTCGGCGCCCACGGGTGGCCGGCGGCCTGCTCGGCGGCTTCACGATCGGGATAAAGGAGAACAACCGGCAGGACATCGTGCAGGCGCTGACGGCGGGAATCCCTGGCCTCACCCAGCTCGGCCGCCCCCTCGGCACCCGGACACACTCGCATCGGGCGGGACCAACACGTTCGTCGGCCCCACGGACGATGCGTTGTACCTCGACTTGGGATGAGTCGTTGACGCCCTAGCTGCGCGGGGTGCCGGGGTAGCAAGGGCCAGAGCCAGGAAGGAGACCGCCCCCCGACCCGTAGGCCGAGGGGCGACCCGGCCGGCCGCGAAGACCGCTGAAGACTCGGCCAGGCCGCTCAGTACCACTTTCCGCGAACGAACCCGCCGAACGCGATGAGTCCGATGAGCACGACAATCAGGCCTATCCACAAGCTCCAGAAGAGCATCATCACGATCCCGACAATCACGATGATGCCGCCGACCGATATGCCGGCGAT
>DASQUK010000104.1:0-2110 GCA_035641315.1 Acidimicrobiales bacterium | reverse complement strand
GCGTCGGTGGCTCCGACTCAGGGGCATGACCAAGGTGACAGCACAGATGTCCATCTCGCTCGACGGTTGCTACGCCGGGCCGATGGATCCACGCGACCCCCAGGACGCGGCCGGTTGGATGCAGGGCCCGGAGGCGCCCGGGTTCTTCGGGGTCACGCGATGGGTGACCGACGCCGCGGGCTGGCGCGAGCGGCAGGGATACGCCGGCGGCGAGCGCTCGATCAACTCCGATATCGTCGAGGAGACGTTCGCGGCGGCTGGCGCTTACGTCATGGGCCGGTGCATGTTCGACGGCGGCGAGATCCCGTGGGGTGACGCCCGGCCGTTCCGGGCGCCGGTCTTTGTCGTGGCCCATCGGCTCCGCGCGACCCTGCAGCGCGAGGGGGGCACGTCCTTCACGTTCGTGACCGGTGGCATCGAGCAGGCGGTCGCGATGGCCCGGGAGGCGGCGGGTGGCAAGGACGTGGCCGTTGCCGGCGGCGGGACCGTGCTGCGGCAGGTCATCGGGGCCGGCCTGCTCGAGCAGCTCGAGTTGCACATCGCGCCGGTGGTGCCTGATCGACGAGGCGGCCTCCACGTCCTGCCGCGCCTCCTCGGCGACGCACCCGCCTCTACGACGTCGCGGGCGGGTCCATGCGCAAGCTGCAGAACCTGGGTCGGCGGTGACCCGAATGCCGCGACCAACATCCGTTTCCGCACCACCTACCAGAACTGACCCCCCGCTTACCGAAGGAGCACCAGCCATGTCACTCGTCCGCGTCCAGCAGATCTCCGTCTCGCTCGACGGTTTCGCCACCGGTGAGGGTCAGAGCCACGACACACCGTTCGGTCACGCCGGCGAACGGCTGCACGAGTGGATGTTCGCCACCCGGTGGTGGCACGAAAGGGACGGCCAGCCCGGCGGTAGCGGCGGCGTCGACGACGCCTTCTTGCGGCTGTTCGCTCCTGGGATCGGCGCCGAGATCATGGGTGCCGGGAAGTTCGACCCGCCCGGATGGCACGAGGACCCGGAGTGGAAGGGCTGGTGGGGTCCCAACCCGCCGTTCCACACACCGGTCTTGGTCCTCACTCATCACCCGCGGCCGTCGATCGAAATGGAGGGCGGCACGACGTTCCACTTCATCGACGCTTCGCCTGCCGAGGCGCTCGAGACGGCCCGCGAGGTTGCGGGCGGCCAGGACGTTCGCATCGGCGGGGGTGCCACCATGATCCGCGACTTCCTGGCTGCGGGGCTCGTGGACCACATGCACATCGTGGTGGTCCCGATCCTGCTCGGCCGAGGCGTGCGCCTCTGGGACGGACTGGAGGGCCTCGAGCAGGACTACGAGGTCGAGGCCACCTCCTCGCCCAGCGGAGTCACGCATGTGACGTTCACCCGTGCGGCAGTGTGAACCGCCTCGGTCGAGAACCCGGGGCGCGGCCGCGTGGCTCTAGCCCTCTGTCGGGTTCGTCACTCTGCGAGGCACCGACGGCTGGTCGACCGCTCTGGGTGGTCGATCGCAACGACGGCCACCGACGGCCCCGGCACCGCGACGCCGAAGATGGCCGGGCAGTCATCAGCCCGCTGGCAACATGGGGCGCATGCCTGGAATCGCAAAGATGCGAGCGGTCGTCCTGGACTGTCCGGCGCCCCGTGTGTTGGCTGAGTTCTACCGGGAGCTCGTCGGTGGTGACATCACCTACGCCGACGAGGACTGGGTGAGCCTCCGTGACGGCGACACGGTGCTGCTGAGCTTCCAACGGGCGTCGGACTACCAGCCTCCGCAGTGGCCCAACCCGGACCGTCCCCAGCAGTTCCACCTCGACGTGACGGTCGACGAAGCCCGCCTCGACGAAGCGGAGCGCCAGGTGCTCGCCCTCGGTGCGACCAAGCATGAGCTCCAGCCCGGCGGCAACTGGCGGGTCTACGTCGACCCTGTCGGCCACCCGTTCTGCCTCTGCTGGGACTAGAGCACGCGCACAGGGGTGGTCGTGGCTCAAACAACGGGGCCGGACACGCCAGGACTCCGTCCATCGGCGAGGCGCCCCATAACGTCATCCCCGAACACCGTGTCCTCATATCCCCTACCGCCGGGAGGAAGGCGCACGGCGTCACGACATACCCCCTCAT
>DASQUK010000103.1:0-25644 GCA_035641315.1 Acidimicrobiales bacterium | reverse complement strand
GCCACCGCGGCTCACCAGCCCCGGTCGATCCACTCTTGGAGATGGGGGCGCTCGGTGCCGATGGTGGTGTCGTCGCCGTGGCCCGGCAGCACCAGCGTGTCCGTGGGCAGGGTGAGCAGCTTGCGGTCGATCGACTGGATGATGGTGGGGAAGTCGCCGCCGGGGAACGAGGTGGCGCCCGGGCCGCCCGGGAACAGCGTGTCGCCGGCGAAGAGCACCGGCGCGCCCTCGATCAGGAAGCACATCGACCCCGGCGTGTGCCCGGGCGTGTGGATCGTCCGCAGCCGCAGCCGGCCCACCGGTACCACGGCGGCGTCGTCGAGGATCTGGTCGTACGACGGCAACATGTCCGCATCCTCGGCCGTGACGTGCACCTCGTAGCCGGCGTCCCGCAGCTCGGGCACGGCCTGGATGTGGTCCCAGTGCCCATGGGTCTCGAGCACGCTGCGCACCCCCAGCGACCGGGCCAGGTCGAGCAGCCGCTGGTGCTCGTTGGCGGCGTCCAGCAGCACCGCGTCGCCCGTCTCGGTGCACCGCAGCACGAACACGTTGTTGGCCAGCGGCCCGACCACGATCTTGTGGATCTCGAAGCCGTCGCTGGCGTGGTGGAGCGTCGTCATGTCGGCCAGTCTGCCCGTTGGTGCTCGGACGGCCCCACCGGCCCAGCCGCAACGCTCTGAATCAGCGTTTTCGACGTCCAAAGGCCCAATTTCCACCACGTGTTGTGGTTATCTCGCAACGGAAAGCGACGTGACATATTTCACGTACCCTTGGGACTTGTCGCTACCCGTTCGCGTGGCGAAACTGCACCCGCTCATGCCCACCGCAGAGCACCCGGAGGACGACAGGCCGACCGCCACGGCTGCCGTCGTCCGCAGCGGCGAGCCGGTCTCGGTCTTGGGGAGAAGCCCGGGACCGGCCGCCCCGGGTTCCTGCCGCCGCGAGCCCCCTCAGGCCGTGGCCGGCGAGATGACCTCGAAGCCCAGCGCCGCAGCGGCCGGGATCTGGCGGCGATCGAACGTGGTGTAGCGGGCGGGCCGGGGCAGCCGGTCGGCAGCCGCCAGGTGGACGGCGTCGATCGTCCGCAGCCCGTAGGTCGCACCCAGCTCGACCGCCTGGGCGAGGCAGCGCTCGTCGACCGGGATCACGAAGAAGGCGTCCCAGTCGTCGCGCAGCCGCGCCCACAGCCGTGCGTGCTGGCCCGGCGTCACGGCGAGGCGGTGGAGCGCCAGCAGGGTCTCCGAGCGGCAAAGCGCCGAGGCGCACCACGCGCTGTCGTCCGCCATGGCGGACGTCACGAGCTCACGGCCGGGCGCATGGGCGTAGCGCCGCACCAGTGCCGAGGTGTCGAGGAACAGCGCCACGTCGTGTCGTCGACCCGCCTGACAGGGACGGGCTACGGACCCCGCAGCTCGTCGAGCACGGCCTCGGTGCGGACGTCCACGGGCGCGTCCTCCGCCTCGGGCGCCGCCGGTCGGTCTCGCCGGCCGGGCGGGCGGACCAACCCGGCGGCGACGAGGTCGTCCAGCGTCACCCCGGCCCGGGCTCCGGCCTCCAACGGTCCGATCTGCGCGGCCGGCACCCCGTCGACGGTCACGACCACCCGTTCACCGGCGGCCGCCCGCCGTACGACCGCGGCGACGTTGTTGCGCAGCTCCCGGATGCCGACCCGGTCCATGGCGGGCGACCGTAGCACGCGTGTACACACGATCGGTGGACGACAGACGGGGACGCGTCCTAGCGTGCCCGTCCATGAACTTCGCCTTCTCAGAGGAGCAGGAGGAGCTGCGCCGCATCACCCGGCAGTTCCTCGAGTCGAAGTCGCCCGAAGCCGAGGTCCGGCGGCTCATGGACACCACCGAGGGCTACGACCCCGCGGTCTGGTCCCAGATGGCCAACGAGCTGGGCCTGCAGTCGCTCACCATCCCCGAGGAGTTCGGCGGCCAGGGCTTCACCTACGTCGAGCTGACCGTCGTCCTCGAGGAGATGGGCCGGGCGCTGCTGTGCGCGCCCTACTACGCCACCGTGGTGCTGGCCGCCAACACGCTGCTCCACTCCGGCGACGAGGCCGCCAAGAAGGCCCACCTGCCCGGCATAGCCTCCGGCGAGACGATCGCTACGCTCGCCTTCACCGAGCCCAACGGCAAGTGGGACGAGTCGGGCATCGAGGCGACCGCCACTCAGGACGGTGACGGCTGGCGCATCGACGGCACCAAGATGTTCGTGCTCGACGGCCACGTGGCCAACCTGCTGATCGTGGCGGCCCGCACACCGAAGGGCGTCAGCCTGTTCACCGTTGACAGCGAGGCCGAGGGCCTCACCCGCACCCCGCTGTCGACCATGGACCAGACGCGCAAGCAGGCCAAGCTCGAGCTCGCGGGCGTGCCCGCCACGCTGGTCGGCGAGGAGGGCAAGGGCTGGGACGTGCTCGGCCGGGTGCTCGACCTGGCCGCCGTCGCCCTGGCCGCCGAGCAGGTGGGCGGTGCCCAGCGGGTGCTGGAGATGTCGGTCGAGTACGCCAAGGACCGGGTGCAGTTCGGCCGACCCATCGGCTCGTTCCAGGCCATCAAGCACAAGTGCGCCGACATGCTGCTCGAGGTCGAGTCCGCCAAGTCGGCCGCCTACTACGCCGCCTGGTGCGCGGCGGAGCTCAACGACGAGCTGCCCGAGGTCGCCTGCCTGGCCAAGGCCTATTGCTCAGAGGCCTACTTCCACTCGGCCGCCGAGAACATCCAGATCCATGGCGGCATCGGCTTCACGTGGGAGCACCCGGCCCACCTCTACTTCAAGCGGGCCAAGTCGTCCGAGCTGCTGTTCGGCGACCCCACCTACCACCGCGAGCTGCTGGCGCAGCGCTTGGGGATCTAGGTTTCGATCCCGAAGCGGAGCTTCGGGATCGAGTTAGTTTGCCGTCTGTGGTGTGGCTGTTCGCCGTGCTCGCGGCGGTCTCCGTCTTCGTCATCGCGGCCGTGACGGTGGGGCGCGAGGCGTTCCGGCTCGGCCATCAGCCGCCGCCGACGATCTTCGACCTCGACGAGGCGGTGGGGCATGTGGCCGACGACCTGCCGGCCGAGGCCCAGGCCCGGCTGACCTACGACGAGGTGCGCCAGCTGATCCGGGCCGAGGTCGACCACCTCCAGGCCAAGGGGGTGCTGGCGACGCCCGGCCGCGAGATCGAGCTGGAAGGCGCCGGCACGCCCGAGATGGTGCTGGCCGACGACGAGGCGGTGGCCGTGGTGCTGGGACGGGCGGAGGCCGCCGGCCTCGACGTCACCGACCAGGACGTGTACCTCGTCATCGACTCGCTGCACGGCTACCTGGCCAGCATTGGTGCCGTCGGCCCCCGAGCGGCGCCGCCGCAACCTCCGAGCAGCAACGGCGAGGGCCAGTAGGTGCTTC
The DNA here is from genome assembly GCA_035641315.1 of Acidimicrobiales bacterium. Lineage (GTDB taxonomy): Bacteria > Actinomycetota > Acidimicrobiia > Acidimicrobiales > VFJN01 > DASQUK01. Next base: position 22,245 of record DASQUK010000103.1, on the reverse strand, counting down.
TGCCCGCGCTCACCCGCCATATGCGCGGTGACCGCGGTCAGAACCATCGGAGCGTGTGTTGCCTAGCCAGCTCTCGTGGAGCCCGGCGTAGGTGCCGCCGGCGGCGACCAGCTCGGCATGACTGCCGCGCTCCACGATCCGCCCCTGGTCGAACACCAGCACCAGGTCGGCGCCCTCGGCGGTGGACAGGCGGTGGGCGATCGACACCATGGTCCGCCCTTTGGCCAGCCGCGCGAGCGCCTGGGTGAGGGCCCGCTCGGTCTCGGGGTCGACGGCGCTCGTGGCCTCGTCGAGCACCAACAGGCCCGGATCGCCGAGCTGGGCCCGCGCCAGTGCCACCAGCTGGCGCTCACCGACCGAGAGGTTGCCGCCCCGCTCGCCCACGGGCGTGTCGAGCCCCAGCGGCAGCTCGTCGAGCCACCAGGCCAGTCCCAGCTCGGCGAACGCCGCCCGCACGTCGTCGTCGCTGGCGCCCGCCCGCCCCACCCGGACGTTGTCGCCCAGGGTGGCGTCGAACAGGAAGCCGTCCTGGGGCACCAACCGGACCGCCCGGCGCCGCTCGTCGGGGCGGACCGCGCGCAGGTCCACGCCGCCGAGCCGTATGTGCCCGGACGAGGGGTCGGCCAGCCGAGCCAGCAGCTTCGCGAACGTGGTCTTGCCCGAACCGGTCTCGCCCACGATCGCCACCGCGGTCCGGGCCGGGACCCGTACGTCGACGTCCCGCAGCACCGGTACCCCGTCGCGGTAGGCGAACCCCAGCCCCGACACGTCGACGTCCAGTGCGCCCTGGGGCAGGGGCACCCCTGGCTCGGGCTCAGGGAGGTCGATCGGCGTGGCCAGCACGCCCAGCACCTTGCGCCAGCCGGCGATGGCGATCTGGGTCTGGTCGAGGATCTCCGAGAGCTCGGCGATCGGGTTGAGCAGCAGCCCGATCAGGAACAGGAACGCCACGACCTCGCCGAAGCCGAGTCCCCACCCGGGCCCGTAGGCGACGCCGGCGGCCGTGACGCCGGCCAGCGCCACCGCCCCGAACAGGTCGCCCAGCGGGAACATCACGGCGAAGTACCGGGCGGCGTCCAGGTAGGCCCGGTACTGGCGGTCGATGGCCGCCCGGAGCCGCGACCGGCTGCGCTCCTCCAGCCCGTAGGCCTGGATGAGAGCAGCGCCGGTGACCGTCTCGGACACCTCCGACAGCGATTCGCCCACGCTCGTGCGGACCCGGTCCTGGGCGGCGAGCTGGCGGCGTTGCAACACCGGAAGCAGCAGTGCGACAGGGATGAACGAGGCGATGGCGATGAGCGTCAGGTGCCAGTCGTAGGCGAACATGACGCCGAAGGTGGCGACGATAAGGAAGCTGTCGACGATCCACGCCACCGCCCCCCACTCCATGAACTGGGCCAACGTCTCGATGTCGCTCGTGACCCGGGAGACCAGCGCGCCCCGGCGCTGCTCGTTGTGCTCGGCCATCGACAGCCGGTGGATGTGCTCGAAGGCGCGCACCCGCAGCCCCAGCAGACTGTTCTCGGACGCCCGCACCAGGCGGAGGTAGGTGGCGCGGTTGACCAGGTAGAGCAGCGCCACGCCTACACCGGTGGCGGCACACGCCGGGTAGACGAAGCCCGGCCGGAACGCCGCGTCGCTCGGCAGGCCGCGGTCGAGGATCTGCTGGATGAGGACGGGCACCGCCAACTTGCCGGCGGCAGTGGCCAGCGCCATGAGCGCCGTGAACAGGATGCCCCGGCGCAGCTCAGGCGTGGCTGCCAGCCCGCGCCGCAGGACCTCGACGGCGCCCGCCCCGGCGAGCTGGTCCTCCTCGGGCGTGGGGGACGGGCGGGGTCGCTCCTCGTCGCTCGCCCCGGGCGGCGCGGTCTCGGCCAGCGCGCCGACGGCGGCGTCGTGGCGGTCCGGCAGCGTGGTCTCCCGAGCCAGCGGCTCACGCTCGTCGACACTCATGCGGCGTCGTCCTCGTAGGCCCGGGCCAGCGAGGCGTAGGCGGGGATCGACGCCAGCAGCTCGGTGTGGGTGCCGCTGGCGGCGATGCGTCCGCCGTCGAGGAACAGGACCCGGTCGGCCAGCGCGATGGTCGACACCCGGTGCGCCACCACCAGGGTGGTGGCGTGGAGCGAGGTGGGCAGCCCGTCGAGGATCTGCCGCTCGATGGTGGGGTCCACCGCCGACGTCGCGTCGTCCAGCATCAGCAGGCCGGGGCGGCGCAACAAGGCCCGGGCCAGGGCTAGCCGCTGGCGTTGGCCGCCCGACAGGGTGACGCCGCGCTCGCCGAGCGGTTGGTCGATCCCGAGGGCGAGGCGCTCGACGAAGCGGCGAGCCCGGGCGGCGTCGAGCGCCCAGAGCAGCTCGTCGTCGTCAACGTCCAACCCCAGCGTCAGGTTCTCGCGGACGGAGGCGGCGAACACGAACGCCTCCTGGAACGCCAGCGCCACCGCTGAGCGCAGCGAAGCCGGGTCGGCATCGGCCATGTCGACGCCACCCAGCCGCATGGAGCCGCCGATGGGCCGGTAGAGGTGCGCAAGCAGATGGCACAGGGTCGACTTGCCCGACCCGGTGGCGCCCACCAGGGCCACCACCTCGCCGGGGGCGAGGTCGATGTCGACGCCGGCCAGCACGGGTTCCGCGTCCGGCGAGTAGGTGAAGCTCAGACCGCGCACCTCGACCGCCAGGGGGCCGTCCAGCAGCGGGACGCCGGTCCCTTCGGCGGGCGCGGGGCGCGTCGGGGCGGCCAGCACGCCGGTGAGGCGGTCGGCGGCCACCACGGCCCTCGGCATCTCCTCCAGCAGGAACCCGACAACCCGCATGGGGAAGGTGAGAATGGTGAACAGGGCCATGGCCTGCACCAGCTGGCCCGTGCTGATGACGTCGTCGGACACCCGCCAGGCGCCCACCGCCAACAACACGATCGTGCCGAGGTTGGGCAGCGCGTCGAGCACGGGCTCGAACGTGGCCCGCAGGCGGCCCACCGCCAGGCGGGCGGACCGCAGCTCGCGGGCGACAACCGAGAGCCGCTCGACCTCGCGGGCCTCAAGGCCCAGCGTCTTCACCAGCAGGGCGCCCTCGAACGACTCGTGGGCCACGCTCGACACCTCGCCCAGCCGGGCCTGGGTGCGGCTGGCCGGTCCCTCGACCCTGCGGCTGTAGATCTGATTGAGGACGGTCAGGGTCGGGAACAGCGCCAGGCCCACCAGCATGAGCAGCGGGTCGATGAGCGCGAGGCTCACGATGGACAGCCCGATCAGCACCACCACGCCCAGCGACAACGGCAGGGGCATCATCACCGTGATCGCCCGCTCGACGTCGGCGTCGGCGTGGGCCAGCAGCCGGCCGGTCGGGTGCGAGCCGAAGTACTCGAGCGGCACGCGCAGGTAGGTGTCGGTGATGCGCCGGAACCACGTGCGGTGCATGCTGCGGGCGGTCATGTTGCCGAAGTAGCGGCGTAGCACGACCCCGGTCGACCGGAGCACCGCCACGCCGAGGATGGCTCCGGCCCCGGCGGCGATCGTCGCCCCCGACACGCCCTCGTCGAAGCCCGGGACGATGACCCGGTCGGTCACCTCGCCGAGCAGCAGCGACCCGGCGACGGCCATCGAGCCGTAGAGCACCGACCCGACCACCGAGACGACGAACGGGCGGGGGTGCTCCCGCACGCTGTCCCACAGCAGGCGGGCACCCCGCCGCACCAGCGACCGTCCGGTGGGGACCGGCACGTCGAGCTCGGGCGATAGCAGCTCGGGCTCGGGGGACAGTCCGACGGCAGACACCCGGCGAGTCTGCCGGGACTACGACCGATTCGTGCTCCCGGTGTACTTCCAGCCCGACCCCCGCCCTCCAGCCCGACCCCCACCCGCCGCCCCGTGGCGGCGTCGGCCTGCGGCCGACCCGTAGGCGCTGATGGCGTCGGTCTGCGACCGACCCGTACTGTTCTCGAGATGGAGCGGCTTGGGCGGTTCGAGAACTACCGGTTCGTGGGCGACAGGCGCACGCAGGTGGTCCACGACATCGACCATGTTCCCGACGAGCATGCCGACGCGATCGCCGAGCTGGTGGCGGCCGAGGCGTTCACCTGCTTCGGACCCGACACGTTGGCCGAGGCGCGCAACCGGGGTTATCGGCTCTGTCGGTCCTGTCGGCGAGCCCGGCGGGCCGCGGGTGTCGACGACGAGCCCGCGGGCAACGCTGCGGCCTGACGAGGAAGAGGCCCCGAGGTGCGCACGTCGTGAGCATGGACGAGCGCATCGTGTCCAGCGGCCTGAAGCTGGCCGCGCACCTGGCCCGGCCCCCGGGGCGCCCGAGTGGGCCCCCGCCGGCGGTCGTGGTGTCCCACGGCTACCCGTCGGCAACGGAGGTCGGCCTGACCACGCCCGAGCTGGCCGACCGGATCGCCACCGAGATGGGCTGGGTGGCGCTCGCCTTCGCCTTCCGGGGGTGCGGCGACTCCGAGGGCCAATTCTCGCTGGCTGGTTGGCTCGACGACATCGGCGCCGCCGTGTCGTACGCGGTGCGGGAGGTGCGGCCCCTGGGGGTCTGGCTGGCCGGCTTCGGCACGGGCGGCGCCCTGTCGATATGCGCGGGGGCGCGCGATCCCCGGATCAAGGGCGTGGCGGCGGTCGGCGCGCCCGGCGATTTCGACGATTGGGCCGGCCATCCCCGCCACCTGCTGGAGCACGGCCGCGAGATGGGCGTGATCACCGATCCGGCGTTCCCACCCTCGTTCGACACCTGGGCCCGGGAGCTGAAGGCGGTGCGGGCGGTGGCGTGCGCATCGCAGTACGCGCCGCGGCCACTCTTGGTGATCCATGGCAGCGAGGACGAGGCCGTGCCGCCGTTCGACGCCCGGGTGCTGGCCGACGCCCACGGCTCGGCCGAGCTGCGGATGATCAACGGCGCCGGTCACGAGCTGCGCCACGACCCCCGCGCCGTTGCCGTCCTCCTCGGCTGGCTCGACCGCCAGCGCCACAACCTCCACCGCTAGGGGCACTCGCCGGCCAGCGCGCCGAGCTCATCCACACGAACCTGTCCGAACGAGGAGGAGTCCCGCCTGCGCGAGGTCTTCGCCGAGTGATCGGCGGGTGGTCCTCACCCGGATGAACCTCACCTCTGGGTGATGACAGCCGCCGCGCGCTGAGCGATACTGCCGCCACAGACAGAGCTGATAGCCGTAACCGAGATCGGCATTCGAGGCGCACAGGCAACCCGTTCCCCCCGGGGTGATACATGGGTGACGAGCTCACGCTGCTGGGGCCCAGGTCGCGAGTGGCGCGTCTGCCCGAGATCTTCGTGCGGCGGCCGCGGCTGGACGCGATGCTGGGCGACGGCGAACGTCATCCCATCACCCTGATCTCCGCGCCACCCGGAGCCGGTAAGACGACGCTGGTCTCCGCCGCGTTCGGGTCGCGCCGTGACGTCGTACTGGTCAGGGTCGACGGGCGCGACAACGACCGCGCTCAACTGGCGGGCGTGATCGCCGCGGCGCTGATCGACGGGAGCGTCGGCCGCACCGGGAGGATCCAGGCCGCGTTGCCGCCTCCGACAATGCTCGATGCCGCCTTTGGGAACCTGGAGCGGGCCGGTGAGCACGTCGTCCTGGTCCTCGACGACGTCCACGAGCTCAGGTCTCCCGACGCCCTCGCCACCCTCGACCACCTGGTCGAGCGCGCCCCACCACAGATCGATTTGGTGCTGTGCAGCAGGGCCGATCCTCCTGTCCGGCTCACCCGCCTGCGACTCGACGGCCGGCTGGGCGAGATCCGCAACGACAACCTGGCGTTCGACCTGGTCGAGACGGGCGACCTGCTGATGGCGCATGGTGTTCGGCTCACCCGGTCGCAAGTGCAGGCGCTCTGGAAGCGGACCGAGGGATGGGCGGCGGGGCTTCGGCTCGCCGCGTGCGCGCTCCAGGGCGAGGCCGACCCTCTCGAGTTCGTGCAGAGCGCCGCGGTCAGCGAGTCGGTCGTCGTCGACTACCTGCTCAAGGAGCTGCTCACCCGCCAGGACCAGGCCGCCCAGCAGTTCCTCCTGCGCACGAGCGTGGCCAAGCGCCTGACTCCCGCGCTGGCGCAGGTGCTCACCGACGATCCGCGGGCGGGCACGCGGCTCGCCGAGCTGGAACGCAACGGCGTGTTCCTGACCGAGGTCGAGGATCGCACGTGGTACCGCTACCACTCGCTGTTCGCCACCCTTCTCGAGGCCCGCCTGCGCCACTACCACCACGACCTGGCCGACGAGCTGCACCGGCGGGCGGCGGCATGGTTCCTCGACGAGGACCTGCCCGCCGACGCGGAGGCACACGCGCGGGCGGCGGGCGACTGGGCCCTGCTCGGCCGATTGGCGAGCCGACGGTGGGCGGAGCGGACCCTGGCCGGTCTCGACGGCGGCGATGGCCTGCTGGCGGGCGTCCCGCCGGCCGCGTTCGGCACGAGTGAGGGGCTTGCGTTGTTGGCAGCCGCCGATGCCTGCACGCGGCTGGACCGGCCCGCTGCCGACAACCTGCGGGCCATAGCCGACGAGCTGTCGACGTCCGGTGCCACCGCACCCGCGGGGTCCGCTGCGACGACGACCGCCGCGCCCGCTCCGGCCGAGGCCCGCACCCTCCTCGACATCGCCTACGCACGCGCCTTCGGGACGGACACGAGGGGGCGTGCGGCCGTCTCGGTGCTGCGGTCCACCGACCGGCCCATGGAAGCCGCCTCGGGCGCCACCCGTCTTGCGGATCTGCGGAGCATCGGCCTCGACCTCGACGAGGGCGAGACAGAACGGGCGAAGCGAGATGCGGCGACCCTGGCGCTCATGGCCGAGTCGACCTGGGTCGGTGCCGAAGCCCTGGCCCTACTGGCCTTCACGGAGGCCGTCGAGGGGGAGCTGGATCTCGCCTGCCGCCACGGCGAGCTGGCCCTCGCTGTGACCTCGGCGTCGCGCCCGGGGCCACGACATGTCGTGGCCGTCGGGCTCGCGCTGTGCCACGCGCTGCGCGGCGAGCAGCGGCGGGCCCTCGACGCCCTGGGCGAGGTGGGTGGACCGGATCCTGCCGACGGGTGGCTCCGCGCGGTGGACTCTGCCGTACGGGCCGCGCTGCGGACGCCGGGGACGGGCTTCGTCGGGCTCGACGTCGAGGACGCCTGCCACGCCCTCGTGGCCCGAGCGCTGATGGCGTTGGGCGTCCTCGAGGCGGTGGATACCACGGGACGCGTGCGGGCGATCGGAGGTCCCCTCGAGAACGGTGTGCTGCTGGCGAGGCAGCGTTGGCGCTCCCGGGATGCAGTCGGTGTATTGGCCGTCCTCGACAGGGCCACGGGCGTGGCACCGGCCGGGGCCCATCGCCGGACGGCGATCGAGCAGAGCGGACTGGTGGCGTTGGCCGCGGCGCACCTCGGCGACAGCGCGGTGACCGTGGCGGCGCTGCGGCGCGCGCTCGAGGGGGTGGCCACGACCGGTATCTGGGCGCCTCTGCTCGTCCTGGCGCCGGAGCTGAGCGGCCCGCTCCAGGCCCACGGGGCGGACCTCGGCCGTCATCAGGGCCTTGCGCTCAAGCTCGTCGACCGTTCCCGCCAGTCACGGGCACCGGCGTTCGTCGAACCGCTGACCGACCGCGAGACCGCTGTCCTGCGCCACCTGCCGACGCTGATGTCCAACCACGAGATCGCCGACGGCCTGCACCTCTCCGTCAACACGGTGAAGACCCACCTCAAGTCGCTGTACCGCAAGCTGGGCGTCACCAGTCGGCGCGAGGCGGTGCAGCGAGGCCGCACGTTGGAGCTGCTCTAGATCGAGAGACCGGGCTTCACTGGCTCATTCCGGCTCCGGATCGCCGCCGGGAGGCACTTTGGGAAGCCGGCGCACCTCGACGAGCTCCAAGCCCAGTGCCTCGATCCGGCGGATCAGCCCGTGCAGGGCGGCCTGGTCTTCGACCGGGCCCGCCAGGACCGTCTCCACGGGCTCGACGCTGGCCGCGAGCGCCATCTCCTCGAACTCGTTGACGAGGGTGCGACTCAGGCGCCCTCTAATGCGCAACTCGTAGTCGTAACCCATGTCGTGGCCAACTTCCCTGACGTCACACCTTGGTCGAGGATCTCGTGTGTCGGGCTGCCGGTCGTCACCCGCGGCGGGTGACGGCGGAAGGTCGGGCGTGCACCAGCGTTGCCACCATCGATACCGAGATCGCCGAACCAGCCAACGCCGCGGCGCATCGGGCGGCGGTCGAGCCGTCCGCCGTCTCCGTCCCCGTGCTGTTCGCGACCGACGGGCGCGAGCCCCGTCGCCGCCGCATCGCCGATGCAGCTGTGCTGGGATGCGCCGTCGTCGCCCTTGTCCTGGCCGGCCTCGCGTCCGGCGACTCCGCCGGTGAGCAGGACCTGGCCGCCGCCTTCGAACGCCTGCTCGGTTGGCTCGAGCCGCTGTGGACCGCGTGCTACGCCGGTGCCGGCGTCCTGTCCGCCGGGCTGCTCGTGGCCGCGATCGCGAGTCGTCGCAGGGCATTGGCCCGCGACGTCGTCCTCGCGGTCGCCGGGGCACTGGGCCCGGTTGGGTGCTCGCCCGCGCCGTCGACGGCGATGCGCCCTCGCTGGCCGACATGCTGTGGACAAGGGACGACCCGTCGTACCCGGCCGTGCGGGTGGCCGTGGTGGTTGCGGTCGTCCTCGTCGCCGGGCCCGACCTGACCCGTCCGGCGCGGCACGCTGGCGCCGCACTCGTCGGCCTCGCCGCGGTGGCGTCGGTCGTGCTGGGGAGCGCCTACCCATCCCAGGTGCTCGGGGGGTTGGGCCTCGGTGTGGGGGTCGGGGCCGCCGTGCGGCTGACGTTCGGCTCGCCGGCCGGGTTCCCGACCATCGCCCGGGTCCGCAGCGCGCTGACCGATCTCGGGGTGGATGTCGCCGGTCTACGCGTGGCACCGAAGCAGGGACCAGGGCCTTCGACGACCTCGTGGGGTATCCGCTCGCCGCCGATGAGTCCGCCCCCGGCGTGTGCTCAGGCTTCGCCGAACTCCTCTGGGAACGCCGTCAACGCGTAGATGACAGCGACGCTGAGCCCCATGACGACCAGCGCCCAGATCGGTGCGACGAAGATCATGAAGACCGAGAGCGAGGCGGTGATGGCGGCCCAGATGAGGCCCAGCACCTGCCCGATCGGCGATCGCTGGTAGATCAGCCAGGCGGTGACGAACTGCAGCACACCGATGATGAGCCAGAACCAGCCCCACGCCGTGATGTTGATCCCGTAGAGCACCTCGTTCAGCTCCTCGGTCCGGTCGTCCTCGGCGATGGCGGCGATGCCGCTCAGGATGTTGAAGACGCCGACGACCCCGGCGATGATCGCCGCGAACGTGACCCATCCACTTCGAAACCGTACGGATTCCACCTTTGCCTCCTTGGGCGAGACTCCGCGTGCACCGTGACGTACCTTGCGGGCGCTCGCCTCACCCCCGCGGGGTGACCGGCCGCACGATGCATCGGAACCCGAGGTGCGAGGTCGACGTGTCGACGGCCTGTGCCATGCGCGCCGCGGGCCGGTAGCGCCGGCAGTAGTTGTCGGCGCAGAGGTGCGATCCGCCCTTCATGACCTTGCGGGGGATCGGCGCTGGGTCGCCCGCCCGGGGGTCGGGGCTCGCCTCACGGCTTCCGCCCCGCGGGTTGTCGACCGTGCAGCACGCGTGGGCGATGGCGCCATGGTCCTGGTACCAGTCGGCCGTCCACTCCCACACGTTGCCGATCATCTCGAACAGGCCGTAGCCGTTGGGTGGAAACGAGCGTACGGGCGCCGTGTACTCGTGGCCGTCGAGGCGCTGGTTCCCGAGCGGGAACTCGCCCTGCCACCAGTTGGCCAGGAACCGCCCGCCAGGCGTCAGCTCGTCGCCCCACGCGTACTCGGCGCCGTCGAGGCCACCCCGGGCGGCGTACTCCCACTCCGCCTCGGTCGGGAGCTCCTTGAGACCCGTCCACGCGGCGTAGGCCTCGACGTCCTCCCACGCCACATGCACCACCGGGTGGTCGTCCAGGCCCTCGAGCGACGACTGCGGCCCGCGCGGGTGCCGCCAGTTGGCGCCCGGCACCCAGCGCCACCAGTCGTACGGGTTGCGCATGTCGACCCGGTGTCGGGCCGCACGAAGACGCTCGAGGCGGGGACCATCCGCTCCGGCAGTGCGTCGGGGTAGCGCTCGACGTCGGGCGGCCTTTCGGCCAGCGTCACGTAGCCGGTGGCGTCGACGAAGCGGCGGAACTCGGTGTTGGTGACCGCGCACCGGTCCATCCAGAAGCCGTCGACCACCACCCGGTGGGCCGGGGCCTCCTCGGGGTAGTGGTGGCCGGACCCCATGAGGAACGTCCCGCCTGGGATCCACACCATGCCGGCGGCGGGCGGTGGTCCGGGCGTCACGGTTCGGTGTGGGGGCGCGGGGCGCATGACATCGCTCATCCGTCGCGATCGTGCCGTGGCACCCGCCGTCCCGTCGTCACCCGCACGGGGTGAAGAGGCCACGGCCGACCAGGGGCGACCATTGTGACGACGAACCGCCCGATAGGAGGTGCCACACGATGCTCGGCGAGGCGATCGGTGACCTGCTGCCCTCCGCCGTCGGAGTCGCCCTGAGCCCGATCCCCATCGTCGCCGTGGTCCTGATGCTCGGCACGCCCCGGGCCGGCACCAACGGCCCCGCGTTCGCCGCCGGCTGGGTCGTGGGCCTGGTCGCGGTGGGCGTGATCGTGCTCCTTGTCGCCGGTGACGCCGACTCCAGCGACGACACGAGCACGGCCGCCGACGTGGTCACATTGGTGTTCGGGTTGCTGTTGCTGGCCGTCGCCGTCAAGCAGTGGCGGGGCCGTCCGCGCCCGGGCGAGGAGCCCGAGATGCCCAAGTGGATGGCGGCCATCGACAGCTTCACGCCTGGACGCTCGTTCGGCCTCGGCGCCCTGCTGTCGGGGATCAACCCGAAGAACCTGGCGCTGACGCTGGCCGCCGCCGCCTCGCTGGCGCAGGCCGGGCTGTCGACCGGCGGTGACGTGGCCGGGCTGGCCACGTTCGTCGCGATCGGCTCGCTCACCGTGGCCGGGCCCGTGATCGCCTACCTGTCGCTGGGCAAGGGCGCGGAGCGGGCCCTGGGTGAGGTCAAGCAGTTCATGTCCGACCACAACGCGGTGATCATGGCCGTGGTCTGCCTCGTGCTCGCCGCCAAGCTGATCGGCAACGCCATCGGCGGGCTGACCGATTGACCGCGGGTCGGGTGGGCGGCGCGGTGTGAGCTCGACCCCCGATGCCGCAGAGCAAGGGCGGATCGCCAGGGCCGGCGCGAGCTTCGTGCGCACCAGCGAGCGGGTGCAGAGCGAGGTCCAGGCCGCACGGGGGCGCTGGAGCGCGGTCGACGTGGCCTGGGCGGCGTTCGAGCGGGACAAGCGGTCGGCCGGCAGCGTGCCGGAGCGCGGCGTTTGATCCGGGCTGGCGGCACCGACGACGCTTGGCGGCCGGCGGCGTCGGAGGATCACCCCCCACTGGGTGATTGGGGGCGGCGACATCCCCGGCGGGAGATGGGGGAGACGGCGTCGCTGGGTCACCGTGTCTCCCGCCGGGGCGTCGTGAGCGCGCCAATGACCGTTGGGGATATTGACCGCCCGGGCGTGCGGGCGTCCTCACCCGTGGACCAGATTCACCCAGGTGATCACCGTGGCGGCCGCCAGCCAGCCGCGCCCACGGGCGACCGCGACCGCCGCCGCTCGGGACGACGCGCCCAGCTTGCGGTAGATCGACCGGATGTGGGTGTGGACCGTGTTGTACGACACGTAGAGCTCACGGCCGATCTCCCGCTGCGACAGGCCCGCGGCCAACAGCTCGAGAACGTCGCGCTCGCGGGTGGTCAGCTCGTCGGTCGTGGCGGCCGGGCGATCCCGAGCTGCCAGCGCCTCACCGAGCTCCTCGAGTCGCCGAGCGAGGATCCCGGGGTCCGCGCAGCCCCCGATCAGGTCGCGGGCCTCCGTCAACGCGCGCCGTGCCTCGTCGGCCTGTCCCCGGGCCCGGCGGATCGGCGCCGCCGCGAGCAGCACGGGGATCAGTACGAACGGCTCCGCTCCCCGACGCAGGCGCTCCAATCCGGCCTCGATCAGCCGCTGGGCGCGGTCCAGATCGTGTTGGTGGGCGCGCACGGCGCCCAGCACAGCCTGCGCGAAGCCGGCGACGGGGCTGTCCGACAGGCCGCGCGACTCGACCAGGTCGACCGCGGCGAGCGCCCAACGCTCGGCCGACGGCACATCGCCCGCGTCGACCGCCATTCCCGCGAGCAGGCAGCGGGCGCCGGCGGCATCGAGCCACTGGTCGGTGAGCGGGGCGAGCGCCGCACCCCGCTCGAGGAGCGGGCGAGCCTCGTCGCAGCGCCCCGTGAGCGACAAGGCCCAGCCCAGCTGCACGTGCACCGTCACGCGCCACATCGACTCACGCTCTGCTTCCAGCTCGAAGGCGCGCCTGGCCGCCGCCAGCATCCCGCCGACGTCACCCCCCGGGAACCCGGCACGCAGCAGCGCCGCACTCGCCTCGACCGAGCTGGCGCCGTCGGGCAACGGGCCCTCGTAGCCAGCCTGCAGGGCGTTCTCCAGCGCCGTCGCCGCTTCGTCGTGCCGGCCCAGGAAGCTCATGGCCCAGGCCTCGACCACCGACAGCCGGGCGTCACCCGCCACCACCCGGCGGGGGAAGGCCTCGAGCCAGCGGGCGACCGTGCCGTGGCCGCCCCACTCGATGGTCTGGAGGTAGTGCTCCGTCACCAGCTGGATCGCCGCCTCCACCTCCCCGGCGGCGAGCGCATGCCGGATCGCTTCGCCGGTGTCGCCCGCATCGGCCAGCCAGGCGTAGGCCCCCCGATGCAGCTCGACGACGCGATCTGGCTCACGCCGCCGCAGCTCGGACCGGAGGAGGTCGGCGAACAGGTGGTGGTACCGGTACCACTCGCGACGATCGTCCAACGGGATCAGGAACAGGTTCGCCCGCTCCAGCTGGACCAGCCGCGCCGTCGATGCGGTGCGGCCGGTGGCCGCGTCGCAGAGCGGGCCGCACAATCGATCGAGGATCGACGTCTCCAGGAGGAAGGCGCGCGACTCGGCATCGAGGGCGTCCAGGATCATCTCGGCCAGGTAGTCGGCCACGTAGCGCGTCGTTCCCCGGAAGCCGGCGATGGCCCGCTCGCCGTCGGGCGCGTCCTGCAGCGTCAGGTATGCGAGGTACAGGGCCGCCGGCCATCCCTCGGTGCGTGACCACAGGGTGGCCACGTCGGCCGAGGACAGGCCCAGCGCCAAGGGTCCGTTGAGGAAGGCGGTCGCCTCGGGCTCGCTGAACGCAAGGTCGGCCGCCCGCAGCTCGAGCAGGTCGCCGCCGGCCCGGAGCCGCGCCAGCCCGAAGGGTGGCTCGGCGCGAGACGACAGCACGAGGCGCACGTTCGCCGGTGCCCGCTCCAGCAGCAGCGCCATGGCGGCATGGCAGGTGGCATCGGTGATGGTGTGTGCGTCGTCGAGGACGAGCACGACGCCCCCGTCGAGCGCCTCGAGCCGGTTCACCAGCTCGGGGACCACGGTGTCCAGGACACCGCGTGGTCCCGGCGCCGGCGGCACGCCGCGATCGGCCAGGCGGGGCTCGACCCGGGCGAGCGCGGCGACCACATATCGCGCGAAGACGACCGGGTCGTTGTCGTTCTCGTCCAGCGACAGCCATGCGAAACGTTGGTTGGCCACCTCTGCCCATTGGCCGAGGAGCGTCGACTTCCCGAAACCCGGTGGGGCGACCACCAGCACCGGTCCGGTGTGCGATTGCAGCCGGTCGACCAGGGCTGTGCGATCGATGGCCGGCCAGCGGCGTCGAGGCGGGGCCAGCTTGGTGGCGACCAGAACGGGCCCGGCGCGCTCGTCCGGGCGCCCCCGCTTCGGACGGGGGCCGCCTCCTCCGCCTCCTCCCACGGCGTCAGTCTGCCATGTGGGTGGGGGCGGACGGTCGGATTCGACCTTCACCCCTCGGGGGGTGAGGCGATCCGGGCGGCACCCCGACGAGCGTTTGCCGGCGATGGCGGCCACCGCGACGAATGCTGGGACCGCCGGGATCCTCACCGCCGTCGTGGTGTGCACTCTGCTGGAGGACTCGATCGCTACGGCGAGCGGGCGCACCTCACGCCCAGCGGGTCCAGGAGGTGGGCGACCTCATCGTGCGCTGGGGCTCTGAGGTGGCCGGTGGGCGGTTCATCCCGGCGGTCCGGATCCCGGTGATGCCGGTGGCCGGCGCCGCGGGCCTGCCGCTGCGCCGGTTCGTCGCCGCCAACGTGGTGGGCATGGCCGGATGGGCGGCGCTACACGTCGCCGTCGGCCACCTGGCGGGCCGCGGCCTGGCCAGCGCGGACGTCGCTACAGCGGCATTCCAGGCCCGAGAAACTGGTCGTTCAGCCGGTGGGGTCGGACTTGCCCTTGCCCTGGGCCTTCATCGCCTTCTTCCAGGAGCGGACCCGTTGGAGCGTCTCGGCCGAGTCGATGTCGGCCACCGAGCGGGGTTCGTCGTCGGAGAACGGCGCGGTCGCCTCCTCCCAGCCGGCAGGGCGCACGCCGAACCGCTTGGCCAGCAGCGCCGTGAAGATCTTGGCCTTCGCGGCCCCGTAACCCGGCAGCGCGTTGACTCGGCGCAGCAGCTCGGCACCATCGTCGACGCCGGTCCACACCGCGGCGGCATCGCCCTGGTAGTGGTCGACCAGATGCTGGCACAGGGCCTGCGTCCGCTTGCCCATCGAGCCGGGGAACCGGTGCAGTGCGGGCGGGCCCTTGAACACCTCCTCGACCTTCACCGGGTCCATTGCCGCGATCTCGGCGGCGTCCAGTCGTCCGCCGAGCCGCTCCTTGAGCCGCAACGGCGCACCGAACGCCCACTCCATCGGCACCTGTTGGTCGAGCAGCATGCCGATCATCAGCGCCAGCGGATCGTCCACCAGCAGCTTGTCGGCCTCGGGATCGCCGGTCACCGGCAGGCTCACGTCGCTCATGGGACCGGACCGTACCCGAGGCGGATCAGAGGGCTACAGGTCGAACTGGCGGGGGTCGGTGCGCTCGGGGTCGATGCCGTAGTGGGTGATGGCCTCGGCCACCGTCTCGGCCTTGACCTCACCCTGCTGTGCCAGCGCCCACAGGGTCGCCACCACCACGTGGGGCATGTCGGTCTCGAAGAACTGACGCAGCTTCTCGCGGGTGTCGGACCGGCCGAAGCCGTCGGTGCCGAGCGGTACGAACGGCTGGCGCACCCACCGGGACACCTGGTCGGGCACCGCCTTCACGAAGTCGGTCACCGCCACCACCGGGCCCCCCTCACTCGCGCCCAGCAGCTGGGTGACGAGCGGCGTGCGGGGCGGCTCGGTGGGGTGCAGCCGGTTCCAGCGCTCGGCCGCCAGCGCCTCCTCGCGCAGCCGCTTGTAGCTGGTGGCGGACCACAGATCGGCGCCCACGTCCCAGCGCTCGGCCAGCTCGGCCTGGGCGGCCCTCGCGGCGCCTTGCGCCGTGCCCGAGAACAGGATCGTGGCCCGGTGCCCCGGCCCGTCCGGGGCGTCGGACCAGCGGTAGAGGCCCTGGATGATGCCGTCCTCGACGCCATCGGGCATCGGCGGCATCACGTAGTTCTCGTTGTAGAGGGTGAGGTAGTGGATGACGTCGCGCTCGTCGACGAGCATCTCGCGGATGCCGTGGCGGACGATCGTGGCCATCTCGTAGGCGAACGCCGGGTCCCAGGCCTCGACGGTGGGGTGGGCCGACGCCAGGATGAGGCTGTGGCCGTCCTGATGCTGCAGGCCCTCGCCCAGCAACGTGGTGCGGCCAGCGGTGGCCCCCAGGAGGAAGCCCCGGGCCCGCGAGTCGTTGGCCGACCAGATGAGGTCGCCCACCCGCTGGAAGCCGAACATCGAGTAGAAGGTGAAGAACGGCAGCATCGGTACGCCCCGGTGGGCGTACGAGGTGGCGGCGGCGATGAACGACGCCATCGAGCCGGCCTCGGTGATGCCCTCCTCGAGAACCTGGCCGTCCTTGGCCTCGGTGTACGACAGCAGCAGCTGGGCGTCGACGGGCTCGTAGACCTGGCCCTGGGCGGCGTAGATCTTGAACTCCTTGAACAACGCGTCCATGCCGAACGTTCGCGCCTCGTCGGGGATGATCGGCACCACCCGGGGGCCCAACTTGGGGTCGCGGCACAGGTTCCGCAGCAGCCGCGTGAACGCCATGGTGGTCGACACCTCTTGCTTGCCCGAGCCGGCCAGCACCTCGGCGAACGGCTTGTCCTCCGGCATGTCGATGGCGCGCTTGGTGCGAACGACCCGGCTGGGCAGGGCACCGTCG
The DNA here is from genome assembly GCA_035641315.1 of Acidimicrobiales bacterium. Lineage (GTDB taxonomy): Bacteria > Actinomycetota > Acidimicrobiia > Acidimicrobiales > VFJN01 > DASQUK01. The sequence continues at coordinate 5,917 of DASQUK010000103.1, read as the reverse complement.
AGCGCCTTGCGCCGGTCCATCAGGTAACGCTGCTCGATCGAGCCTTCCTCGAAGCGGATGTAGGGCGGCTCCTTGTCGTCGGCCAGCGCGTCCTCTGGGATCACGTCCCAGAGGTGCAGGCGCTCCCGCAAGACCCGGAGCTGGTCGACGGTCATCTTCTTGATCTGGTGGGTGGCGTTGCGGCCCTCGACGTCGGGCCCCAGGGTCCAGCCCTTGATGGTCTTGGCCAGGATCACCGTCGGCGCGCCGGTCTGCTCGGTTGCGGCCTTGTAGGCGGAGTAGAGCTTGCGATAGTCGTGGCCGCCGCGGGGCAGGGTGCGCAGCTCGTCGTCGGACAGGTGCTCCACCATCTTGCGCAGCCGGGGGTCTGGCCCGAAGAAGTGCTCGCGGATGTAGGCACCCGACTCGACGGCATACCGCTGGAACTCGCCGTCGACCGTGGTGTTCATCTTGTTGAGCAGGACGCCGTCACGGTCCTGCATGAGCAGCTCGTCCCACTTGCCGCCCCAGATGACCTTGATCACGTTCCAGCCGGCGCCCCGGAAGATGGCTTCGAGCTCCTGGATGATCTTCCCGTTGCCCCGCACCGGCCCGTCGAGGCGCTGCAGGTTGCAGTTCACCACCCAGATGAGGTTGTCGAGCTGCTCGCGGGCGGGCAGCGACAGGGCGCCGAGCGTCTCGGGCTCGTCGACCTCGCCGTCGCCGACGAAGCACCACACGCGGCTGCCGCTGGCATCGTCGATCTTGCGGTTGTGGAGGTAGCGCAGGAAGCGGGCGTGGTAGATCGAGTTGAGCGGGCCGAGGCCCATCGAGACCGTCGGGTACTCCCAGAAGTCGGGCATGAGCCGGGGGTGCGGGTAGCTCGACAACCCGGCGCCGTCGACCTCCTGGCGGAAGCCGTCGAGCTGCTCGTCGGTCAGGCGCCCCTCGAGGTAGGCGCGGGCGTACGTGCCCGGGGCGGCGTGGCCCTGGATGTAGACGGCGTCGCCGGCGAGGCCGTCTTCCTTGCCCCGGAAGAACCAGTTGAAGCCGACGTCGTAGAGGGCAGCGGACGAGGCGAACGTGGACAGGTGGCCGCCGATGCCTTCGGCGTGCTTGTTGGCCTTGATGACCATGACGGCGGCGTTCCAGCGGATGTAGGCGCGGATGCGGCGCTCGAGCTCCTCGTCGCCGGGGAACCACGGCTCCTGCTCGGGCGGGATGGTGTTGACGTACGGCGTCGACACGGTGGCCGGCGTGCCCACCTGCAGGTCACGGGCCCGCTCGAGCAGCTTGGACATCAAGAACCGGGCCCGGGTCTTGCCGTGGGCGTCGACCACGGCGTCGAGCGAGTCGAGCCATTCACGGGTTTCGGTGGGGTCGGTGTCCGGGAGCTGGTGGACGAACCCGTCGATGATCATGCGCCCATGCTGGCACCACCAGGGCGAAATCGAAACGAGCCGATCGCCAGACCGACGTCATCACGGGGCGGCGGATGGGGGTCGGGCCGGAACGTCTGGGTCGATGTCGCCAAAGAGGGTGCGCCGCCAGGCGCACCCGTGGCCCAGCGGCCCGGCGCCGAAGGCGCCAAGAGCGGAGATGAAGCGTCTTTTGACCTCTCGGCGGCGAAGCCGCCGAGGACGGGAGGACTTGCCTCTGCGCCCAGCTTCCCCCGCGTAGGGTGCGCTCGTGCCCGACAGCCCCACCACGTCGACGATCGTGTTCACCGACGGCGCCTGCCTCGGCAATCCCGGGCCCGGGGGGTGGGCGTGGGCGGAGGAGGGTGGCGGCTTCGCATCTGGCCACGAGCCCCGCACCACCAACCAGCGGATGGAGATCACCGCCGCCTACGAGGCGGTGCGCGCGCATCCGGGACCGCTGGAGGTCGTGAGCGACTCGACCTACGTCGTCAACTGCTTCCGTGATCGCTGGTGGGAAGGCTGGATCAGGCGGGGGTGGATGAACTCGGCCCGCAAGCCGGTGGCCAACCGTGACCTGTGGGAGCCTTTCGTGGAGCTGGTGCTGGCCCGGGGCGACGTCACCTTCCGCTGGGTCAAGGGCCATGCCGGCCACGCCATGAACGAGCTGGCCGACAAGCTCGCCGTCGAGGCGGCACAGACCCAGCGGTCGCGTTCCGGTCTGTCGCGCTAGGAACGCGTGGTGCAGGTCGGCGTCGACACGGGCGGCACCTTCACCGACCTCGTGACCGCCGACGGTCGTGTCAGCAAGGTGCTGTCGACGCCCGACGCCCCGGCCCGCGCCATCAGGGAGGCGATCGGCGCGGGGAGCCGGCCAGCGTTCCTGGCTCACGGGACCACCGTCGCCACCAATGCGCTCCTCGAACGGCGAGGCGCGGCCGTGGCGCTGGTGACGACCGAGGGTCTCGCTGACGTCATCGAGATCGGCCGCCAGGACCGTCCGTCGCTCTACGACCAGCTCGCCTCGCGACCCGAGCCGCTGGTTCCCCGGCGTTGGCGCTACGAGGTGCCCGGGCGCCTGGCCGCGGACGGGACCGAGCTGGTGCCGGTCGATCTCGACCGGCTGCCAGCCGTCGATCCTGCGGTCGAGGCGGTGGCGGTCTGCCTGCTGCACGCCGACATCGAGCCAGCGCACGAGCGGGCCGTCGCGGAGGCGCTGCGCGCCCGGGGGCACGACGTGACCTGCTCGCACGAGGTGTCCCCGGAGATGCGCGAGGTCGAGCGCACCGTGACCACGGTGATCAACGCCGCGTTGCGTCCGCGCTGCCGGGCCTACCTGCAGGAGATCGCCGACCTGGCCGAGGACGTGCTGGTCATGACCTCCGCCGGCGGGCTGCTGCCCGCCACCGACGTGGCCGAGCTGCCGGCGGCGCTGCTGCTCTCGGGGCCTGCCGGTGGCGTGCGAGCGGGCGCCGCGGCCGCCGCGGCCAACGGCTTCGTGGACGCCATCACGTTCGACATGGGCGGCACCTCCACCGACGTGTGCCTCGTCGTCGACGGGGCGCCGGCCCCAGCGGCCGAGCGCGAGGTCGCCGGGTTCACGGTGCGGTTCCCGGCGCTCGACGTGCACACCATCGGGGCGGGCGGCGGATCCATCGCCCGGATCGACGCCGGCGGCGCGCTGGTCGTCGGTCCGCAGAGCGCCGGCGCGGACCCGGGTCCGGCTTGCTACGGGCGGGGCGGTGTCGACGCCACGGTCACCGACGCCAACCTCGTCGCCGGCCGCATCCCGGCCGACGCCGCGTTCGGCGGACTGCGGCTCGACCGAGCCGCCGCCGCTCGGGCGCTCGACCGGGCCGGCGTCACCGCCGAGGGGGTGATCGCCGTGGTCGACGCGAACATGGATCGGGCGCTGCGGGCCGTGTCGGTGGAGCGGGGCGTCGACCCCCGGGGTCTGGCGTTGGTGGCGTTCGGCGGGGCGGGGCCGCTGCACGCCTGCGCCCTCGCCGAGGCGCTGGACATGCCCACAGTGATCGTGCCGGCCCGGGCCGGCGTGTTGTCGGCGGTCGGTCTGCTCACCGCTCCCCGCCGCCGCGACCTCGTGCGATCGTGGCCGACGCCCGAGCAACACGAGGGCCTCGCGGAGGCGCTGGCCACGCTGGTGAAGGAGGCCGTCGCGCTCGTGGGCGGGCGTGGCGACGGTCGGCGTGATGGTGATCGCGAGAGCGACGACAACGCCGAGGGCGACATAGGCGTGACGGTCGAGACCGCGCTCGATTGCCGCTACCGCGGCCAGAGCCATGAGCTGACCGTGGCGACGGTCGGCCAGTTCCATGACGAGCACCGCCGCCGCAACGGCTACTCCCGTCCCGACGACACGGTCGAAGTGGTGGCCCTGCGGGCGGTCGCGACCCGTCCACCGACCGTCGGGGCCGACCGACTGCCGGCGACGCCTCGCCTGGACGGGGACGTGCGCGGCCCGGCGGTCATCGCCGAGCCGGACTGCACCATCTGGGTGCCGGACGGCTGGACGGCGCGAGCGGGCGCGGCGGGGTCGTTGGTCTTGCATCGGGGAGCTCAGGGCGTGAGGACGAGCCGGTGAGCCGTCAGACGGCGAGCGCGATGGCGCCAAGGGACACGGACGTCATCGTGAACATCGCCCCGACCAGCCCGAGCATTAGCGTTCGGGTCTGGTCGCGCAGCGCTCGATCGACGTACGACATGAGGCGTGCCTCGGACTCGCTGAAGCGCATGTCGACCTGGTCGAACCGGCCGTCGACGCTAGCGAAGCCGAGGTCGACACTGGCGAATCGAGCGTCGACCCGCGCGAAGCGGGCGTCCAAGCGGGCTTCGATGCGATCCTCGAGTTGTCGGAGGTCATCTTTGAGCAGCGCGACGTCGTGCTTCGTGGCGACGTCCGCCCAGCCGACCCCTGGCAGCGTGCTCATCATCGTGTCTGCCCGCGCCGTGCCGAGCAGCTCCTCCAGGCCACGGTACAGGTCGTGGCGGGCACGTTCGTCGACTCCGGACATGGTCGCGTTCCTCTCAGGGGCCCCACCGGGGGGCACGGCACAGGGGAAAGGACGACGGTCGCCCGTCCTCGACGGCGTTGCGCAGAACATACAGACGCCCTGTGACGAACAAGGGCGCCGCACCACCACAGGGGCGATCGAGTGAGCCTGGGTCCCGCCGAGCTGCAGGTCCTGATCTCGCGCCTGACCGGGATCGCCGAGGAGATGGGGGCGGTCCTGCGCCGGGCCGCCTTCAGTCCCAACATCAAGGAGCGGGCCGACTGCTCGGCGGCGTTGTTCACCCCGAGCGGCGAGCTGCTGGTGCAGGCCGAGCACATCCCGGTCCACCTCGGGTCGATGCCGGCCAGCGTGCTCGCCGCCATCGAGGCGCTCGGCGACCGCCTCGACCCCGGGGACCAGGTGGTCCTCAACGACCCGTTCGCCGGCGGGACGCACCTCAACGACATCACGCTGGTGGCACCGTGCGTTGCCGACGGCCGGCTGATCGGGTGGGTGGCCAACCGCGCCCACCATGCCGACGTGGGTGGGTCGGCGCCGGGGTCGATCCCGGCCGACGCCAGCGAGATCTACCAGGAGGGCCTGCGGATCCCCCCGACCCGGCTGGACAACGGCGTGCGCCGCCTGCTGCTCGCCAACTCGCGCACGCCGGCCGAGCGGATCGGGGACCTCGACGCCCAGGTGGGTGCCAACGTGGTCGGCGTCGAGCGGCTCGCCGGGATGGCGAGCGCCCCGTTGGCCGAAGTGGTCGATTACGGCGAGCGGCGGATGCGGGCCGCGCTGGCGGCCCTTTCCGACGGGACCTGGCGGGCCGACGACGTGCTCGATTCCACCGGCGCCGGCCCGGAGCAGCAGCGCCCCGCCCGCATCTCGGTGGCGGTCAGCATCGCCGGTGACGAGGCAGCGTTCGACTTTACGGGCAGCGATCCGCAGGCCCGCGGCAACGTGAACGCCGTCGAGGCGGTCACCGTCTCCGCGGTGTCGTACGCGCTGCGTGCGGCGGTGGACCCGTCCATCCCCGCCAACGGCGGTGCGCTGCGTCCGGTTCGGGTGGTGGCACCGGCCGGCACGATCGTGGCGGCGAGCCCGCCCGTCGCCGTCGGTGCGGGCAACGTCGAGGTGAGCCAACGCGTGGCCGACGTCTGCCTCCGTGCGCTCGCCGAGCCCTGCCGGGCCCGGGTGCCGGCGGCGGGCCAGGGCACGATGAACAACCTGCTGATCGGCGGTGACGGGTGGGTGTACTACGAGACCGTTGCCGGCGGGCAGGGTGGCCGCCCCGACGCCCCCGGCATGAACGGCGTCCACACGGGGATGACCAACACCGTTTCTGATGTGCTCCAGTCAAACCCGGGGCTACCTGGGCAGTCGGGCATCCACACGGGTATGACTAATACAAAAAATACGCCGATCGAGGCCTTGGAGCGGACGTTTCCCTTGCGGGTCTTGCGGTACAGGCTGCGGCGGGGGAGTGGTGGCGCGGGCCGCGCACCC
>DASQUK010000102.1:0-4813 GCA_035641315.1 Acidimicrobiales bacterium | reverse complement strand
TGACCTCCCGCCCCTCCCAGAGCACCGGGAACTCCGAATAGGGTCGGCGGGATGAGGCGCTTCGGGGACTGACGATGCTGAGGCTCACCTTGCGCGGGTTGTGGAGCCGCAAGCTGCGCACCGCGCTGACCTTCGTGGTCGTGATGCTCGGTGTGTCGCTGATGGCCGGCACGCTCGTGTTGACCGACACGATAAGGAAGACGTTCGACGACCTGTTCGCCGACGTCAACCGCGGCACCGACGTGTACGTGCGTGGCGTCACGCAGTTCGAGTCGAGCTTCGGCGACACCCAGCGCCCGCGCCTCGACGACAGCATCGTCGAGGACATCGAGGCGACCGACGGCGTCGCCATCGCCGAGCCGTCGGTCCAGGGCTACGCGCAGATCATCGACGAGGAGGGCGAGCCCATCGGCGATCCGGGGTTCGGGCCCCCCACCTTCGGCGGTAACTGGTCCACCGTCGACGAGCTCAACCCGTTCACGCTGGTGGAGGGCGGCCGAGCCCCCGAGGCCGATGACGAGCTGGTCATCGACAAGCGCAGCGCCGACGACGCCGGGTTCGAGGTGGGAGACACCGTCAGCGTGCAGACGCAGACGGGCCTGGAGGAATACGAGCTGGTCGGCGTCGCGCGCTTCGGAACGGCCGACAGCCCGGGTGGCGCCACCTTCGCCCTGATGACCCTGCCGGCTGCGCAGCAGCGCGTCGCCCAGCCCGGCATGGTCGATTCGGTGAGCATCGTGGCCGACGATGGTGTCGGCCAGCGGGAGCTCGCCGACCGGGTGCAAGCCCAGCTCGGCGACGACGCCGAGGTGCTCACCGGTGCCGAGATCACCGAGGAGAACCAGGACGACATCGAACAGGGGCTCCAGTTCTTCACCGGGTTCCTCACCGCGTTCGCGGTGATCGCGCTCGTCGTCGGTGCGTTCGTGATCTACAACAGCTTCACCATCCTCGTGGCGCAGCGGAACCGCGAGATGGCGCTGCTGCGAGCGGTCGGCGCCAGCCGGGGTCAGGTGCTGCGCGGCGTGCTGCTCGAGGCCGTGATCATCGGGAGCCTGGCATCGGTCGCGGGCTTCCTCTTGGGGCTGGCCGTGACCGGCGGCCTGAGGGCGGTGATGGACGCGTTCGGGTTTGACCTGCCGGCGGGCGACATCATCGTGCGACCCGGGGCGGTGCTGGTCGCGGTCCTGAGCGGCTTCGTTGTCACCGTGACGTCGGCGGTGGTGCCCGCGCTGCGCGCCGCGCGCGTGTTGCCGATCGCGGCGATGCGCGATGTCGCCGTCGAGCGCACGACCCGGGTGCGGATCCGGCTCGTTATCGCCATCGGTGTCGCCCTTCTCGGAGCCTTGTCGCTCGTCAGCGGTGTGGCCGGCGACGGCGGCATCCAGGCGGTGGGCCTGGGAGTGTTGCTTATCTTCACCGCCGCGGTGCTGTTCGGCCCCGTGTTCGCCCAGCCGACGGTGCAGCTCATCGGTGCTCCACTGCCGGCCGTGAAGGGCATGGTCGGCCAGCTCGCCCGCCAGAACGCGGCCCGCAACCCCAAGCGCACGGCCGCCACCGCGTCGGCGCTGCTGATCGGCGTCGCGATCATCGCGTTCTTCCTCGCCTTCAACTCCTCGCTACGGGCGTCAATCGACAACGTCGTCGACGACCAGTTCGTCGGGGACTTCGCCGTCGAGACCGGCACCTTCGGGTTCGGCGGCCTGCCCCCGAAGCTCGCCGAACGGCTCAACGAGCTGCCCGAAGTCGAGATCGCCACCGGGATTCGCGGCGTGCAGGCGAGAATCGACGAGAGCAACACGTTCGCCACGGGGGTCGATCCGGTTCCCGCCTTCGAGCTCTTCGACCTCGCCCCGACCCAAGGCACGTCGGCCGATCTCGCCGAACCCGACACCATCGCCGTCTTCGAGGGGCGGGCCGAGGACAAGGGCTGGTCGGTGGGTGACGAGATCGACGTGGTCTTCCCCCAGTACGGCTCGACCAAGCTCCGCATCGCCATGCTCTACGCGAACAAGGAGATCGCCGGTGACTACACCATCGGCTTCGCGACGCTCGAGAGGTACGTGCCCGACCCCGCGGACTTCGTGGTGTTCGCCCGGTTAGCCGACGGCGTCGACCCCGAGGAGGCACGCCCCGCGCTCCAGGCCATCACCGACGACTACCCCACGGGCGAGCTCCTCGACATCGAGGAGTACAAGGACGCGACAGCCGAGCAGTTCACGCCGATCCTCGGCCTCGTCACCGTGCTCATGCTGCTTACGATCATCATCGCGGTGCTCGGGATCATGAACACGCTCGCCCTGTCCGTGCTCGAGCGCACCCGCGAGCTCGGCCTCGTGCGCGCCGTCGGCGGCACGCGCCAGCAGGTTCGCTCGATGATCCGCTGGGAGTCGGTGGTCATCACCGTGCTCGGCAGCACGATCGGGCTCGCGCTGGGTCTGTTCTTCGCGTGGTCGATCGGCAAGGCACTGGAGGAGGACGGCTTCACCACCTACCAGGTCCCCTACGTCGGGGTCGCAGCCGTGGTCGTCATCTCGGCGCTGTTCGGGATGCTGGCCGCCCTCTACCCCGCATGGCGCGCCGGCCGCCTCGACGTCCTCGACGCCATCGCAACCGAGTGACCGCCGGAGTTGGAAGAGCCGATGATCGCACGACTCGACGGAACTGCAGCTCTCGTCACCGGCTCCAGCGCACCGAGGCAACGGCGACGAGCTGGCGAGCGAGGCACTGGCTTTCCGCATCTGGCCGCCACGCCTCGTGACGGATACCTGCGGCTCGATGACGATCAAGATCACCGAATCTGGAGCACCCAGCCCTGTGGTCGACCGACGCCAAATCGCCGGTTCCGGGGCGCAGACGGGGCAATCTCGCCGACGTCGTTATGGCGCGATGTACAGGGCGAGCAGCGAGCGCATAGCCGTCGATCGGTCGCCACCAAGAGCACTGCCAGCCGCGATCAACGACCGCCCAGACTGGTTGGTCGGACGCTCTCGTGATCGTGACCACACGAGGGAGCGCCACCGCCCCAGCGGTGCCCCCGGCCCTGTCAGAGGGCTGCCGAGTCAGCCGGCGCTGGGACGGCCTCCACCTGGGCTTCACCGCCGACGAACGGGGCGGGGTAGTCGCTGACGTTGAAGAGGGTTGCGACGACGTTGAGCTCAAGCCGCATGAACAGAGCGAGTTCCTCGAGGGTCGTCGGCGGGCGGAACCTCCAGTCCTGATGGTTCCAAACGAGGTTGAAGAAACCCAGCAGGAGCTGGCGCAGAACGTTGTAGCTGATCCGACCGGACGGGAACCCGTTGAAGTACCACTGCCGGAATGGCCCCCCAGGTTGTCGCCCAGCCTCACGCGCGGCGGCGTAATCCCTAGCCCAGAAGTCCTCCGAGATCTTGAAGTCGTCAGCGCGGTCGAGATAATCGCCCGTGACTTCGTCGATGCCCCCGAAGTTCCGGACGAACCACATCTCTGGGTGGGTGCCGCCGCCGTCACCGGCGTAGCCAGCGATGTGGATGAGGAGGTCCACTTTGCCCTGACCCTCCTCGGTCAGGCGATCTCGAAGGTATTGAGCGAAATCCCCGAGGGTCGGCGCCGTGGTGGCGGCGTAGGTTTCGATCGCGCTTGGCATCCAGGAGTCCATACGGGCGGAACCCACGGAGTAGGAGCCTGAGAGCGCGAGCGCTCCAGGACAGAAGCCGAGCTGGAACACCTTCTTGCCGGTCGACGTCCGGTAATCAACCACTGAGGTGAGGTTCGAGTCCGACACTTGCAGGATCCCCATCTCGGTGATCGCAGTCACGATCAACGTCACGCCCTCATCTGACCATGTCTGAGTCCGTTCGCTGGGGACCGTGAAGCGCCCCGGCTGTGGCCGGTCACCGCGGCCAAGAAGTAGCGGACAACAGGCACAGCGCGCTGGCGCTACCTCACTGGAGTGACGGCAAGCGGGCGAGACTCGAGGCGCTGGTGGGTCCGTCGCAACTGGGGTCCGCGCCCGATTCGGCGATCGCGCCGCTCGCCACCTCGGTGACCAGCGGTCGGGAACCTGCCCTCCGCTGAGATCGACTGTCAGTTGACGGCGGCGAGGATGCGGCAGGCGCCGTCGGACGCCCAAGCCGAGGTCGAGCCGGGTCCGTTCGTACTCGTGGGTGATTGCAGCGGTGAGCTCGGCCACGGACGCTTTGCCGAAGCGGGCGACGAGCCATCCCGAAGGTCCGCTCCGACCTGTATCGGGATGGTGGAGAGCGCGGTGGCATAGCTGAGCACGACCCGTTCGTCGTCGCTGTGTTCGAAGCCGTCAAGCTCGAGCTTCCCGGGACGCAGCTATAGCTCCGAGACCCGCTCGGCCCGCGAGGAGATCGCCGGCATCTGGCACCCCGGCGATCCCACCTACGACCGGTTCCCGCGCCTCTCGAAGCGATGACCCCAGGGGTGGCGCCGGGCACCAGCGCCTGTGCCACTAGATGACAAATCCAAGGGGTCAGTGGTCGTAGGCGGTGAGGGATCGCAGGACGGGCTGGCCGGCGTGGTGGTTGTGCCAGATGGCGGCGGTCAGGGCGAGGAGTCGTTGCAGGACCCGGACCAGGACTCCTTGGTGGCTGTGGCCGCCGTGGCGTTCGAGGCTGAGTTTGGTCTTGAGAGTGGCGTTGATCGACTCGATGATCTGGCGCAGCGACTTGAGCTGGGGGGCGCCGCGTCGCGGACGTTCGTTGCGGCGGGCTGGTCGTACCAGCTCGATGCCGTGGTCGCCGAGGCGGGCCTCGAACTCGGCCGAGGTGTAGCCCTTGTCGGCGATGAGGGTCTGGCCGGCGCGGCC
>DASQUK010000101.1:0-15163 GCA_035641315.1 Acidimicrobiales bacterium | reverse complement strand
CGGGCGACGAGCCGCGACTGCGCCAGGTGCTGTCCAACCTGCTCGACAACGCGCTGGCGTACACCCCCGCCGACGCACCGATCACGGTGCTCGGCGGCCGGACCCGACGGGACGGCACCGAGGTCGCCTTCGTCGAGGTGCGCGATCGCGGACCGGGCCTGACCCCCGAGCAGGCGGAGCGGGTCTTCGAGCGCTTCTACCGCACCGACAAGGCCCGCAGCCGGGCGCACGGCGGAACCGGCCTCGGCCTGTCCATCGTCGCCGCCATCACCGCCGCCCACGGCGGCGCCGTGGAGCTGGACACGACCCCCGGCGAAGGCGCCACCTTCCGCGTGCTCCTGCCGCTGATGGGGGAGCAGCCGTCTCCAGCACACGTCCCGTGGCAACCTGAGCGAGCCGATCTAGCAGATTCCGGTGACGCTATTCGTTGACGATCAACGGATCGCGACACCAGAAACGCCGGCTGACCCCGGGAGGCGCCATGAAGAAGTCCATCGACTTCGCGTTCGACGATCATCCGGACGACGAGGACAAGGCGCCGGTCGCGTGGGCGGTGGCGGTGATCGACGACTGCGACGGCTGCGGCGACATCCGGGTCGAGCTGACCGTGGAGGACGCGGGCGCCAACGGTACCGGCCTCGCCGGGCACCTGGCCCCGGCCACCGCTCGCCGGCTGCGAGCCGCGTTGGCGGCCGCCCTGCGGGAGGTGGGCGAAGAACCTGGGCCCTGACGTCGGCGTGACAAAAGTCGCACAACGTGCATACAGCGCAAAGTTGCAGATTCTGCAAGTTTGTCTAGAGTGGGCGGCTGATGGAAGCGACCTCTCCCCCGGCCTTCGCCGCGCCCACGGCGAGCGGCCTGTCGCACCGCCAGGTGCTGATCGTCTTCTCCGGGATCATGCTGGGCATGCTGCTGGCAGCGATCGACCAGACGATCGTGGCCACGGCCCTGCCGACGATCACCGGCGACCTCGGCGGGCTCGACCACCTGTCCTGGGTGGTCACCGCCTACCTGCTGGCCGAGACCGTTGCGACCCCCATCTACGGCAAGCTTGGCGACCTGTACGGGCGCAAGCGGCTGTTCCAGTCGGCCATCGTCGTGTTCCTGGCGGGCAGCGTGCTGTCGGGCGTGGCGACCTCGATGGGCATGCTCATCGTCTTCCGGGCCGTCCAGGGCGTCGGCGCCGGCGGGCTCATCGTGCTGGCCCAGGCGCTGATCGGCGACATCGTCAGCCCGCGGGAGCGCGGCCGCTACATGGGGTACTTCGGCGCCGTGTTCGGGGCGGCCAGCGTGGCCGGGCCCCTGCTGGGCGGGTTCCTCACCGACCATCTGTCGTGGCGCTGGGTCTTCTACATCAACGTGCCGCTCGGCGTCCTCGCCCTGGTCGTGACCAGCGCCGTGCTGCCGGCCACGCGCTACCGGTTCCGGGTGTCCATCGACTGGGCGGGCATCGCCCTGCTGTCCGGCGCCATCTCGGCGTTGGTGCTGCTGACCACCTGGGGTGGCACCGAGTACGCCTGGGGCTCGGGCGTGATCGTCGGCTTGGGCGTCGTCACCGCGGGGCTGCTGGCGGCCTTCGTGGCCGTCGAACGGCGGGTCGACGAACCCACGCTGCCGCTGCGGCTGTTCCGGCTCCGGACCTTTCGCATCGCATCGGTGGTGAGCCTCATCGTGGGCGTCGCCATGTACGGGGCGATCACCTACCTGCCCACGTTCCTCCAGGTGGCCAACGGCGCATCCGCCAGCAACTCGGGGCTGCTGATCGTCCCGGTCATGGCGGGCCTGCTGAGCGCGTCGGTCACCGCCGGTCAGATCATCACCCGCACCGGTCGCTACCGGCTGTTCCCGATGGTCGGCATGGCGGTGGCCTGCGTGGGGCTGTTCCTGCTGGCCACGCTCGACGTGGGGAGCAGCCGTTGGGAGTCCGGCGCCTACATGTTCGTCTTCGGCGCCGGCATCGGCATGGTGATGCAGATCATGGTGCTGGCCACCCAGAACGAAGCGCCGGTCACCGACCTGGGCGTCGCGACCTCGAGCATCACCTTCTTTCGCACCATCGGTGGCTCCCTGGGCGTGTCGCTGTTCGGCGCCCTGTTCACGAGCCGGCTCACCGAGCTGCTCGGCAGCGCCGTGCCCCAGAACATGACGCCGGAGACCATCAACCAGCTGCCCGTCGAGCAGAAGGCGCAGACGGCGGCCGCCTTCGCCGACGCCATCACCACCGTGTTCCTGTGGGCGGTCCCCCTGGTGCTCATCGGTTGGGTGCTCACCTGGTGGCTCAAGGAGACGCCGTTGCGCACCTCGTCTGGCCAGGTCGCCCGCGAAGGCGAGATCGCGGGCAACGGCCACGGCGCCGTGCTGGACTACGACCCGACCCCGGCTGTGGCCGGGGTCCGCAGAAGCAACGGGAACGGACATGCCGCCGGCATCGGAGAGCGACGTGAGCGAGCACGCAGTGCGAGCGAACCATAAGCTCAGTGCGTTGCTCGCCGCGCAGCGGCGATCGCTCATTGGCGTGCCGGAGGTACGTCAATGAGCGCGAGCGAAGGCCTGCGTGAGCGCAAGAAGGCCGAGACCCACCAGGCACTGGCCTCGGCCGCGCTCCACCTCGCCGACGAGCTGGGCCCCGACCGGGTGACCGTCGAGGCGATCGCCGAGGCGGCCGGCGTGTCGCCCCGCACCTTCTTCAACTACTTCTCCTCGAAGGAGGACGCCATCGTCGGCATCGCCCCGGCCCAGTCCTCCGCGCTCCTGGCCGACCTGCTCGCCCGCCCCGAGGACGAGCCTCCCTTGGAGTCCCTGCGGGCGGTCGTCCTGGCGGCCGCCGAGCGGCTCGAGGCAACGGGTGCCGACTGGGTCATCCGGCATCGGCTCGTCCGAAAGCACCACTCGCTGGCCGTCACCCGGGCCGCGTGGTTCGCCGAGGTCGAACGGCGCATGGCCGAGGAGATCGCCCGCCGCACCGGCCTCGATCCCGGCCTCGACGTCTACCCGGCGCTGATGGTGAACGCCACGCTGGGGGCCATGCGCGTCGCCATCGACGTCTGGCAGGAGCGGGGCCGGACGGGCGCCCTCGGCGACCTCATCGACGGCGCGTTCGACGTGTTGGCCCACGGGCTGCGGCTGCCGCACCCGGTCGGGACCCCTGGCCGCTGAGGGCCGGGGGGAAGATTTCTCGGTGCCTGACCGAATGACGCCTATCGTGCCGGGTGCCGCGCCCGCTTCTCCCCAACCGGTGGCGTCCAGGTGACGCCATGTCGATAGAGGTACGTGATGCACCTCGAGTTCACCGACGAGCAGCTGGAGCTCCGCGACAGCGCCCGCGCCACGCTGGCGCGCGAGTGCCCGCCCCGGTTGGTCCGTGAGGTAGCGCTCAGCGGCGCCGAGGCCAAGGGCTTCCGCACCCAGCTCAGCTGGCTGGGTTGGCCGGCCCTCACCATCGACGTCAACCTCGGCGGGCTGGGCCGCAGCTTCGTCGACCTGGCGGTCGTGCTCGAGGAGCTGGGCCGCGTGGCCGCGCCGGGGCCGTTCCTGGCCACGATGACGCAGTTCGTCCCGGCGGTGCGGGAGGCGGGCACCCCGGCACAGGTGCACCGCTTCCTGTCGGCCGTGGCGGCCGGTCAGCTCAACGGCACGCTGGCGTTGCACGAAGGCGGGCGCTGGGATCCGTTCAGCATCGGCGCCACCGCGACGCGCGACGGTGACGGCTGGATCCTGAGCGGCCGCAAGCGTCAGGTGCTGTCCTGCGCCGAGGTCGACGAGATCGTGGTCGCCGCCCGGCGCTCGTCGGGCACGCTGGGGCTGTTCGTGGTGCCGGCGGCGGAGGTGTCGTTCACCCGGGTCGACAGCCTCGACGGCACGCGCTCCCTCGGCAACCTCGAGCTCGACGGCGTGTGGGTGCCCGACGCCCGCATGCTGGGGGATCCCGAGGCCGCGGTCGACGTCACCCCGGCGGTGGCGGCCACGATCGCCGAGGCCACCGTCGGGCTGGCACTCGACACCATCGGCGTGTGCGGCGAGCTGTTCGAGTCGGCGCTCGAGGTCGCGCTGGACAGAGCCGGGCGGGCGGCCGGGCCGGATCCCGAAACCGAACGCAAGGAGGACGGCACGAACGGCACGCACCCCGCGCCGACGGGCGGCCGCAATGGCGACGGCACCGGCGCGCCGCCGCGCAGCCCACCCCAGGCGGTCAAGCACAGCCTGGCGGAGATGATCACCATGCTCGAGCGGACCCGCGCCGTCGTCTACCAGGCCACGGCCGCGGTGGCCGAACGCCACGAGCGGGCCGCTGTCGCCGCGTCGGAGGCCAAGGCGGCGGCCGGGGCGTGCCAGCGCCTGATCACGGCGCGGAGCCTCGAGATCCACGGCCGGGGCCCCCGGCGAGCCGACGCCCAGCTCTGGGTCCGACGGGCGCAGGCGGGCGAGCTGCTGCTCGGCTCGTCGGCGGACCACCATCGCATCGTCGCCGACGATCTGTTCCGCGTCCCCAAGCGCCAGCCCGCCAGCACCGGCCTGGCCGCCGTGTTGGGGCTGTAGGTCTCCCCCGCACCCCCCGCGAGCGGGCGTGAGCGTTAGGTAGGCGGCATGCCGAGGACCCGCGCTGCGATCCGCTCCTGCTCGGTGAGGGGGTCGACCGTGGCGGTCTCGGCCAGCGCCGCCAGCCAGTGGGCCGGCCAGGCACCGCTCGGCCACGGGAAGGGTCCGTCGAGCGCCAGGTCGAGGCCGTCGCTCCCGAGCGCCTCGGTGCCCGCCAGGTGGACGCGCTGGCACAGCTCCTGCGTCAGCAACGGCAGCATCGCCAGCTCGGGCGCTGGGTGGCCCGACGCCTCCTTGGCGAACGCCCGATAGGCGAGCGCCCGGGCGCCGTCGCAGTCGACCCGCAACGCCGCCACGGTGTCGCGGAACACCGGGTCGTGGGCCAATCCCCGGGCCTGGCCGGTGGCGACGAGCGCCTCCAGCGCCCGCTGGGCGTCGAGCAGCCGGGTGGTCCAGCGGGCCGTGCGTTCGTGGGCCCGCGCCGCCTCCACCACAGCCGTCCCCCCGGCGGGGTTGACGACGGCATCGGCCCCCACGACCACGTCGTCGAAGATCAGCTCGTCGGGGTCGTGCGCGGCGTCGCTCGCCTCCGGTCGCAACGGACGGACGACACCCGTCGCCCGGAGGTCCACCACCAGGACTGCCAGATCCTCGGGACCGCCCCGCACACCCTCGACGACTTGTGCCGAGCACAGGCACCATTCGGCGTGCTGCGCGCCGGGCGGCGCCGGCTCCCGGCCGCTGACGACGAGGTCGCCGTCGTGCTCGGCGAGCCGAAACCCGGGCGGCGCGGCCTCGCCGGGACGGAGGCCCTCGTGGCTCAGGGCCAGGCACCACGTGATCTCGCCCCGCAGCGTGGGCAGTGCCCAGCGCTCGCGCTGGCCGTCGGTGCCGTGCTCGACCAGCACGGGCGCGCACACGTCCAGGCCCTGGGGGTTGAGCGACCGCGGCACCTGCCGGCGCGACATCCCCTCCAGGTACGTCAGGTGCTCGACCGGACCGGCGCTGCGGCCGCCCAACCCCGGGGGCCAGCGGGGCATCAACCAGCCCCCCTCGAACAGGGTGCGCTGCCAGTCCCGCGCCCAGTCTGGTAGGTGCCCGCTCGAAAGGGGCGGGTCGGCCGCTCCTCGCGGGGCTGGATGCTCGTCCAGCCAAGCCTCCAGCTCCGCCCGGAACTTGGCCGTGCCGCGGCCGTCCGCCAGACGCATTGTCGCTACTCCCGCTCTTGCTGCTTCGCAGCGGGCCGCTCGGGACCGCTCGCTCTCACCCTGCTGCCCGTCGCCCTCGGACGCTCGCTCAGGGACGCTAGCTCGCCGCGCCCGGCCCGTCGTCGGTGTCTGAGTCGGTCGTCAGACCGACGCCGCCACGGGGAGGCGGGTGGGGGTCGGGCCGGAGCAATCGGGCCAGCTCCTCGGCCACCACCGGGCACAGCTCGGGGCGGATGGTGGCGCGGATCCGCTCGGAGACGGAGGCGGCGATCGCCTGCGCGATCTGTCGCTCCAGTCCCTCGAACGCGTCCCGGGCGATGGCGGCGTCGATCGGATCGAGGGCGTCGTCGCCCGACCCGACCCCGGCCTGGCCGAGTGCATGGGCCAGGTCCACGACGATCCCGCCCGTCGGCTCGTCGTCGTCGACCACCGACAGGTTCACCACCACGGCGGGCTCGTGCCCGTTGTCGTCCCGGGCCGACAGGTCGACCACGACCCCGTTGCCCGGCTGGACGAGGGCCTCGCCGTCGCTGTCGGCCTCGCCGTCGCTGTCGGCCTCCCCGTCGCTGTCGGCCTCCCCGTCGCTGTCGGCCTCCCCGTCGCTGTCGGCCTCCCCGTCGCTGTCGGCCTCCCCGTCGCTGTCGGCCTCGCCGTCGCTGTCGGCCTCGCTGTCCCCGTCACGGTCGCCGTCGGCGAGCCCGCCGGCCTCCGCCAGCGACTGGTCGACCTCCGGCGCCAACCCGAGCACCTCCGGCAACGGCTCGGCATGGACCAGCGCCAGCCGGCTGGTGCACCGGGTGAGGGCGACGAACAGCGACCGCAGCCCGTGCTCCGCCTCGGCCACGATCTCGGCGGGCTCGACGACCACGACGCAGTCGAACTCCAGGCCCTTGACCTCGTCGGCGCTCAGCACGACCACGGGAGACGTCGCCGCCCGCAGCTCCGGCGACCACGCCAGTCCGTCGGTGTCGAGGCTGCGGGCCAGCTCCGCCCGTACCGCCGCGGGGCACACGACCCCGATGAGCCCGGTGCCCAGCAGGTCGCGGATCGTCGCCACCGTGGCCGACGCCAGGCCGGTGGCGTCGGTGCTCTTCACCACGACCTCGTGGCCGGTCCGGCGCAGCGCCCGGGGGCTGCGCAGCGTGGGCGCGACCTCGGGCAGGAGGCGCATGGCCACCTCGTGCACCTCGGCGGGCAGCCGGTAGCCGAGCTCCAGCTCCACGGTCTCGGTCGCCACTCCGTTGTGGCGGAGCTGCTCGATGACCTCGGCCCACGACTCGTGCGCCCAGGGGCTGGTGGCCTGCGCCAGGTCGCCCAGGACGGTCATCGACCCTGAGCGCGAGCGGCGCCGGATCGAGTCGAGCTGCAGGGGCGACAGGTCCTGCGCCTCGTCGACCACGATGTGCTCGTAGCTGGCCGGCCGGCCGTTGAGCAGCGTGTCGGCGGCATCGAGCAGCGGGATGTCGTCGACCGACCACTGCCAGGTGCCGACCCGGGTTCCCGCGGGAAGGGCCAGCAGCTCGATCTCGGTGTCGCGCAGCGTGCCGAGCGCGGCCGTGACGAGCTGCTGGCGGCTGGATAGCAGCTCGACCACGAACGCCTGGGGGGAGAGCTGAGGCCACACCCGCTCCAGGTAGTTGTCGATCTCCCGTCCCGACTCGCCCCGGCCGCTGATCTCGTATGCGCCGAGGTCTCGCACTCCCGCCCGCGTCAGCTGCCGCCGGGCCTCGTCGATCACGAACGCCCGCAGCTCCCGGTGGGCCTCGTTGTGCGGGCGGCCCAGGAGCTGGCGGGCCCGGGTGGCGATCCGCCGGCCGTTGAGGGCGACCTGCCGGCCGCCGACCCGCAGCTCGACGTCGTCGGTCGTGACCCGCTGGCGGTTGCGCAGCCCCCGCTCCAGCAACCGCAGCATGCGCCGGTCGCCCTTGAGGCGCCGCAGCTCCGGGGGATCGACGCGTCCGATGCGCACCCGCGGCCCGAGCGACGACAGCGGCAGCTGCACCACTGCCTCGTCGCCGAGCGACGGCAGCACCGACGAGATGTAGCGGACGAAGGTGGGGTTGGGGCCCACGATGAGCACGTCGTTGGGCTCGAGCCGGTCACGCAAGTTGAACAACAGCCACGACACCCGGTGGAGGCCCACCACGGTCTTGCCGGTCCCCGGGCCACCCTGAACCACCAGCAGCTGATCGACGTCGCGGCTGATCACGTCGTACTGGGCGGCCTGGATGGTGGCGACGATCTCGGCCAGCTCGCCCGACCGGTCGCGCCCCAGCGAGTCGAGCAGGGCGTCGGACAGGACCGGCCCCGGCTCGCGCCCCTCGACGATCGCCTCGGCGAGGTCGCGGAACACGATCTCCTCGATGGCCTGGATCTGGTTGCCCCGGCAGCGGTAGACGCGCCGGGCGTCGAGCCCCTCCGGGTCGCGCGGTGTGGCCGTGTAGAAGGGCGCAGCGATGGGGGCCTGCCAGTTGACCACCACCAGGTCGTTGTCGTCGTCCCAGATGGCGCCCTTGCCGATGTACCACCGCTGGCCGCCGGCGTCGATCCGCCCGAAAGCCACCGCCTCGTCTGGGTCGACGACGCCGAGCCCGCTGACCCTGCGGCGCAGCTCGAGCACCGCCTTGGGGTGGGCCGCCAGGCTCGGCGCCCGCTCCAGGACGGCGTGCTGCCGGTCACGCAGCGCGAGGGCGCGATCGAAGTACGCCTGCTCCTGCGGCAAGTCCGGATGCATGTCTCGGTGCCCTTCTCCCCTACGGGGTGCCGCGCCTCACCCAGGCCGGCGCGGTGGGCTGAGAGGTTACCGAAGCTGGCGGTGCCGTGGGGCAGTCGTCAGCCCGTCAGGCCGGGAACTCGGCCGAGCACCAGACCCAGCCCTCGCCGTCGAGCACCGAGACGGTGGCGACCTCGTCGGCGGGGGCCCGGAGCGGCACCTCCCACCAGGTGGCATCCGTGCCGATGTGGGTCATCGTGCGCGAGCCGTCCTCGAGCTCGATCGCCAGCCAGTAGGTCGCGTCTGTGGGCACGATGTCGTCCCACCCCGGGACGTCGACGGCCACGGTGGCCGGATCGCCGCCCCGGACCGTGGCCGTGCCCACCACCTCGCCGACGCCGGTGGTCATCTCGGCGGTCGCGAGCGTGGGGCCAGACCCGTCATCACGGTTCACGAGGACCGCTGCGACCAGCACCACGGCGGCCGCGGCCGCCGCAAACGTGGCGCCGACGGCCAGCCGCCGGCGGTCGTGACGGCCCCGACGGCCAGCACGCCCGTGGCGCGGACGGAATCGCGCCCCCTCGGCACGCTCGGTCCCCCGGCCGGGCGCCGGCGCCTGCGTCTCGGCGGCGCGGACCTCGGCGAGGCGGGCGAGCACGCGCCGATCGAACCCCTCGAGCGGCGTCGCCTCCGGCGCAGTCAGCAACACCTCGTCGGCCACCCCCGCCAGCGACGCCACCTCCGCGCGGCACGTGGCACAGCCCTCGAGGTGCGCGAGCGCCACGGCCCGCTCCTCCCCGGTTAGGAGGCCGAGGGCCACGTCCGGCGCCATGTCGCGCAGCTGGGAGCACCGCAGCGGGCCCGTCACGGCAGCCGCACCCCCATCTCGTCCCGCAGCTTCCGGAGGGCGAGCCGCACGCGGGTCTTCACGGTCCCCTGGGGGATGCCCGCCATCTCGCTGACCTCGCGGGTGGTCATCCCCCACAGCGTCACCGCCACCAGCGCCTGACGCTGCGGCTCCGGGAGCGAGCCCATCAGCTCGGCCACCCGCCGGGCATCGGCGCGCCGTTCGATGGCGCCACCGACATCCAGCGGATCGACGGCGAGGTCGGGGGAAGCCTGCGCCACCGGCTCGGGACGCCGGCCGCGTCCCCGCACGCTGTCGAGCGCCACGTTGCGGGTGATGCCCAAGAGCCAAGCGGCCACCGATCCCCGGCGCTCGTCGAAGCTGGCGGCGAACCGCCACGCCCGCACGAAGGTCTCCTGCGCCACCTCCTCGGCGTCGACGGGAACGCGGACGATGGCCAGCGCCAGCCCGTAGACTCGGCGCTGGAAGCGGTCGACGAAGTGAGCCGCCGCCTCGGGATCACCCGAGGCGTAGCCCGCGAACAGCGCCTCGTCGGACACCTCCCACACACCCTCTGTACCGCCATCGAGCGCCAAGGGATCTCGGGCCACGTGGCCAACGTACCGGCGCAAGAGAGATCCGCCGGCCGCTGCGGCACGTAATCGAAGCATGGCAGTCACGCATGCTTCCCCCGAGACGACCACGAGCTCCCCTGGCACGACAGCGGCGAGCCGGCGCCATCATCCCCGGCGTCGGCTCGTCTCCCTGGGAGCGGCGTTGGCGGCATTGGCCCTGTTCGCCGCCTCCTGCAGCGACGACGACGACACCGTCGCCGGCGACGCCGGCAGCGAGTCGGGCAGCTCCGGCGAGTCCGGCGGCGGGGGCGGCGACGGCGACATGACGATCTCGATCGCCGCGCCCACCGACGGCGCCACCGTCGAGCCGGGGTTCGAGGTGGAAGTCGACCCCAGCGTCGACGTCGGCGAGCCCGACACCGGCCTGCACCACGTGCACATCTACTACGACGGCAACCAGGACAACGGCGAGTACGACATCGTCTACAGCGTCGACGAGCCCTGGACCGTGGAGCGCGACCTGGCACCGGGCGAGCACACCGTCGAGGCGTTCATCGCCAACGCCGACCACAGCCTGACCGACGCCAGCGACGAGATCACGGTGATGGTGGGCGAGGGCGGCGGCGGGGGCGGCGGCGACACGACGACCACCAGCGAAGATGACGGCGGCCCATACGACTACTGACGCCACCGTCTCCCGGGACGGCCACGCGGGTGGCCCGGTTCTCCGGAACAACCGGGCCACCCGCTGGCTGCACCTGCTGCTCTACGTGGTGACGTTCATCCTGCTGGCCACCGGGTGGTGGCTGCGGACGGGCCACGAGGGCGAGCCGACGATCCTGGCGGACGTGCTCGACACCCCCGACACCGAGGTCCACCGCACGGCGGGCTGGGTGCTGCTGGGCGTCGCCGTCGGGGGACCGATCCTCGGTATCCGGGGGACGCTGACCTTCCTCCGCGAGACGCTGCGCATCAACCGGGGCGACGGCGGCTGGTTCCTCCACTGGCCCCGGGGGGCGCTCACCGGGCGGTTCGGCCGTCACCGCGGCCACTTCGATCCGGGCCAGCGGTTGCTCAACGTGGCGCTGATCGGGGCGCTCGGCACCGTGATCGTGAGCGGCGTGTTCCTCACCACGCTGTCGGGCGGGCAGACGTTCGCCACCATGGTCCGGGTGCACCGGGGCTCCACCTACGTGCTGACCGGACTGGTGGCGGGACACCTCCTGGTCACGCTGGGCATCCTGCCCGGCTACCGGGGTGTCTGGCGGGCCATGCACTGGCGGGGCCGGGTTCCCGAGGCCACGGTCCGGCGGATCTGGCCCGCCACCGTCGCCGACCGTGAGGAAGGCGAGGGCGACGGACGCCGGGGCCACGCCGCGACGCGGTCGGGTTCGCACCCGGGGGTGGCGCGCGGCGATCCTTAGTGGATGAGCCCCCAGGCCCTCCGCTGCTCCGGCTTCGCCCGGTCCGAGGACCTCGATCCCGTGGGGTCGGCCGGCAGCTACCGCGGCGTCGTGCTGGTCGAGATCCCGCTGCCGTGGCCTGGGGAGATCACCGAGCACCCGGCACTGGCACCCGCCGCGCCGGCGCTCGAGGAGGCCAACGTGCGGCTGCAGGGACTGGTCCCTTACGGCCACAGTCCCCCCGACCGCCGCCGGCTGGTGTCGTTCTCCCGCCCCGCCGGCCCCTTCGACCGCTACGAGGGCCGCGCCTGGACGGTGTCCGACGACCAGGTCGCCGAAGCGGTCGCGGCGCTGGCCGCCAGCGGCGGTAGCGGCGGGACCGGGGGCCTGGAAGGTGACGGCACCGACGCCGGGCGGCACGTGCTGGTGTGCACGCACGGCCGGCGCGACGCCTGCTGCGGCACGCTGGGGACCCGCCTGGCGCAGTCCCTGCCGGGCCTGGGCGCCGGGGTCCACGTGTGGCGCACCAGCCACACGGGCGGCCACCGCTTCGCGCCCACCGCCCTGCTGCTGCCCGAGGGCACGATGTGGGCCTACCTCGACCTCGACCGCCTCGTCGGCATCTCCGACCGCACGCTCGACATCGACGAGGCCGTCCGGCTCTACCGCGGCTGCACCGGCCTCGACGGGCCCGAGGTCCAGGCGGCCGACCGGGAGGGCCTGCGCGCCATGGGTTGGTCGTGGCTCGACCACCGGCGCCGAGGCGAGGTCCTGGAGTCGGCCGGCGGGCTGACCCGGGTCCGCCTCGACGCCGAGGCGCCCGACGGCCGGCGGCTGGCGTTCGAGGCCACCGTCGAGGTGGTCCGGCTCGTGCCCGTTCCCGACTGCGGCAAGCCGCCCGAGGAGGCCCCCAAGTCGGCCCCCGAGCTCCGGGTCAGCGGCTTCGCCGCCGCCTGAGGGCTGACACGAATCCCCTCGCCTACCTCTGGAACCTGGTCCGCTGGCGGGAGGACTTCCTGCCCGGCGCACCGCCCGACATCGCCTTGGCGCCCGGTGCGTGGACCGAGGCGGCCGACGAGCTGTCGTTCGCGGTGCTGGGCGACAACGGATCGGGCCGGCGCAACGCCATGGCCGTCGCCCGGCAGATGGCCCAAACCTACGAGCGCTCGCCGTACGGCGTCGTGCTGCTGGCCGGGGACGTCTGCTACTACGGCCACATCGACGACCGCTACGACGCGGTCTTCACGCGCCCCTACCGGCCGCTGATCGACGCCGGCGTGGCGTGGGAGCTGGCCGTCGGCAACCACGACGTAGAGGGCGGCGACGGGGACCGGTCGGCGCACCGGCACGGCCGGGGCAGCACAGACGAGATCGCCGCCGAGCTGGCGCACTTCGGCAAGGACCGCAGCTACTACGCCGCCCGCCACGGACCGGTCGAGGTGTTCGTCGTCGACTCCGGCATGGTGCTCGCCGGTGGGCCGGCCGCCGAGCGGCACCTCGCCTGGCTGGCCGAGTCGCTGGCGGCGTCGAACGCGCCGTGGAAGGTGGCGCTCATGCACCACCCGCCCTATTCGTCGGGTCGGCACGGTTCGAGCCTGCCGCTGCGCCGGGCCATCGAGCCGGTCCTGGCGGAGGGCGGGGTCCGTCTCGCCTTCGCCGGCCACGACCACCATTACGAGCGGACGGCCCCGCAGCGGGGCGTCGTCCACGTCGTCAGCGGCGGCGGTTGCAAGCTCACGCTCACGGGCCGCAGCGCGTTCACCGCCGTGGCCGAGTCCGTGCTCCACTTCGTGCACGTGGCGGTCCGGGGCGACACGTTCGAGGCCCGGGCCATCGCGCCCGGGGGGCGGGTCGTCGACCGCTTCACGCTCCGGCGCGGGTGACGGGCGTTGCCGTCGGCCTCGCGGTGCCAGCAGACATTGCGGGGCGCCGTTGGTTTGGGCCGGGGACCGGCACACTGGGCGCATGCCCGTTCAGCTCAACCACACCATCGTGGCGGCGCACGATCGCGAGGCCTCGGCCGCCTTCCTGACCGAGATCCTGGGGCTGCCGGCGCCCGTCCCCTACGGCCCCTTCCTGGTGGTCGAGGCCGACAACGGCGTGAGCCTCGACTTCGCCGAGACCGCGGACGACATCACCCCCCAGCACTACGCCTTCCTGATCAGCGAGGCGGAGTTCGACGAGATCTTCGGGCGCATCCAGGAGCGCAACCTGCCGTACTGGGCCGATCCGGGCCAGACCCGCCCGGCGGAGATCAACCGCCGGGACGGCGGCCGGGGCGTCTATTTCCAGGATCCCAACGGCCATTACCTTGAGATCCTGACCCGTCCCTACGGCAGCGGTTCGTGAGGCAACCGCATGCCGACGCCAGCCATCGGTGCCTTCCTGCCCACCATGAGCGCGCCCGGGGACGAGCCCGGCGACATCGCCGCCAGCGCCCGGCACGCCGAGGACCTCGGACTCGAGTCGGTGTGGACGGTCGACCAGCTCGTCGCCGGCACGGGCGCACCGTTCATCGAAAGCGTCGTCGCCCTCGCCGCGGCTGCGGGTGCCACGAGCCGGGTCCGATTGGGGTTCGGGGTCGTCATCTTGCCGCTGCGCCCCGTCGTCTGGGTGGCCAAGCAGGTCGCCTCGCTCCAGCACGTTTCGGGCGGCCGGGTCATCCTCGGGGTCGGGGCGGGGGGCGATCGCCACGACCGCTCCTGGGTCGCCAGCGGCGTACCCCGGCGGGAACGGGGCCGCCGCACCGACGCCGCCCTGCGGGTCCTGCCCGGGCTGTTGTCCGGCGAGCCGACCCGGCTGGGCCACCTGCCCGACAGCCCGACGGTCCAACTCGCCCCCGGCGTCACCGTGCCGCCCATCGTCGTGGGCGGCATGTCGGACGCGGCAATGTCCCGCGCCCTGGACCACGACGCCGGCTGGTTCCTCCTCCCCATCCCTCCCCCCGAGGTGGCGAAGGGCCGGGCGCGGCTGGCCGAGATGGCCGAAGCCCGGAGCCGGCCAACGCCGCCGGTCACCGCCGGCATGCTCACGGCGCTGACCGGCGATCCGGCGCTGCCCGACCACGACGGCCTGGTCCGCACGCTGACCGACCCCGACGGCGTCTTCGGCATGCCCGAGGACATGATCCCCACGATGCTGGTGAGCGGCGGCCCGGCCGAGATCGCCTCCCGGCTGGCGGAGTACGGCGACGTCGGCGCCGAGCGGGTGGTGGTCAGCTTCGCCGCCGGTGACTGGCGCCGGCAGGTCGAGCTGCTTGCCGAGGCGCGCGCCCTGCTGGATTGAGCGTCGGCGCCGTGTCGTTCCTTCAACTGGTCGCCATCGTGGTCGACGACTACGACCCCGCCATCGCGTTCTTCGTCGACGCGCTCGGCTTCGAGCTCGTCGAGGACTCGGCGGCGTTGACCAACGACGGGCGCCCCAAGCGCTGGGTCGTGGTCCGGCCACCCGGCGCCGAGACCGGCCTCCTGCTGGCCCGGGCCGACGGCGACGAGCAGGCGGCGGTGGTCGGCAAGCAGCTGGCCGGCCGCGTCGGCTTCTTCCTCCGGGTCGACGACTTCGACGCCGCCCACCAGCGCATGGCGGCCGCCGGCGTCGAGTTCGTCACCGCCCCACGCACCGAGCCCTACGGCCAAGTCGCGGTCTTCCGGGACATCGCCGGCAACCGCTGGGACCTCATCGGCTCGCCGTGAGGGCCGCAGCCGTCAATGCAGGCCGTAGGTGTGATGGATCTCGAACTCGTAGATCAGGCGCCGCTCGTCGACCATGGCTTGGCGGAACTCCTCTTCGCTGAGCTTCCCACTGAACCAGCTCAGCGGCGCAGGTGTTCGCTCCGCCGGCAACCGCCTTCGTCTGCCTCGAACCGATGACCGCGCCGGTCA
>DASQUK010000100.1:0-7109 GCA_035641315.1 Acidimicrobiales bacterium | reverse complement strand
CTTCGAACGATCTGCCGGCCCGCCCTCCCAACCTCATCACCGGAAGCGCATGGCCTGATAAGAGCTCGCCCTCCACGCCGAGTGGCCCATCACTGGTCTGCCCGCGAACCCGGAGCACCTTGACAACCCATAGGAGCATCGATCCGCGCCACGACGATCTGCACAGAACGCTCGGCACAGAATGCCGTGACAGAACGCCGCCGGCTCGACGACCGTCTATGCGCACCGAACGGCGCCTCTGCGCCGCCAGACGTGCCGTCAGCGACGTACAGATCGACCGATCAGTTGGCACCACGGCTCCTCTCGGACCACTGGTGCTTGCACGTTCGGTCAGGAATTGGCCACCAGCGTGCGGGCCCTCGTGGCCGTCTCTGCGCAACCCCTCTGGCCGCCAAGGGCTTCGGCTACTGCGTTCTTTCGGCACTCGACGTACACACGCGTCGAGGAGCAGGTCGAAGAGGTTAGGAATGGCGTGTGACTCTGGCCGGCGAAGCACGTGGCCGATCGGCGTCCCATTGGCGGTCCCAGCGCAGCCGCCACCCCGTCGCCGCCGCTCGACGCGGACGACTGCGGGGCGGTTCATGAAGCATCGTGTGGCCTCACCGAAGTCTCCTGAGTGGAGCGTCGCCTTGATCCGGAAACCTCTGCCAGGCCGTGTCGATCGGTGAGGTTCGTGCTGGGCGCTTCTCGCGAGGGCCCGCCGGTGGCTGGGCCGTCGGGTGCAGCGCCGGGTCAGGGAACACGGCGGAGGCCCAGGTTGTCGAGTCGGCCGGGTACCTGATCGGGGTGGCAGCCGAAGATGCAGGCTATGGCTGTGAGGTCGTGGCGCCGGATGGTGAGGATGCGGCCGTTGTAGTCGCCGCGCTGCACTTCGATCGTGCGCAGGTAGCGGGCGAGCATCTCGCCCTTGTGTTCCCCGAGCTGGGTGAGCGCGGCGAGGTCGATGGTCACGGAGCGGTGGTCGCGTTGGGTGTGGCCCGGGCCGGCGGCCGGGTCGACATCCTGTTCATCACCGGTGGGCGGGGCCATGCCGGGCTCGTCGCTGGGCACCATCTGGTCGACCGGCACCCGGTAGACGCGGGCCAGGCGCTGGAGTCGCGGCACCGAGATGGCGCGTTCACCGCGCTCGTAGGCGCCGAGCACCGAAGCTTTGAACTCGTAGTCCGAGGCCGCCTCCACGTCCTGGAGCGACTGGTGCCGCTGGCGGCGCAGCGAGCGCAGCCGGGCCCCGAGCTCGGCCGTGTAGCCGCTGTCGTGTGCGTCGTCGAGATGGTCGCCCATGGTGGTTTCTCCCCGGCTCTCGTGCCCGGCTGGCGGTTCTGGCCGGCGTCGGTGTTCAGCGGTCGATTCAGCGAGCGAATTGTCACGGACCGCCGGACACCGAGTGCGTTGGCACGACCCGCATCTGCTGGCCAGCCGGTGTTCACGCTAGAGAGCGGCACGACGGGTGTCGATATGGTTACTGATAGTAATTCACGATTGCAGACGCAACGTGCTCGCCGCTGGAGCTCCATTGCGAACTTCAGAGCGAGCACGTGCTGGCCAGGCTTAAGCCCGTCGGAGACGAGGACGGACACGGCGACGCCAGTACGAAGACCGACCATCCCGATCCAGGTGTTCGGCTACTTCTCGAGCTGCCACATCTTGCTCACCCCGGCGGCTCCTGGGCCGAGACGGTGCGGCATCGGGTCAGGTCTGATTGAGCATCGGGGCGCCAGGGTCCAGCCAGTTGGCGCCGCAGGCGGCCCGCCGGCTTCTTGCACCTGAGGCAACACGAGAGTCCGCCGACGGACACCGGCCGCCAGCCGCCGAAACGCGTCTTCGGCGGGTGGTGGGAGGCTGGGGCTGTGGCGATGGAGCGCTGCGATGAATGCGGCTTCGACGGCGGCTGCTGGACCGACGATGGCGCGGTCGCAGCCATCGCCGGGCTGCCTGCGCGCTGGTCCAAGGCGGTTGGTGGACTGGCGGACGACGAGCTTGGTCGGCGGCCGATCCCGCCATGTGGTCGATCGCGGAGTCCTGCGACCACGTGCGCGAGGTCCTGTTCGGGATGCGCTTCATGCTCGACGTCGCGGTGGTCGATCCCGGCACGGACCTCGGGCCCGCGCCCAAGCCGCGTTTCGATCCGGTATCCCGCGCGGTCGACGTCACCGAGGCGCTCGCTGGGATCAGCCACGGGGCCGGCGAGCTTGTCTCACGCCTGACGGCGCTGGACCGGCCGGTCTGGACGTCGACGGTGACGGACGACGGCATGGCGAGCGACCTTCATTGGAACGCCCGGCACGCGGTCCACGATGCGACCCATCACCACGGTGACATCGCGGCCCGGATCCTGGCCCGACGCGGGCGACGCAGGGCGACACGGGGCGAGCGCCCCGGGCGGTCGAGGGGGAGAAGTCGGCCGCTCGGGGGTCACTCGCCGAGCCAGCCGGCGGTGCCCAGTCCCTGGGCGGGTGCCGAGGGATGGGCTGGCCAGGCCCGGGCCAGCCCACGCAGCGCCGCGCCGCCGTCGCCCTCGAACGACGAGCCGTGCATGACCGCCAGCGTGCGAGGCTCAAGATCGGCCAGGTGCTCGAGCGCCCTGGGCACGGCGTCTCCGGTCGGGGCGGTGCGCAGCACGTCCTCGGCGCCGAGCGCGGCCTCGATCGGGCAGCCAGTCGTCACCGCTGGGCCCGGGCCGAGTTGGGTGAAGAGGTCGCCACACAGCAGGGTGCGGGTCGTCTCCTCGTAGAGGACCTGGGCCTCGAGGTTGTGCGGGGCGTGCGGTGTCGGCACCACCACGACCCGCCTTCCGCCCAGGTCGATTGCCTCACCCGGCGCCAACGAGCGAGGTGGCCGATCGGCCATGTCCTGCAGCGAGACCCGGCACCCCAGCACGCCGAAGGCCACTTCGAGCTGGGGCGCCGCCGCCAGATAGTGGTTCATGGCCCCGCACTCGTCGGCCTCGACATGCCCAAACGACAGCCACCGCAGCCGCTCGACGGGGACGAGCCGGGCCACCGCCGCCACCGTGTCGGGATACGTCGTCCGCAGGCCGGTGTGGAACAGCAGCGGCTCGTCGGCGAGCACCAGGAACTGGTTGATCGTCAGGCCATGGGACACGACGACGTCGGGCAGGTAGGTCGAGATGCGGTAGATGCCGTCCGCGACCTCGTCCACCCTGCAGTCGGCCACCGTCCGTTCGCTCCTTCGCTGCGCCCAACTCGTGCGCGCCAAGCCCAGGGAAGGCACCGGGGGCCGCGTCCGCCGGCACAAGGCCCCCGGTACCTCCGCCAGGGAAGGCAAAGGGTGACCGAAGCGAATTAGCGGGGGCGAAGCGAGCCGAGCATGCGTTCCCGAGCCGGGCGAGCGCGGCCGATTTAGGGTGTCGTCCCGTATGCCTCGCTCGTTCCGGTTCGAGCCACCCGAGCCGCGGCCCGGCTCGCTCACCCGATCGCGGCTGCTGCGCGCCCTGCTCGGCCGCTGGGAGTACCGGGTGACGTCGGTGGTGGGCGGACCTGGTCTGGGCAAGACGACGCTGCTGGCCCAGGCCGTCGCCGAGAACCGGCTCGCGCCCCGGGGCGAGGACGTCTGGATCGGCCTCGACCAAGGTGACGCCGACGGCGTGGTCTTGGCCCGCGACGTGATGGCCGCGGTCAGTGCGGGGGGCCGTGACCGAGCCGCCGGCGTGGTCCCGGGCACGACGGACGAGGCGCCCGATCCGGCCACGGTGGCCGATGCCGTGTGGCGGCGGGCGCCGGCGGCTGTATGTCTCGTGGTCGACGACGGGCACTGGCTGGCGGCCGGCTCGCGGGGCGCCATCTGGCTCACCGCCCTGGTCAATGCCCTGCCCGCCAACGGCCACGTCCTGCTGGCCAGCCGGTGGTCGCCGGCCGTGCCCCTCGCCCGCCTCGCCACGCAGGGTGCCGTGCTGCGCCTGGCCGAGGACGAGCTGCGCTTCTCGGACGACGAGTTGGCCGGGTTCGCCGCCCGCCGGGGCATCGCCCTCGGGCGGTTCGACGACACGGGCGGATGGCCGGCGATGGTCGAGCTGGCGGCCAGCGTCAGGCACGATCTGGCCGGTGACTACCTGTGGGAAGAGGTCCTCGAGCCCCTGGGAGCCGAACGGCGCCGGGTGCTGGCGGTGCTGTCCGACCTCGGCGGCGCCAACGAAAGCCTGGCCAGCGCCGCGCTGGGGGCTCCGGTCGACCTGGCGCGGGTGCTCGCCGGCGTGCCGCTCGTCGCCCAGGGTGCCGGCGGGTGGCGGGTGCCGCACCCACTCTGGCACGGGGTGCCGGCGCTGAGGTTGGCCAACGACGAGCGGGTGTCCACGCGCCGGCGCGCGGTCGACCACCTGGTCGCCGAGCAGCGCTACGACGAGGCCGTGACGCTGGCCCGCGAGGCCGGCCTGATCGATGTCGTGCCCGGGATCCTGCGGGCCGTCTGCATCGGTCCCCACAGGCCCCCGGGCCGTCAGCTCGAGCGCTGGCTCGCCGACCTGCCCGAGGCGCTGCGGGACACGGCCGGCGTCGCCCTCGCTGCCGGTGTCCGTGCTGCCATGCTCACGCCGGCCGAGGCGACCGAACCACTGCAAACGGCCATCCGGCGGTGCCGCGAGGCGGGCGACGCCGACGGTGAGCTGGGGGCCATCGCGTTGCTCGGCCAGGTGGCCTGGTGGCGGGCAGACCTCGAGCTCCTCGCCGGGCTGCTCCCCCGGGTGATCGAGCTCGAGGCCGAGGGTCATCCCCTCGCCCGGGCCCTGGCCGCGCTCGGCCAGGCGGTCGTCGCCGACATCGTGGGCGGCGACGACGACGTGCTCGCCCATCTCGACGCCATCGAGCCGGAGGTGCTCGACGACGCGTGGAAGGCCATGGCCGGCTGGCTGCGGGCCACCACGCTGGCCGGCGGTGGCCGAGCCGCGGAGTCGATCGCTGTCTTCGATGCCATTCCCCCGATCCCCGACCCCGCGTTCCAGCTCAATGTCGAGGGTGCCCGCCTCGAGGCCCGCTGGGCGCTGGGCCACCTCGATGAGGTGGTCGCCGCCGCGCCGTCGATCACCGATGGCCTCGAGGCCACGGGCGTGCTCCAGTTCGTCCTGGTGGGCCTGGCCGAAGCCGCGTTCGTGCTCGCCTGGGTCGGCGACGTCGAGGGGGCGCAACGCCTCCTGGCGCGGGTCCGGCGCACCGAGGCGGATGCCGATGTCGGCCAGAACGCTCGTCTCGCAGTGGCGGAGGCGGCCATGCTCGTGGCCGCCGGCGACGAACCAGCGGCCGCCGACCTGCTCGAGCAGGCCATCGCCATCCATGGCCTGGACAGCGGGATCAACCGGCGCGTGTAGCGCCGCGGCTTGGCGCTGACCTATGTGCTCGTTCCGGCGGCTCGCGATCGCTGGGATGCGACCGAACTTCGTGGCCACGTCGCTGCGGCGCGCACGCTCGCCCGGGCGGTGGTCGCGCTGCGGGACTGCCCGAATCGCACAAGAGTCGGCGCTCAGGGTGCCGACGAGGTGCGCCGGCGCCTGGCCGACCTCGATCTCAATGACATGTCTCGCGTCCGCGCTGGGCTGCACCACCGGTTCGCCGTCGAGTTGGCGCTCGGCCTCGAGGCGGCCGGCCGGCCCGAGGGCGGGACGCTGCTCGACGCTCTCGGGCCACGGTGGCGCGAGGCCATGCGCGCGGAGGCCGCGACGCGAACGCACCGAGCCAGGCTCGCCAAGTCGCTGCTCGCAGCCGTGCCGGCCCCGCCGGCGGACCACACCGAGATCGCCGTGCTCGGTCCCCTCGCGCTCGCCCGCAACAGCGAGCCCGTCACCGATGGCGACCTCAGGCGTGAACGGGTGCGGGCGTTGCTGGCGTTCCTCGTGAGCCACCGCACGACCAGCCGGGCGGCGATCACGGCCGCGCTCTGGCCCGACCTGGACGAGCGGGCCGCGGCCAACAACCTGCGGGTCACCATGACGTACCTGCTCCGGCTGCTCGAGCCCGGGCGCCCGGCGCGCGAGCCCGCCTACCACATCCGCGTCAACGCCCAAGCCGTCAGGCTCGTCACCAGCGACTGGCTACGAATCGACGTCGACCGGTTCGACGAGCACCTCGCGGGCGCCGCACGGGCCGAGGCCGACGGCACGCCGTCACTGGCGCTCGAGCACAACCTGGCCGCCGTCGCGCTCTACCGGGGCGAGGCACACGACGGCATCGCCGATGCCGACTGGGTCGCGCTCGAGCGCGAGTACTTCCGCGGCCGCTTCGTGACCGCGGCGACCCGGACCGGCGAGCTGCTGGTCGCCCGGGGCGACGTGGACCAAGCCGAACGCGTGGCCCGGCGTGCGGTCGAGGTCGACCCGTGGGCCGAGGACGCCTACGCCGTGCTGGTCTCGGTGGCGCTGGCCCGAGGCGACCGCTCGGCCGCCCGCCGCACCCTCGACCGGGGGCTGGTCGCCCTGGCCGACCTCGGGGTGGAGCCGTCCGAGGAGACCCGCCGCCTGCGCCGCCGCGTCCGGGGCGGAGGGGGCGAGACGGGTTGACGCCCTCTGCAGGTCAGGTCCGCAGCGCCAGGATGTGCGCCACCTGGCCCGGCGTGGTATCGAGCCGCACGTAGGGGTGGGGGCCGTCCCAGATGTAGCTCTCGCCACCGAGCTCGACGTGGGCGTGGGTACGGCCCGTGCCAGGGCAGCCGGGTGCGTGCGGCGGATTTCGTTGACCCGTGTGATGAACGGCGTCATCGAGTCGGCCGTGCCCCAGTCGCGCCGCCGGATCTCGTACCTTCGGAATGCAGGTACTCGTCGGCGTCACTGGCCGGCTCGTTCTCGAACAGCTCGTCGCCGCTTTACATGCCAGGACTTCGACACCGACAACGTGATGGGACCGTGGCTGGTGACCGCCGACGAGGTCGAGGACCCTTATGACCTGACCATGGTGGCCCGGGTCAACGGTGAGGAGCAGAGCCGCGGCCATTCCGGCACCATGCGTCACCGGTTCGAGGACATCATCGCCGTCGTGTCCCGGTCCGAGACCCTCCATCCGGGGAAGATCCTCGGCTCGAGTTCACCGACCGATGGCAACCGCGCGGCGACGAGGTGCGCGCAGATCCGACCCCAGCGCTGACCGAGATCGCGACTGCCACGGCGGAAG
>DASQUK010000099.1:0-3809 GCA_035641315.1 Acidimicrobiales bacterium | reverse complement strand
CCGCCGACAACTCGCGCAACCCTGCCTCGGCGGCCTTCCGGGTGCGGAAACCGCCCTTCGACTTCTGCCGGCGCCGGCCCGTCACGGGGTCAGGACCGACGTCGACGACGACCGTCCACGTCGATCCGCGCTTCCGGACTGACCCCCGTGCCACGCCCGGGAAGATTACGTCAGGGCGCTCAGCTCTGTGAGCATTTTGTGAGCATCAGGCGATCTCGGGCCGCCACAGTCGAGAGGTCCAACAGCAAAATCCCAGCTAGATGCACGTGCCCGGGGCGGGATTCGAACCCGCACGGCCTTGCGGCCAGAGAGGTTTAAGCCCTCTGCGTCTGCCAGTTCCGCCACCCGGGCGGGTGGTACCCGCAGGCTACGGCTCCCCGTAGCCCACCAGGTCCCCATCGCCGCGGAAGAGGTGGCGGCGGCCGTCGCTGAAGCGGAGCAGCGCCCGGCCCGAGTAGCGCGAGCCGTCGAGGGCATCGAGCTCGAGGACGTGCTTGCCGGGTTCGAGCCGGTGGGACGACGGCGTGCGCACCGTGACCTCCCAGTCGTTGGGACCCGGACCGGCCTCGCCCTCGCGAACGACCACGAAGACGTCGGCGTACCCCAGGGCGACCAGGTCGCCGTCGACCCGCAGTCTGCCCAGGAGCATCCGCGTCGACCGCACCACTGCAGGGTACGGCCCAGCTGCGACCGCCGGCCGCTAACTGCTCCGCCAGCGGGTCTGGCTGTACCGCGGTCCCTTGCCGAAGCCGAACGCCGTCACAGAAGAATCTTGTAGATTACGGCCGGACGGGGATCGCCACGCCGCGAGCCCTTCGCATGCCGGAACACGCCGCCACTGACGACGTAGCGCCAATGGCTGCCGTACTTGGCCACCCAGGCGTCGGCAGAGCGTTGAAGGGTCGCCTCACCGGGGCCGGTGAGCATCACGGAATGCGGGCTCGCGTCGAGGTTCCCCGCCTTGCGCTCGGTCGGGCCGGTGCAGAAGTACGGCTTCAGGGCCCGCTCGGTGGTCGGGTCGGGGGTCAGGGCGATGGCGCGGCCACGGGCTGGCCGACGCCGAGCAGATTGCCTTCGCTGTCGTAGAACCACACGCCCCGCTCGCCGACGCCCTTGGACGGGTAGTTCCCCTCGATCTCGGCGATGCCGTTGACGGTCCTCAGCCCCGGCACGTCGTACTCCTCGAGCACGACACCCCGGGCCCGCAGCTCTTCGACGGCAGTGTCGATGTCGTCGACCTCCCAGCCCATCTGCGTATGAGCCCCCGACGGCTTGCCGGACGACTCGAACAGTGCGAACGCCACGCCGCCGCATTCGTAGCGGAGCCCGCCCTCACGCTGTTCGACCGGCTCGAGGCCCAGCTTGTCGGCATAGAACCTGCGCGCCCGCGCCAGATCTTGCGCCGGCAACCGGGTGGCCACGGGCGATCGGGCGAGCACACCGGGAACGGGGCTGCTCGACGAGACCACGATGTCCTCCTGTTCCATGTCGTCCACGAAGTGCAGACGCCGCGACACCCCGGAACTCATCGGCCACGCTGTCAGGCTGCCTGATCGAGAGTGTCGGCCACCGCCGCCCACAGCGCCGTCCGCAGCTGGTCGGCCCGGGTACCCGCCAAGTCGTTGTACGTCACCACCCCCTCGATCATGTCGGCCACCACCGCAGGCCACGGCCGCCCCCGCAGCACGACCGCCACCGTGGCCCCGCCGTCGCGCCGGCGTTGGATGGTCCTGGTCAGGCCTACCCGCCGGGGCGGGCTGCGGAACGTGGGCGCGCGCACGCCATGCCGGCCGGCCGCCTGGGTGAGCGACCGGGCCACCTGGGCGAAGCGCAGCGACGTCGGTTCCACCCACCCATCTTCCCCGCTCCCTGTGACAAACAAGGGCCTACCATGCTCCTCATGCCGCGGAACCAGGCGCCCTCCTCGCGCAAGGCCCGCAACCCCGGCAGCCGGCGCAGCCTCGTGGCCGTCCCGCCAGCAACCCCGCCGGCAGCAAAGACAACAACCACAGCCGCGACCGTATCCATAGCCCCCGAGCCCGGCGACGAGCGGCTGTCCGACGTCGACGAATGGGGCCGGTCCGAGAGCCTCCGCCAGCTCGTCCGCAAGATCTACGACCCCATCTACGAGCACTGGTTCCGCGTCGAGTGGGACGGGTTCGACAAGATTCCCGCCGACGGCGGGGCGCTGATGGTGGCCAACCACGCCGGGGCCATCCCGGCCGACGCCCCGTCGATCATGCACGGCATCGAGCGCGACCTCGAGCGGCCGGTGTACGGCCTGGCCGACGAGATCTTCAAGCGGGTCCCGGTGGTCAACCTCGCCTGGTCCCGCCTCGGCGGTGTGCAGGCCCACCCCGACAACGCCTACCGCCTGCTGCGCGAGCAGCAGCAGCTCGTGATGGTGTTCCCGGAGGGATCCAAGGGCCCCGGCAAGACCTACGCCGAGCGCTACCAGCTCCGCCGCTTCGGCCGCGGCGGGTTCGTGCAGATCGCCATGCGCTCGGGCGTGCCCATCATCCCCATGGCGATCATCGGCAACGAGGAGACCATGCCGATCCTGTTCAAGGTGGGCCCCCTGGCCCGGGCCATGGGCATCCCCTACTTCCCGGTCACCGCCAACATGCTGGCCCTGGGGCCGCTGGGCGTGATCCTGCCGTTCCCCGCCAAGCTGCGCATCCGCGTCCTCGACCCCGTCCACTTCGACGTGCTGCCCGACCAGCCTCGCTACTCCCGCAGCCGCATCATGGACGCCTCCGAGCAGATCCGGCACACCATCCAGGACGCGCTCCACGACATGCTCCGCCAGCGCCGCGGCGTCTGGTCGGGCTGAGGGAACGGGTAGGTCCACGAACATGGGACGACGGGTGCTCGTCACCGGGCTCGGCAGCTTCTGGGGCGGCCGGGTGGCGCAGGCCCTCGAGGCCGACCCCGGCGTCGACGTGATCGTCGGGATCGACACCCGTGAACCCAAGGTCGAGCTCGAGCGCACCGAGTACGTGCACAGCGACGACAGCTACTCGATTCTGTCGCGCCTGGTGCGGGCCACCCAGGTGGACACGATCGTGCACACCTTCCTGGTGGTCGACTCGTCCCGGGCCTCGAGCCGGCAGGTCCACGAGACCAACGTCATCGGCATGATGAACCTGTTCGCCGCCGCCAGCCAACCCGGGAGCCAGGTGACCGACGTGGTGGTGAAATCGTCGACGCTGGTCTACGGCTCGACGTTCCGCGACCCCGTGTGGTTCGCCGAGGACACCCCCCGGTCGTCGTCGGCCCGCCATCGGGTCGAGCGATCGCTGCTCGAGGTCGAGGCGTACGTGCGCGACTTCGCCCTCGACAACCCGGGGGTGACGGTCAGCACGCTGCGGTTCTCCAACGTGCTCGGGTCCGACATCGACACGCCCATCACCAGGGCGCTGGACCTTCCGCTGGTGCCCGCAGTCTTCGGCTTCGACCCCCGCCTGCAGTTCGTCCACGAGGACGACGTGGTGCGCGCCATCATGTTCGTCCTCGACGGGCGGCTCAGCGGCGTCTTCAACGTGGCAGGGGACGGGCTGCTGCCGTGGAGCGAGGTGGCCGCCATCTGCGCCAAGCGGCTGCTGCCGCTGCCCCCGTTCGGCCGCCGGCTCTTCGCCGCGCCGCTGGCCCGGTTGGGCGTCGACCTCCCCCCCGAGCTCGTCGAGTTGCTCACCTACGGGCGGGGTGTCGACAACCGGAAGCTCAAGCAGGCCGGCTTCGAGTACCGCACCACGTCGGCGGGCGCCGTCCACTCGTTCGCCGAGGCCGCCCGGTTGCGCAAGGCGCTG
>DASQUK010000098.1:0-60500 GCA_035641315.1 Acidimicrobiales bacterium | reverse complement strand
TTCCCCCATCTACTTCGAGCGACATCTCGTTCGTGCGGCGGCAGGCCGAACCACCTCGATGATGCGTACGGCGTCGGTCCAGGGCATCCCCGGGTCGCGTAGTTGCCACGCGGGACCTTAGGCCCAGTCGCCTCACGCGGGCTCGTCGGCGAGGAGCCGTGGGGAGATGCGGGTGTTGTGCTCTACGCGGTCGCGGGATGTCGCATGCCCGGTCTCTTCGCGACCATGATCAGAGCCCGGGGGTTCGCGACGACGGCTCGTGCGGTGCCCCGGCAAGGCGAGAGGAGCATCGCGACGCACCGAGGAGGCTGATGTGACCGGCGGCGAACGCGTTGAACGAGACGCCTCGCTGGACCCCGTGCCGCTGGAGGACCGACTCGAGCAGGCCCAGCCCGTCGGTCCCGAGCCGGAGCGGACACCCCTACCGAGCCACCCCGACGTGCCGGAGGCCGATGCGCTCGAGCAGGCCGAGGAGGTCGAGCCGGGCCCGCGACCCGGTGAGCCGGCGCGCGGGTTCGAGATCCCCGACGCCGACGCGTGGGATCAGGCCATCGAAGTGCCGATGGATGACCCCTGGGCCTGACGGGGAGAAATGCACGGAACGGCTCCACGCCACGGCGGTGCGTTCAGACACGATTGTCGCGTCCTGCTGGCTCGGTCGCGCCGGCACCCGCAGGGGTGTTGTGAACGAGGAGGTGGAGATGAGCGAAGCGAAAGCGTCACCGGTACCGCGGCGGGTACAGCCGCTCGCGGAGGCGCGGGCAGCTCAGGCCACCTGCGGCAGCTCCTGTCGGAGACGGCGGACCGGCGCGAACAGGTCGCCCAGCCGCTGCACGCGCTCGATGACTTCGGGTGCCTCGAGCTGCAGCGGGCGGGGGTCGCCGTCGCCCAGCGCTCGTTCGACCTCCTGCCAGGCGACGGGCGCGGAGACAGTGGGACGTTCGCGGGCACGCAAGGAGTAGGCGCAGACGGTGGTTTTGCTGACGTCGTTCTGGCTCCAGTCGATGAGGACCTTGCCAGCCCGCAGCGACTTGTCCATCCGCTCCACGACCCGGTCCGGGTGCTGCTCTGCGAGGCGGCGGGCGATCGCCCGGGCGAACGGTTTGGTATCGGCGTAGGTGTGGGGCGTGTTGAGCGGCACATAGAGTTGCAGGCCCTTGGAGCCGGACGTCTTCGGGAACGGCTGCAACTCGAGCTCGGAGAGGACCTGCCTGACCCACAGGCCGACCTGACAGCAGTCGACGAGATCGGCCGGCGGGCCGGGGTCGAGGTCGAAGACGACCATGGTCGGGTGGTCGACGTGGTCGCAGAACGCCAGCAGCGGATGCAGCTCGATCGAGGCCAGGTTGGCGACCCACACCAACGAGGCCAGGTCGTCGACCAGGCAGTAGTCGATCGGCTTGCCGGTCGTACCTCGGCGGGCGATCGGGCACGTGGCGACCCATGGTGGCCGGTGCGATGGGCACTGCTTCTCGTAGAAGAACTCCGCGTCGACGCCGTCGGGGTAGCGCTTGAGCGTGAGTGGCCGTCCTCGCAAGTGGGGCAGCAACAGTCCCGCGATCCGGCGGTAGTACTCAATCATCTGGCCCTTGGTGAAACCCGTTGCCGGCCAGAAGACCTTGTCGAGGTTGGACAGTCGGAGGTGGCGCCCATCGATCTCGACCTCGGTCACATCGGTACGGCTCACGGTCGGCCGCCGAGCTGGGACCGCCGACGCCCAGGCGCGACTTCTCGGTGACGCCTGAGCCCCGTGGCGATCCTGCGGCACGTGGCGCACGTGGATCCCGATTCGTGGTCCAGGAGCACCACGCCCGTCGGCTGCACTGGGACTTCCGCCTGGAGCACGACGGGGTGGCGGTCTCCTGGGCGGTACCGAAAGGCATCCCGCTCGAGGCGGGGGTGAACCGCCTGGCCGTGCAGACCGAGGACCACGCCGTCGACTACATGGACTTCGAGGGAGAGATCCCGCCGGGCGACTACGGCGCCGGCCGGGTGCTCATCTGGGACCGCGGCTCGTACGAGTGCGAGAAGTGGACCGATCGCGAGATCAAGGTCGTGCTCCACGGTGAGCGAGTTCACGGCCACTACGTGCTGATCAAGACGGACGGCGTTCGATGGTTGATGCGTCGCTTGGATCCGCCACGATGAGCGAAGCCTTGGGTGAGGCGGTCAAGACCTGCGGATGCCCTCCCGGCACGGATCGCCCTACGAGCTCGTACACGGCCTCGCCGTCGATCGTTTCGTTTTCGAGCAGGAGATCCACCAGCTTGTCGAGCTCCTCACGATGCTCGCTCAGAAGCTTGCGGGCTCGTTCCTCGGCCTCGCGAAGGAGTCGGGCCACCTCCCGGTCGATCAGGTGCTGGGTTGCTTCCGCGTACCTGCGGTACTGGATCTCGGCGCCGTCGCCGAGGAACATCGGCCCGCCCGAGGGGTATCCGATGGGGCCGAGCTCCGACGAAAGCCCGTACTCCTTGACCATCTTCGTGGCGAGATCGGTGGCCGAGGCCAGGTCGTTGGCCGCTCCGGTGGAGCCCTCGCCGAACACGACGAGCTCGGCCGCCCGCCCGCCGAGCCGCACCGCGAGCGAGTCGAGGAGGTAGCTCTCGCTGTAGAGGTGTCGCTCGTCCACCGGGAGCTGGTGGGTAACCCCCAGCGCCTGCCCCGCCGGCAGGATCGTCACCTTCGCAACCGGATCAGCGTGCTCGCAGAGGGCTGCCACCAGGGCGTGTCCCCCTTCGTGGACCGCGACCGCCCGCCGCTCGTCCGGCAGGAGCACGTTCGATCCCTCGCGCCGTCCCAGGATGATGCGGTCGCGCGCGTCGTCGAAGTCACGGGACGTGAGGATCTCGCGGCCTTGTCGGGCTGCGAAGATCGCTGCCTCGTTCACGAGGTTGGCGAGGTCAGCCCCACTGAACCCCGGCGTACCCCTTGCCACTTTGTCGAGGTCGACGTCGGCATCGAGCCTCTTGCCCCGGCTGTGGAGCTCGAGAATGGCGCGGCGCTCCCGCTGGTTGGGCAGCGGGATCGTGACCTGGCGGTCGAACCGCCCGGGTCGTAGCAGGGCGGGGTCGAGGACTTCCGGACGGTTGGTGGCGGCCAGGACCACGATGCCCTGGAGTGGGTCGAACCCGTCCATCTCGGCGAGGAGCTGGTTGAGCGTCTGCTCCCGCTCCTCGTTGGAGATGGCCCCACCGCCAGCGCCGCGCCGCTGACCAATGGCGTCGATCTCATCGACGAAGATGATGGCCGGCGCGCGCTTGCGGGCCTCTTCGAACAGGTCGCGCACGCGGGCGGCACCGACCCCTACGAACATCTCGACGAAGCTCGATCCCGTCACGGAGATGAACGGGACGTCGGCCTCGCCCGCCACCGCCCGGGCGAAGAGGGTCTTGCCGGTGCCCGGCGGCCCCACCATGAGGGTGCCCCTGGGGGCACGCGCGCCGACCCGCCGGTAACGCTCCGGGTTCTTCAGGAACTCCACGACTTCGGAGATCTCCTGCTTGACGCCCTCGTACCCAGCGATGTCGCCAAAAGTTGTCTTCGGCCGCTCAGTGTCGAAGACCTTGGCGCGGGAGCGACCGATCCCCAGGATTCCGCCGAACTGGGACCCGGCCCGACGGCCCAGATAGAACCAGAGCCCCACGAGGAGCAGGAGCGGGGCGAAGGACAACAGGATCGACCAGAACGACGGCCGCTCGGGGACCGCCTCGACCGCCACCCCCCTGGCCTCCAGACGATTGAGCAGCCTATCGCCGGCTAGCTCGACGGGGACCGCCGTGCTGAATGACGACCCGTCCTCGAGCCGGCCGTGCGCCTCGCCGTTCGACTTGATCGTCACCGAGGCCACTTGGCCCTGGTCGACCTGCTCGAGGAACTCCGTGTACGTGAGCCCGGGCGGGCCCCGGAACAGAGGCGGGAGCAGCAGCCATGCGGTGACCACGATGCCGAGCGGGATCAGCCACGGCCGCCACCACGGGGGTCGCCGGGGGGCCGAGCCCGTAGGCCTGTCGTGCGGAGATCCGGGAGACGCGGGCGACGTCGGGTGCGAGGACCCGACCAGCGGATCGGTGAGCGACATGGGTTCAGCCTGCGCCCTCGGGAGGGAGGATCGCGTCCAGTGCTCCTGTCTGCGCCGACTGCGAGGGGACGTTGTACGCCCCGACGGGCACCCCCTCCCAGTGCTTTGTCCCCGGGGTGTGGTACAGCACAGGATGCATGGCCACCTCCTGCGTTGGAGCGCGGCTCTGCGGCTCGACGGCGGGACCGTGTGCTCGGATCGTCGCCGGGTTCACGGCCCGGCGCATCACGCGATCGCGTAGCACGGCCGCGGCGCGGACGCCGGACTTCACGCGATCGCGTGTCGCGCGGCAGCGGCGTCGCGTGCACCCTGCGACGGTGATCGCGAGCGGCCGATCGTCCGAATGCGGCGGCCTGAGGCAATGACGACCCGACCGCACGTTGTCGTGGTCGGGGCGGGCTTCGGCGGGCTGGCCACGGCCCGCGACCTGGCGGGCACCGACGTCGAGGTCACCATCGTGGACCGCAACAACTTCCACACGTTCCAGCCGCTCCTCTACCAGGTCGCCACTGCGGGGCTGAGCGGGATGGACGTCGGCCATTCCGTGCGGGCGATGTTCCGTCGGCAGGCCAATGTCGGCTTCCGCCGAGGCCAAGTCGTCCGCGTCGACTGGGACAGCCGCCAGGTTTGCCTGGCCGACGGCAGTGATCTCCGCTTCGACTACCTCGTGCTCGCCGTCGGGGCGTCGACCAACTACTTCGGGGTCGACGGGGCCGAGGAGCACGCGCTGCCGCTGTACGGCCTCACGGACGCTTTGCGGCTGCGCAACCACATCCTCGAGTGCTTCGAACGGGTCGACGCCGACCGCAGCCAGATCGCCGAAGGCGCCCTCACCTTCGTGGTGGTAGGCGGCGGCCCCACAGGAGTCGAGATGGCCGGGGCGCTGGTCGAGCTGGTCGACATGGCGCTGGCCAAGGACTTCCGGCACCTCGACCTCACCCGGGTGGTGCGCGTCGTGCTCGTCGAGCGGGAGGACAAGCTGTTGTCGCTGTTCTCGGCACCGTCGCAGCGCCATGCCCGCGAGGCGCTGGAATCGCGGGGCGTCGACGTCCGGCTAGGCGACCCGGTGGCGCGCATTGAGTCCAAGGCGGTCCACCTGGCGTCCGGCGAGCGGGTGTCGTGTCACAGTCCGATCTGGGCGGCCGGCGTGAAGGCCAACCCGCTCGCCGGCGCGCTCGGCCTGGAGCGCGGACCGGCCGGGCGCATCGTCGTCGGCGCCGACCTCAGCGTGCTCGGTTACCCGACAGTGTTCGTGGTGGGCGACCTGGCGGCGGCCACCGGCGCCGACGGCGCGCCGCTACCCCAGCTGGCGGCCGTCGCCATCCAGGAGGGCCGGCACATTGCCAGGCAGATCCGCCGTCGGCTCGAAGGTCGTGAGACCACACGGTTCCGGTACCGGAACCGGGGCCTCATGGCGACCATTGGCCGCGGGGCGGGCATCGCCGAGCTCCGCATCGGGATCAAGTTCCACGGGACTCCCGGATGGCTTGCGTGGCTCGTCCTGCACCTCGTGATGCTCGCGGGCTTCCGCAACCGAATCAGCGTCTTCGTGAGTTGGGCGTGGAACTACCTCACCTGGGACCGTGCGTACCGCCTCATCATCGAGCCCCCCGGGCCCGACGCACCGCGCTCCGCCTCCGAGGACCCGTAGCGCCAACGACGCACGGTTGTCGGCCCCTGGGACACCGAGGTGGGGGACGGGGACCACGAGTCGCGTGGGGCGACACCCTGATTCGGGCCGCCTTCTGCCGCGCCATCGTCGAGCAGTTTGCCCGCTCCCCGCAGGCCACTGCGTAGCCCCGGTGACGCCGGTCATCCTGAAAGGCATCGTTGGTGTGACTCGGTCGCCGACCACGCATCCGCGCCTACAGCTCGACCCGCAGGCCGACCGTGACCGTGCAGTCGGCTGGGAGCGAGAAGTAGTCGGCGGCGTTGCTGGCGTTCCGGCTGAGGCGGGCGAACAGGCGCTCACGCCACCGGACCATGCCTGGACGGTCAGTGACAACCAGGAACTCGGCTCCCAGGAAGTAGGTGGTTGGGTCCGCATGCACGGCCAAGCGGTTCGCCGGCCCCTGGCCAAGGCCTGTGGGCACGTCGGGGCCTTCCGTGAAGCCGTAGTGGAGCACGACCTGGTGGACGCCATGGCCGAGGTCGCGCGCTTCGGAACGGCGAGCTGGCAGCACCCTGGGCACCTCGTCGGTGACGACCGACACGATCACAACCGTCTCGTGGAGCACCTGGTTGTACTCCACGTTGGCGACGAGTGCGGGCGGTGCCAGCGTGGGGCTGGCGAACAGGAACACGGCCGTCCCTGGGACCCGCACGACCTCGGGCGGCTTCT
The DNA here is from genome assembly GCA_035641315.1 of Acidimicrobiales bacterium. Classification (GTDB taxonomy): domain Bacteria; phylum Actinomycetota; class Acidimicrobiia; order Acidimicrobiales; family VFJN01; genus DASQUK01. The sequence continues at coordinate 54,081 of DASQUK010000098.1, read as the reverse complement.
GCTCGCTCGCGAAGAGGCTGTCGAGGAACACGGTGGTCGGTACGCCTGCGCCCCGTATGCGCTCCCCGACGAGGCGCCGGCCGGTGCGCCAGGTGGTCAGCACCGTGAACACCAGGGCACCGATCGCGAGCGGGAACCAGCCGCCGACCGGGATCTTGAACAGGTTGGCGGCGAAGAAGCTGGTCTCGGCGGTGAACAACCCGGCGCAGAGGGAACGGGCCGTACCAACCTTCCACCGGAAGCGGTCGCGCAGGACCACGTAGAACAGCAGGGTCGTGATCAGCATCGTCGTGGTGACGGCGACTCCGTACGCGGCCGCCAGGCCCGTGGAGGACCGGAAGCCGACCACGAGCCCGATGCAGGCCACGCTCAGGGTCCAGTTGACCGCCGGGACGTAGATCTGCCCGAAGGCCATTGGTGACGTGTGCCTGATCTCCACCCGCGGCGCGTAACCGAATTGCACCGACTGCATCGTGAGCGAAAAGGCCCCGGAGATCAGGGCCTGCGAGGCAATGATCGTCGCCACCGACGCAAGCAGCACAAGTGGCAGCACACCCCAGTCGGGTGCCATGCGGTAGAAGGGGTTGTCGATGGAACGCGGTTCGCCGAGCAGCATGGCCCCCTGCCCGAAGTAGCTCAGAAGCAGCGCGGGGAACACCAAGGCGAACCACCCGATGGCGATCGGGCGCCGCCCGAAATGCCCCATGTCCGCGTACAGAGCCTCGCCACCCGTGACCACGAGGAACACCGAGCCCAGCGCCAGGAACCCGTTGACGCCGTTGCGGGCGAAGAAATCGGCACCGTAGAGGGGGTTGAGCGCCCGGAAGATCGTCGGATGGCCAACGATCTGCACGGCACCCAGCACCGCCAAGGTGCCGAACCACAGCAACATCACAGGGCCGAACAGCCGCCCGATGGACGCCGTGCCCCGCTTCTGGACGGCGAAGAGTCCGACGAGGATTGCCACCGCGATTGGCACGACGAACCCCTCGAACGCCTCCGTCGCCACCTCCGTGCCCTCCACCGCGGACAGAACGGAGATCGCAGGCGTGATCATGCCGTCGCCGTAGAACAGAGCCGCGCCGAGTAGCCCGACTAGAACCAGGATCCAACGGCGCCGAGCGGTCAAGTTCCCCGCCCGCGTGACGAGCGAGGTCAGGGCCAAGATGCCACCCTCCCCTTGATTGTCGGATCGCATGACGAGCGCGACGTACTTGATGCTGATGATGACCACCAGAGACCAGAAGATGAGCGACAGCACGCCGAGGATGTTGGGCTCGGCGACCTGCAGCCGGTGCCCATGCCCCAGGAATGACTCGCGGAACGCGTACAGCGGGCTGGTACCGATGTCGCCGTAGACGACGCCAAGGGCCGAGAGCGTGAGGGCGGCGTCGGCGTACGTGGCGCGTGCCTTGCGGGGCGCCTTCGGTGATGCAGCGGTGTCCGGCAGCCGGTCCGCGGGTTCCGTGGCGTGGCCATCGGCCGGCGTCGTCGCGTTGTCAGGATCTCGCGCACCAGCTTCGGACCGCGAGCGAGAACGCCTCGGTCGCTGGCCGCCTAGCCGCATCCCGTCATTAGGAGTCCGGGTCCTCGTCGGGCTCCTCACCTGGGCCATCGCCGACACCGCCAGCGCCCTCGAACTGGGCGGGACTGACCTCGTCCAGGAACGCCCGGAAGCGGCTCACGTCCTCGTCGATCTTGCCTTGATCGGATGGGCCGGGCACGAGCGCGCCCGCTTCGTCGAGTACAGCCTCGCTCACGAACAGCGGCGCATGGACCCGCAGCGCCAACGCGATCGCATCGGAGGGTCGGCTATCGAGCCATCTCTCGCCACCCGGGCCCGAGAGCGCGAGCTCGGCGATGAATGTGCCCTCGTGCAGCGCCGTCACCTCGACGTGGTCGACATGCGCGCCGACGCAGTCGATGAGAGCGGCCAGCAGATCGTGGGCAAATGGCCGTGGGGGTGACACGCCGCGCAAGGCCAGCACGATCGAGCGCGCCTCGTTGGCACCCACGAACATCGGTAGCACCCGGTAAGGGGCGTCCTGCTCGCGCAGCAACAGCACCGGCCAGCGGCTGGTGAGCTCCACGTCGAGTGCCAGAACATCGACCGCTCTCATATGACTGCCCCTACCCGATCCGTGCCGAATGCCCATGGTCGATGGGCACGCGAGCCGCCGAGCGACCGGTGTCATTGGTCGGAGAGCAAGAACTGCACGTTTCCCTGGTCACCGACCTGCGCATCAAGGACCTTGTCATCGAGAGTTGCGGCAGCCTGGTCGAGGAAGACACGGGCCGTGGTCGAGTCATCGCCGGGTGCATCACGCGACCGCGTAGCGGCGTAGATGACGGACGAACCAGTCGCGGGCCAGGCGGGCGACATGTTCCAACGCGCCGGGTTCCTGGAACAGATGGGTTGCGCCCGGGACGATCTCGAGGCGGGTCTCCCCGGCCACTTCCTGCATGGCCCGCCGATTGAGGTCGAGGACAACCGGATCGCGTTCGCCCACGATGAGCAACGTGGGTTGGTGGACCGCGCGGAGGGCCGGGCCGGCGAGGTCGGGACGGCCGCCGCGAGACACGACGGCGGCGACTGCAGCGGGGCGGGCCGACGCTGCCACCAGGGCGGCGGCCGCGCCGGTGCTCGCACCGAAGAGGCCAATGCCCAGCCCGGCGGTGATGTCGTGCTCGACGAGCCAGTCGCACAGCGCCGTCAGCCGGCCTGCGAGCAGCCCGATGTCGAAGCGCAGCTCGGCGGTGAGGGCGTCCGCCCGTTCCTCGGCGGGCGTGAGCAGGTCGACCAGGACCGTGGCCAGGCCGGCATCCTGTAGGTCATCCGCCACGTATGTGTTACGCGGGCTGTGGCGGCTGCTGCCGCTCCCATGGGCGAACAGCACTACGCCCTGGGCGGGCTGGGGCACCGCGATGTCGGCGTCGAGCTCGACGCCGTCGGCCGGGATCTGCAGGCTCTGCTCGATGAGGTCCATGGCGTCCTCCCTCGGACGACGGCGCACGCCTACATCAACGCGTCGAGCATCCCGTGGAGGTGGGCGGTCGCGAGCTCGACCTCGTAGTACTTGTACTGCCCGGCCCGCGATTCGTCGGCGATCACGCCGCAGCGGTGCACCTTCTCGAAGTCGCCGTAGATGAACTTGTAGTGGCCCTTCGCGTCGACGTCCTGCTCATCGTCGACGCCAAGGTGCCAACGGGCGTACTCGTCGAACCCGTGCGCGTCGATGTAGGCGTTCTCCAGCTGCGCCGATGGCTTGTGCTCGCTCCACGCATCCCGATCGTCGATCACGTAGCTGCCGTTCTTGATCAGGCGCTTGGCGTATTCGAACGCCCGGTTGTTCACCTTGACGGCCATGTCGCCTCCCATCTGGTGGTCAGACAGAGTGCGGATAGGTCTCCGGCACATCGCCCTTCTCCCAGCGAGCCGTCCGTTCCAGCGGCTCGACCGCCCGTGTCTCGTCGATGTGGACGAGCGCATCGAGCTGGTCGGCCACGCGAGCGCGGAAGTAGTGGCTCCGGCGTTCGGTCCGTGGGTCGTAAGTCACGCCGATGGCCCGCTGAAGACGCGCCGCCCGCAGCTCCTCGGCGACTGCGGGCTCCCGGGCCAGCGGCACCAGGAGCGCCTTCTCACCCGTCTCGTGGAACAGGTCCTCGACGCTCCCGGTCAGTGCTGGTCGCACGCGCGTACGCTGCGCGGGCCCGCCCCAGCTGTCTGCGGCCGTGACCGTGCCCACGTAGGTCGTGTACCCGAAGAGCCGGGTGTCGCCGGGGTGCCGTTCACGGACGAGCTGCCCGACGCTCAGCTCGCCCTGCGCGCCCAGCTCGGTCGCGCGGGCGTCGCCGACGTGCGAGTTGTGTGCCCACACGACGATCCTCGCCGGCTCGACCCGCTGCCGGCCGATGTGGCCGGCTAGCGCGTCGAGCGTGTCGGCCATGTGGCGGTCGCGCAGGTTCCACGACGAAAGCCGCCCGCGGAACATGGTCCGGTAGTGCTCCTCGGCGTTGCGGACGGTCCGGGCGTTCTGTTCGGCGTAGAAGGCCTCGTCCTCGGCAACGAGGCCACCGCGGCGCGCGTACTCGAAGGCGTGCCGCTGTAGGTCCACGAGCTGCTCGACGACCTCGGCCTCGCACGGCTCCCCAGGACCCAGGGCGGCCACCAAGCCGTAGCTCTGAGCGCCGCCGTCGAAGCGGTCGAAGCAGGAGTACCTCTCCCAGGCCCGGGCCGCCGCAGCCGGGTCGACCCTCTCGAGGTAGGAGGTGATCTCGTCGATCGAGCGGAACATGCTGTAGAGGTCCAAGCCGTAGAAGCCCACCTTGGCCCGCTCGTCCCCATCGACCCGGTCGTTCCATTCGCGCAGCCAACCCACGAAGTCGAGCACCACTGTGTTGCGCCACATCCAGGCCGGGAACCGCGCGAAGCCGCGCAGCGCCTCCTCGGCCGTGACGTCGTCGCTGCGACCCCGGACGAACAGATTGACGTGGTAGGCATCGGGCCAATCGGCCTCGACGGCGACGGCGCCAAAGCCGCACTCGTCGATGAGCCGCTGGGTCAGGCGGGCGCGCTCGGCGTAGAACTCGTGGGTACCGTGCGACGCCCCACCGAGAAGCACGAAGTTGGCGCCGTCCACGATGTCGAGCAGGACGTCGAGGTCGTGCACGCCGCCGTCCAGCACCCGTAGCCCAGGGCGGATGACGTCCGCCTCCGTCGCCAGGGGCGGCCGTGGCCCCGTGGGCTGCGAGTTCCAGGCGGCACTCAGCAACTCGCGCACCTCGTCGGCGGTCGTCCGCCTGAAGTCCCACCACGACTGACCCACCGTGAGGAGCGGGGACCGTGTGGTCGCGCACACAGCCTCGTCGGCTTCGCCCATGAGGTCGTGGCACGTCGGCTCGGAGGCGGCGGGCACCGCAATATCGATTGGTGCAGGCCGGAGCCGGCGTAAGGCCTGGATGCCTGCCCGGATACTTGAGCCGGTAGCCAACCCATCGTCCACCAGCACCACCGCCTTGGCGGCCTCCAATGGCCTCCCGAGGGGCTGCGCAACCTCGTACGCGACGGGGCACCACCCCGTGGCAGCGTCAGGATCATCGCGTCGCTGTGGCCCCCGTAACGCTGGAGCAGGCGTCCCGGCACGCGGCCGGCATCGCGACGGTCAGGAAACAGCTGCCCCGGCGTCCTCACGCCTCCCCTGGGTCCGGGCCAATCACCGTGCCCAGGGGCCCGATCGAGCGGGTCGACCATGGCGAGCGTCCTCTCGTCAAGAGGCCCAACGCGGGCTGTCCGACGCTCCCCAGCATCTCGCTAGGGCGTTCCAGGCGCACCACGAGACCTCGTAGTTTCAGCGTCCAGCAGATAGGCGGCCCACGAGGGCGGCCGACGGGCGGACGGCTCGACCCGGCCGGTCGAATACGCGATCGCGTGATGTTCGACGCGTGCCCTGTCGGACAACGTGAGTGGTCCCTTCGCCACCCCCGTGACCGCCGCGGCCGACCGGAAGAGTGCCATGCTGGACATCCCCCATGTGAGGCTGGGCTCCGATCCGGCAGTCAACCGCTCCCTGCATCACTCCGTTGCCCGGGTCCTGGTGACTATGCCGCTGCTGCAGCGGCTCGCCGCGCGCGGACTGATGGTCACCCTTCTGGCCGGCGGGGCCGCGATTCTGCCCGGCATCGGAATGCTGCTCGCAGGCCGGGCACCGGCGCTGGCCGGTGCCGGTTCTGGTGTCGTTGCAACGGGCGTCTGCTTCGCCCCGTTCACCACCGTCCGCTACCAGGGGGGTTGGTCCTGGCGGCGGATGCCGCACTCGATGGCCGGTCGATCACTAGTCGTCGGGCCCTCGCGGGTGCGGGAGCCCGATGGAGGGAGCTCACCGGATGGCTCCTGATCGACCTCGCACCGGGCTGGCTGCTGCGCCTGGTCTTTCGAGGCCATACCGCTCGGCAGCAGCAGGACGCCGAAATCGCCTCGCTCAGGCCGGTCGATCCCACATGGCCGCTCGTCATGCTCCTCGTCCTTCCCGTGCTCATGCTCGAGCGGGCGGACGCGCTCGGGGCCATGCATCGTGCCCGGCTGCTCACCTCGAAGTGTTGGGGCCCCGCAGTCCATTGCCCGTTCCGGCACGACCGGACCGGCATCACGACGCTCCTGGTGTCCGGTGTCGCCTTGGCACTCGCCGGGATCCTGGTCATGCTCTGGGGCGACCACAGCGCGACGATCACCGGTGGACTGCTCGCCGCCGGGTTCCTCCTGGCGACCGTGGGGCTGGCGGCCCACAACGCATCGCGAACCGTCTTGGCTGTGGTGCTCTTTCGCTACGCCCGCGACGGACGCGCCAACGACCCCTTCGATGCGACGACGCTGACGCGCGCCGTAGCGAGGGCCCCGAAGCTCATCCATCTCCTCGCTGCCTCGGGCACCCTCGTTCCGTCCACAAGTCCTCCGATCACGATCGGGGCCGTCCCAGGCGGCCAGGCTGACAGCGAGAGACCGAATGCTCTCCGCCCCACCACACCCAGCCGAACCAGGGAGCGTCGAGCAACGAGCACGCCTCGGTGGACGGGCGCCTTCGCCGATCAATCCGCTGCTGATCGCGCTTGCTCTGGCCATCGTCTTCCTCCTGGTCTTGCTGGTGGTCGTGCTCCTCGATGACGACCCGGCAGCCGCACACCACCCACCCACAAAGGAGGTTGAGATGACCGAAGCCCAGGCCGTGACTGGCACCCCCGATGAGCAGTACGACCTCGTGAGCGTGCTTTACCACGCGCTGCAGGGCGGCGAGACGAGCCAGCGCTACATCGACGACGCGCGCAAGGCGGGCGACGACGAGCTGGCGACCTTCCTCGGGCAGGTTCAGGCCGAGGACCGTGACAGAGCCGAGAGGGCCAAGCGGCTCCTGGCCACCCGCCTTCAGCTCGCGACCCGCTGACCCCTTCGTCACGTCCGCCCTCCCCACGCCACAGAGGCGCGCCACACAGGCATGGCGACCGTTTGTCGTCGACCTGTGGGACGAGCTGGCGCTCGATCCTGACCTCGTTGGAGGGAAGGCGGCTGCGTTGGCGCGCGCCGCGAGGGCAGGGCTGAAGATCCTGCCCGGCGTTGTATTGACGACCGCATTCTCCGATGCGGTCGACGCACGCACTGACGTCGCGGACCACCCCGCAGCCCGCGAGGCGTTCCAGCGGGCCGGCGGCGCTCACCGCGACCTGGCGGCGCGCAGCTCGGCGGTCGTCGAGGACACGTCCGAGTCTTCGATGGCGGGTCGGTTCGTGTCGGTCATCGGCATCCGCGGGTTCGACGAGTTCGTGCGCGCGGTCAGGGCGGTGCTCGACTCCCGGCAGCGAGCCGGCGCGGCGGACCAGCCCATGGCGGTGCTGGTCCAACCGCTGATCCGACCGTCTTTCGGCGGCGTGATGTTCGGCGTCGAGCCAGTGTCGGGTCGCACCGATCGCCGGATCGTGACGGCGGTGCGCGGCGGGCCGGAGCCGCTGGTGAGCGGCGCCGTCAACGGCTCACGCTATGTGCTCGACTCCGATGGGAGCATCGTGGACTTCGCCAGCAACGACGGTCCCGCGCTGGCCCGCCGGCATCTCCGGACCCTGGTCCAGCTGTCGGACGATGTCGCACGCATCTTCGGTGGCCCACAGGACGTGGAGTGGGCGATCGACACGGACGGGACCTTGTGGCTGCTCCAGTCTCGGCCCGTCACCAGCGAGATCCGTGGCACGCCGCGGGGTCCGATCTACGGCCCCGGACCCGTGGCCGAGACCTTCCCCGAACCGCTCACCGAGCTGGAAGAGGACCTCTGGGTCCCGCCTCTGCGCGAGGCCGTGCGCGCGGCCGTGCTGATCGCCGGCACGGCGACGCGCCGGGAAGTCGACTCGAGCGAGGTCGTGATCGCGATCGACGGCCACGTCGCGATCGACCTCCGACTCGCCGGCGAGATCCCACTACGGCGCAGCTCCGTGCAGAGGCTCGACCCCCTGTTCACGCTGCATCGCATGCGCAGCGCCTGGCGAAGGGGACGGCTGCGGGGCGCCCTGCCGGGGCTCGCCGAGGACCTGCTCGATCGTGCCGACGCCGACCTCGAGGGGGTGCCGGCCTTGTGGCAGCTCAGCAGCCGGCAGATCATCGCTCTGCTGCACAGGAGCCGGATGGCCCTTCGCGCCCTGCACGGCCACGAGATCCTCATGGGCATGCTGGTAGACGTCGGCGAGAACAGGATGACCGGGGCGTCGGTGGCGCTCAGGATCCTGGTGGAGGCCCGCCGGGACGGACTGAGTGACGCGGAGATCCTCACCCGCAGCCCGGTCGTGCTCGCGCTCGCGCCGCCCCGGGTGTCACCGCGCCCCGTTCTGCCGGCAGACGCCGCCGCCGTCACCGTCGCACCCGACGGCGACCGGGGCAACGACAACGGCATCCTCCGGGAGGCCCTGCGACTCCGCGTACGCTGGATCCAGGAGCTGTCGGGCCGAGCTGCATGGACGCTCGGTGAGCGCCTCACCACGGCCGGCGATCTTACCGAGCCGGAGCTGATCCGGCACATGAACCTCGAGCACATCGAGGCAGTTGCCACCAAGCGGGCGGTCCTGGTCCGGTCGCTCGTTACGACCCACGAGCACCGCTTCGGCGAGCGGCTGCCGGCCGCCTTCCAGATCTCCGATCTCGGCCGGCCGATCCGCATCCAGCGCGCCGACGAGGTCGGCGGCGGAACCGGCGCCGGTGGGGGCAGCGGCATCGGGCCTGTCACCTACGACACCCACGATCCCCCGCCCGGGTCCGTGCTCGTCACGACCACGCTCAAACCGGGCCTCGGTGCGCTGCTCCCGCGGCTTAACGGGATCGTGACTGAGACCGGGTCGGTCCTCTCGCATCTTGCAATCCTCGCTCGTGAAGCTGGGGTCGCCACGGTCGTCGGGTACGCCCGCGCCACCGAGGACCTGCGGGAGGGCACGGTCGTATTGGTTGACGGTGAGACCGGACGGGTCACGATCCAGGAAAGGGATTCGACCTGCTCCAAGCAAGGAGGCTCAGATGACCAAGCAGCGGTGGCCCGGTAGCACACGACCAGCGGGATGAAACTCCGCCCCTGGCGTTCGACGACGACCACCCCATACCAGCGCGCCACACCTGCGACGGTGAGAACGTGTCGCCGGAACTGCGGTGGTCGGACGCACCTCAGGGCGCGGTGAGCCCCGCCCTGACCTGCGAAGATCCCGACGCGCCGCATGGCACGTTCACGCACTGGCTGATCTGGAAAATGTCGCAGGTCGCTGCCGACGATCCCGTGGTGCGCCGACTGGCGAACGACGGCCTATTGCTGGGGATCACGGCGTGGACCCAGCCGTCGCTGGTCGGTCACCTGTACCCACCGACCGTGACGACCGCGGAGCAGCGGCTGGGGTTCTACGCGAGGCGCTACCCCATCACCGAGGTGGACTCGACCTTCTATCGGCCGCTTGCCGAGCGCACCGCCGAACTCTGGGTGTCGCGGACACCGGCGGGGTTCAGCTTCGACGTCAAGGCGTTCCGATTGCTGACGCATCATCCCACTCCCCCATCGGTGTTGTGGCGAGACGTGCGGGACAGCCTCCCGCCCGACCAGGCGGCCAAGCGGACGGTCTACGCCCGCAACCTGCCGAGGGAGCTGCTGACCGAGGCGCTCAGGCGTTTCACGGCCGCGCTGGCCCCGTTGAGAGATGCCGGCCGCCTCGGCCTCGTGCTGTTCCAGCTGCCGCGCTACGTGTATCCGTCACGGGCCTCGTCCGGATACCTCGAGTGGGTGGCGAACGAGCTCGCGGACGTGCGGGTCGGGGTCGAGTTCCGCCAGCGACGCTGGATGGACGACGAACATCGGGAGGCCACGATCGGTTTCCTCGCCGACCACGATCTGGTGTACGTGTGCGTCGACGAGCCGCGGGGCCTGGCGAGCTCCGTCCCGCCGGTGGCCGTCGCCACCACCGATGTGGCCGAGGTGAGGTTCCACGGGCGCAACGCTGCACTGTGGGAAGCCCCGGAGGTGACGCCGGTCGAACGGCATCGCTACGACTATCGGCGGGCCGAGCTGGCGGAGTGGGTGCCGAAGATCAGGCTGCTCCACGAGGGGGGCCGGCCTGTCCACGTGCTCATGAACAATTGTGCCGACGGCGCCTGTGTCCGCAACGCCATGACGCTCGCCACGCTCCTCGCCGATCAGCTCGAGTGACGCGCCGGGGCAACCTCAGCTGCCGAGGGTGGCGACGAGGATCGCCTTGATGGTGTGAAGGCGGTTCTCGGCCTGGTCGAAGACGATGCTCGCCGGCGACTCGAAGACCTCGTCGGTCACCTCGAGCCCACCGGCCATGCCGTAGCGGTCCATGACCTGCTTCCCGACGACCGTCTTGTCGTCGTGGAACGCAGGGAGGCAGTGCATGAACCTGGCCTTCGGGTTCAGCGTGCGCTTCATGAGGTCGGCATTGACCTGGTACGGCCGTAGGAGCTGTACCCGGCGATCCCACACCTCGGGCGGCTCACCCATGGACACCCACACGTCTGTGTACACGAAGTCGACGTGCTCGACGCCGCCTTCGACGTCGTCGGTGAGTGACAGCCGTGCGCCGCTCTGCGCGGCGAGCTCCTTGGCGACGCCGACCACGTCGTCCGGCGGCCACAGCGCTCCTGGCCCGACCAGGCGCACCTCGCTCCCGAGCAGCGCACCTGTCACGAGAAGCGATCGCGCGACGTTGTTGCGGGTGTCGCCCAGGAACGCCAACGAGATGGCTTCGTCGGGCTTGCGGGAGTGCTCACACATGGTCAGCACGTCGGCCAGCGACTGCGTCGGATGCCACTCGTCCGTCAGCCCGTTGTACACCGGCACGCCGGCGTGCTCGGCGAGCTGCTCGACGTCGTCCTGACGGTTGCCACGGAACTCGATGGCGTCGTACATCCTGCCCAACACTCGGGCCGTGTCCGCCACCGACTCCTTGTGACCGATCTGCGAGCCCGACGGGTCCAGGTAGGTGACGTGAGCACCCTCGTCGTACGCCGCCACCTCGAACGCCGAACGTGTGCGGGTCGAGGTCTTCTCGAAGACGAGCGCGATCTCCTTGCCTTTCAAGCGGTGGACATCGATCCCCGCGCGCTTCGCCACCTTGAGCGCCGCGGCCAGCTCGAGGAGGAAGCGGAGTTCCGGCGCCGTGAAATCGATCTCCTTGAGGAAGCTGCGGTTGCGGAGGTTGAGCATCGGGTCGCCTCTGTTGTGGAAGCGTCGTGGTCAATAGGCGGGATCGCGCTCGAGCGGACAGGAAAGGCAGTGCGATCCGCCGCGCCCTCGGCTGAGCTCGGAGCCGGGGATCTCGATCACCTCGATCCCGGCCCGGCGCAGCTTGGCGTTCGTGTTGGTGTTGCGTTCGTAGGCGATGACGACCCCGGGCTCGAGAGCGAGGAGGTTGTTGCCGTCGTCCCACTGCTCGCGCTCGGCCTCGAACTCGTCCCCGCCGGTGCTGATCACCCGCAGCTTGCCCACCCCGAGGTGCTTGGCCACGGCGTCGAAGAGACCCATACCCTCCTTCTCGATGACCATGTGGTCGGACGAGTCACCGGGGCGGATGCGCCACACCTGTGCGCCCGCGACGACCTCGATGTAGGCGCTGGCAACATCGCGGTCGACCATGGTGAACACGGTGTCGAGGTGCATGTAGTGGCGTGACCGCGGCAACACGATGCCGAGGACCACCTTCACCGCGTCGGCGTGGAAGAGCCGCCGCGCCAGCAGTGCGAGTGCTTGCGGCGTCGTGCGCTCGCTCATGCCCAGCAGCACGAGACCGTCGCTGACCGGCTGGACATCGCCGCCCTCGATCGTCGAGCGGCCCCAGTCCTGGTCGGCGCCGCCGAACCAGATGTGCACCCCGCCGGTGTCGACGAACATGGGATGGAACCGGTAGATCGTCTCGACGAGCGTGGATTCCGGCCGGCGGGCCGATCTCGCCATCGGGTTCAGGGTCACGCCGTCGAAGAGCCAGCTCGAGGGGTCACGCTGGAAGATGAAGTTCGGCAGCGGTGGCACGATCATCTGCATCGGATCGGTTGCCTCGTAGAGCACCGTCCCGCCACCCTCGATGTCGCGTGGGGTAATGCCGCCGATCAGGAGGTCGGCGACGTGCGCGGGCTCGGCGGTCGCGATCCAGTCGCGGGCGAACTGCGACATGGCCGGCCCGACCATGTGTTCGTTGAGGATGTGGTCCCACACCCAGTCCCGGGCCTTCGGGTCGGCGAGCGCTTGGCCGAAGAGATGCTCGGCGTCGAAGACCTCGATTCCGCGCTCGACCATCCGCTTGCTGAAGGTGTCGTGCTCCTCCATGGCCCGTTTCACCCAGATGACGTCGTCGAAGAGCAGCTCCTCTACGTTCGAGGGGGTGAGCCGGGCGTGCTCGAGGCCCGGTCGATGGACCATGACCTTGCGCAGCCTGCCGACCTCCGAATGCACTCCCAGTGGCATGTCTGACTCCCTTTCTCGCAACGTCCCGCCGCGTGGTCAGCGGTAGAGCTCGATCCCTTCGGTGTCCATGGTCACGATGGTCCCGGCGCTCCCCTGCAGGATCTGTGTCACGTCGGCGAGGTCACCGATGGCTGCGGTACCGGAGGTGGCGTTCACGAAGTGGGCCGCGGCCATGACCTTCGGAAGCATCGAGCCGGCCTCGAAGTGGTGTGCGAGCTCCATGAGCACGTCGGGGCGGACGCGTCTGATGGCACGGGCCGACCGTTTGCCCCAGTCGAGGTAGACCGCGTCCACGTCCGTGGTTATGGCGAGGAACCGAGCATCGAGCTCGGTCCCGAGCAACGCGCTGGTGCAGTCCTTGTCGATCACGGCCTCGACGCCGATGAGCTCGCCCCCGGGCCCCGACGCGGTCGGGATTCCTCCACCACCGGCACAGATCACGGTGCAGCCCCGTTCGACGAGCCAACGGATCTGGCGAAGCTCGAGGATTCGCTTGGGCGCTGGCGAGGCCACGACCCGCCGATACGAGGCGTCGTCGACCTTGAAGGTCCACCCGAGCTCTTCCGCCAGCTCGTCCGCCGATGCCCTGTCGTAGAAGGGACCGACGGGTTTGGTGGGATCCTCGAACGCGGGATCGTTGGGGTCGACCTCGACCATCGTGAGGAGCGCCGCGACGGTCTTGTCGGGGTGGGTGCGGTCGTCGAGCTCCTGTGCGATCAGGTAGCCGATCATCCCCTGCGTCTCGGCGTCGAGGATGTCGAGCGGGAACGGCGGCACGTCGGCGCGCGCGACGCTCTGGAGAGCGAGCAGCCCGACCTGGGGCCCGTTGCCATGGGTGATCGCCAGCTCGTGCTCGGTCGCGACCCGCACGAGGCTCTGGCAGGCGATCCTCACGTTTTGACGCTGGTTCTCGATGGTCATCTCCTGCCCCCGGCGCAGGAGGGCGTGACCGCCGAGCGCGACGACGACCCTCACCCGAGCCCCGCATCGCCGTAGCTCATGTTCCGGCCCCCACGGCCACGAACACGGTGACGATCAGGAACAGGAGCGCGAGGTAGGGGGCAACGAACCTGAGGTAGCGGTCATAGCCGACCCCTGCCAGCGTGAGACCGCCCATGATCACCGCCGACGTCGGTGTGACCAGGTTGATCCAGCCGGATGCTGACTGGTACGCGGTGACGGCGACCGCACGGTCGGTGTCGGCGAAGTCCGCCACGGGCCCGAGGATCGGCATGACCAGCGCAGCGTGGCCCGACGACGACGGGACCAGGAAGGCGATCGGCAGGTTGACCATCCAGGCGAGCGCCGCGAACGTCCGACCGGACAGGTCCTCGACGGCGGCCTCCATCCATCTGAGGATCGTGTCGGTGATGAACGCGTTCTTCATCACGACCGTGATGCCCCGTGCCAGCACGATCACGAGGGCGGCGCCGAGGAACTCTCCTGCTCCCGACACGAGCGTCGATGCCGTGCGTTGCTCGCCGAAGCCGGCGACGACACCGATGATCACGGCGGCGACGATGAACAGCGTCGAGGCCTCGGTGAGGTAGAAGTTGGCGAACGACCACAGCGGGTAATCGGTGTCGAAGACGTTCTGCCACACGTCGTCCCAGGGAATGAAGCCGTAGATCATGGTGGCGAACGTGAGCCCGAAGATGACCAGGACGAGCTTCTGTCGCCCCCTCAGCTCCGGCACATCCAAGGCCTCGCCGCCCGCAGGGTTCCCGGGCGACGCGCCGGCGCCTGCCGCGCCGACGGTCTGGCGCGCTGACCCCACCGCGACCGGCGCCACCAACGACCGGGCTGGGTCGCCACGCACGCGGTTTCCGTACCAGATGACGTAGCCGATCGCGACCGGCACGAGCACGAGCCACATGGCGAGTCGAAGGCCCAACCCGTCGCTGATCTCGATGCCGGCGGCGTCCGACGCGACGCCGGTCGCGAACGGGTTGACTGTGGACGCCAGCGTGCCGGTGCCCGCACCCAGGGCGATGATGCCGACCGCGACCAACCGGTCGTACCCGAGCGCCAGGACCAGCGGCACCATCAAGGCATAGAAACCCAGGGTCTCCTCCCACATGCCGTAGGTCGTGCCACCCACGGCGAACACGGTCATCAGCACGATCACCAGGAGCATCGGCCTGTCACCGAAACGGATCGCCAGCCGCCCGATGCCCACGTCTATCGCACCCGTCCTCATCGTCATCGTCACGAAGGCGCCCACGGCGAGCACGAACAGGAAGATCTGCGCGGACCCGTACAGCAGGCCCTCCTCGTCCGCCCCGACCGTCCGGGTGGCCTGGTTCTCGATGCCGTAGAGGCCGTTGGGCGGAGCCCGCCACAGCAGACCGAACTGCGTGGCCAGCGACTTGTCGGAACACAGCTCGCCCTCGGTCGCCTCGCCACAGTCGGCCAGCTCCCGGTAGGAGCCCGGCACGGGCGATCCCGTCTCGTCAAGCTCGTAGACGCCGGAGGGGATGAAGAACGACGCGACCCAGGTGGCGACGAGGATGATCGCCAGCACGGTCAGTGCGGAGGGGAACTTCGGGCGCCGGCTCCCGGGTTCCTCGGTCGCAGACTCCTGGGCCGCGGTCCCGGTCGGCCCATCGCTACCACGTGCTCCATCCATAGCGAACCTTCGGGCTCTCGGTCCGACAACATTCGTCACGCCGGCCGCGCCGCGCATCACGTGGACGCGTGAAACCACGCGATCGGGGGAGGCACGCGCGCAGCGCAGACGTGACCGTGTTGAGGTGGACACCGGCAAGCGCGACCGTGACCCGCCGTCGGCGGCACGGGCGGCGACCGTGCTCGCCAGCCCCGTGGACCGGGAGCACCCGAAGCGGCCGCTGCCGCCGGTCACCCTGACGGCCGAGCCGGCGGTCGAGGCCATCGAGATGCTGGTGCACTTCCAGCCGTCCGGCGCCCTGGTCGTGTCCATGTACTGGTCCGTTCCCGAGGATCCCGGCCAGATCAAGGGCGCCAGGTCGAAGTTGCACGAGCTGGTGCAGACGGTGCGGAACCGGGCCGAGGCCCACGATCTCGCCCATGCCGAGCGAATGTCATTGCGAGCCGACGCCGATCGGATCCTCGAGCTGGAGGAGCTCGCGCCCTCGCTGCAGGGCCGCACGGTGGCGTTGTTCCGGTGCAGCCGGCGGGCCTTCGAGGAGGCGGTGGTGCTCCCCGGCTGGGTGCGCGACCGCATCGAGCTGGACAACACGCCGTACCTGCGGCCGCTGCTCGCCGTGCTCGACGAGGCCCACCGCTACGCCGTGGTGATCGTCGACCGCGAGCGCGGCCGGCTGTTCGAGTTCTACCTGGGCGTACTGGAGGCCCGGAGGCGGGAGGACGGCCGGGCGCTCCGCAAGGCCGACTTCGCCCAGGGCGACAAGGAGCACGGCGTCCATCGCAAGGCCGAGGAGCTGGCCAAGCGCCACTACCGGGACGTGGCCCGGGCCTTGGATCATCTCGTGCAGCAGGAGGGCATCGAGCTGGTCGTGGTGGGCGGCCATGAGGACACGGTCCCGGCGTTCGTCGAGCAGCTGCCCCACCACCTCCACCGAAAGGTCGTGGGCACCTTCATCGCCGACCCCCGAACGCTGACGCCCGCCAGCGTCAGGGACGAGGCCCAGCGGGCGATCCAGGACCACGAATGGCGGGAGGAGCAGCAGCTCGTCGCCGAGGCCATGGAAAGGGTCGCGGCTGGCGGGCTGGGCGCGGCCGGGCTCGAGTGGTGCCTCCTGGCCGCCAACGAACAGGCGATCCAGCAGCTCCTGGTCAGGGCCGACGCCTCCGCGCCGGGCAGTGTGTGCGACGGCTGCGGTTGGCTGGGCCTGGGGGGCGAGGAGTGCCCGATCGACGGGCGCCCCACCCGCGAGACCCCCGAAGTCATCGACGAGATGGCCACCCTGGTGGTCGACGCCGGCGGCTCGGTCGAGCACGTCTACGCCGACACGCCGTTGCGGGACCACGCCGTGGCCGCCCTGGTGCGGTTCCCCGTCCACGGCCCGACAGGCCCTGGTTCGGCGCCGTCCCGGAACACACGTCCTAGCGGGACGGCAGCGTGAGCCGCTCGAGGCCGACCAGCAAGGCCTCGGAGTAGGTCGGAAACTGCGCTACGCCATCCAGCAGAAGGTCGATTGGGAGCTCGGCCCGGACCGCGAGCGCCGCCTGGTGGATCCACTCGCCGGCCAGCGGAGCAACCGCCCAAGCTCCCAGCAGCACTCGGCTGTGCCTGTCGGCGAGCACCCCGAGCTCGCCGCGAGGGTCACGCTCGTAGGTCCAGGGCCGGGCGATCGCCTCGGGCAGCCGCACCACGGCCGTCGCCACGTCGCGACCCTGCTCTCGGGCCCGGGCCTCGGTGAGCCCGACCGCCGCGATCTCTGGGTCGGAGAACACGACCCGGGGGACGCCCTGGTAGTTCGCGCGCCGAGGCCGTCCGATGATGTTGTCGACGACGACGCGCGCCTGGTACTTGGCCACGTGCGTGAAGAGAGCTGCCCCGGTCACGTCACCCACTGCCCACAGTCCCGGAGCCACCCGACAGTGCTCGTCCACCGGCACGCCCCGCGTCTCGGGCTCGACCCCGACGGTGTCGAGGCCGAGGTCGTGCACCCGCGGCGAACGGCCGGCACCGAGCACGATGACGTCGGTCTCCAGCGTGGCGCCGTCGTCGAGCCCGACCCGCGTGACCCCGTTGCGCTCCGCCACCGCTGTGACCCTGCGCCCGACCCGGACGTCAACGCCCTCATCGGCGAGCGCACGCTCGATCAGCTCGCCGACCCGGGGATCCTCTCGGTCGATGAGCCGGTCGGCCGACTGCACGAGGGTGACCCGGCACCCGAACCGAACGAGCAGCTGGCTGAGCTCGAGCCCCACCGGTCCGCCCCCGACCACGAGAGCCCGGGCGGGCACCCGGCGCAGCTGGGTCGCCTCCCGGTTGGTCCACACCTCGACCTGATCCAAGCCCGCGATCGGTGGACGAACCGTGTCGGAGCCCGTGGCAAGGATCACGTGCTCGGCTGCGATGCGTCGCTCGCCCACCTCCACGAGCCTCCGGCCCGCTAGGCGCCCGGTACCCCGAACGACGATCGCACCCCGGTCTTCGTAGCCCCGGACCTGGGCCTTGTCATCGAGATGGCGAGTCATGTAGTTGCGGTAGGCGGCTGCATCGGGCCAGTCGAGCTCTGGCGAGGTGACGCCGGCGGCTCGGTTCGCCTCCGTCCTCACCTCGGGCGGGCGCAGCAGTGTCTTGGAGGGGATGCAGGCCCAGTAGGCGCACTCGCCGCCGATCAGCTCGCGCTCGACGACGGCGACCCTCCTGCCGGCTGCGAGCAACCGAGATGCGGCGGCCTCGCCACCCGGTCCCATCCCGAGCACGATCACATCCACATCGAAGGACATCCCGTCCAGGCTGGACCACGGGGTCCTCCCATGACGTCCCGCGATCGCGTAGTCCCATCGTTCGCGTGACACCACGCGGCGGGCGGGTCAGGATGTAGGCATCTGCGGTGACCGGGTGGCGCGAGAGGCTATACCGGGCGGCCGCGGACCTCCGGGTCACCGGTCTTCCGGCACGAGAGCGGATGGCAACGCCACGTGACGGGCCCAATCAATGCGCCGCTGTTCGCTGCAGTCGACAGCCTGCTCGCTGCCGGCCGCGTCGCTGAAGCGGTCGAGGTGGCCGAAGCTGCACTCGTCGAGGGAGCGCTGTCCGGGAAGTCCGCGGCACAGCTCCGGCTGAAGCTGTCTTCAGCGCTGCTGATGAGCGGCTACGCAGCCAAGGCTCTAAGCCAAGCCGAGGAAGTCTTGGCCGGCAGCAGGCTGGATGCAGAGGTCTACGAGGCCGGCCGACGGGCCTGCCTCATCGCGCTCATGGCTCACGACGAGTTCGCTGCAGCCCGCGAGCCGGCGGTGGCGATCCTCGCGGGCACGACGTCGTCTTCCGATGATGGGTCGATCGCCGCGGCGCTCACGACCTTGGGATCGGTCGCCTGGACCGAAGGACGGGTGGCCGACTCGATCATGCTGTTGCGCGGCGCCGTGACGCGAGCGCAGCGTGGACGGTTCGCCGATCGGGCCTTGCACCCGCGGCAGAGCCTGGCCGTCCTGCTCATCGCGCTGGGGGAGCTCGGCAAGGCCGAAGAGCTCCTCCGCGAAGATGTCCGGGACATCCGCGCCGAGGACGACAGAGGGTGGATGGTGGGAGTCGCGGCGTGGCGTTCGCGGCTTCACCTTGCCGCTGGTCGGATTGCCGAGGCAGTAGCCCACGCCGAGTCCGCATTGGCGCTCGCCGACGAGACCGGCACACGTCTGTTCGTTCCTCTGGCCCGGACGACTCTGGCCGCCGCCGCGCTGCACAGGGGCGACCTCGACCCGGCGGAAGCAGTGCTCGAACGGTGCCAGGACGAACCGCCGGCATCGAGGGCACAGTTCCTGTCGACATACGGCGCGTGGATCCGGGCTCGAATCAGCGACGCACGTGACGGCCCGATCGTGGCAATGAGGAGCATGGCCGCCGTCTTCGACAACCTCCCGGCCAACAAGCGTGCCCTCTTGGAGGAGCCCGCGCTGGCTGCCTGGCTGGTCCGCTGCGCCCTCGCCGCCGGCGACCGGACAAAGGCTCGGGCCGTGGTGGACACGGCTGACCAGCTTTCCCTCAGCAACACCGCCTTTCCGTCGGTCGCCGCGATCGCGCTCCACGCCCGCGGGGTGTTCGAACAAGACGCTGCCGCCCTCCTGCAGGCGTCCTCGGACCACGCACATGTCTGGGCGCGCGCCTCGGCGGCCGAGGACGCCGGCGCCGTCCTGGTCGCCGAGGATCAGCCCCAGTCCGGCTCGGCCACACTCGAGTCCGCCATCGCCCTCTACGAGCAGGCTGGGGCGGTGCACGACGCCGAGCGAGCGACGCGTCGCTGGCGAGAGCTTCGGGTTCGGACGGTGCAGGCGGCGGGGCGGCACCGGGTGTCAGGCTGGTCGGGTCTGACCGGCCCGGAACGCCGCGTGTCGGGGCTGGTCGCGTTGGGACTCACCAATGCCCAAGTCGGCGAGCGCTTGTCCCTCTCCCGCCACGACGTCGACTTCCAGCTCCGCCAGATCTTTCGCAAGCTCGGGGTCCACACGAGGGTCGAGCTGGCGCGCCTGGCCATGGAACATGAGGCGTCGTGGCATGATGATTGATTCACACCGACGGCAATGGTGTTGCCAGTGGGGCCCAGATGCTTCGCTATGACGACGTGGTCGCGTTCCTGATAGCGGCATGTCCGAGCTACGAGGGTTCTCCAGAGCGCGCTACCGTTGACGACGCCAACGGCGAGTACATCCGCGTAACCGGGTTCGTCAGGCATCTGATCCGCCTGCTCGATGAGCAGAACACGCACTGCTTCGGCCAGGTCTTCGCGGTCGTGGAGTGGATCCTCGAGGACGCCGAACCCGCAGCCGTCCATCTGATGCAGGCCGGTTTCCTGGCCGACCTGGCCGACAGCAGCCTCTACGAAGGCAAACGGGTGCGCCCGGCTGATTTCGGCCGATGGCTCGGGCCACGGGCGCGGCGCAATCCGAGCATCCAGGTCATCCTCACCGACGAGGCTCCTCGCCGTGACCCGCCGAGCGTCACTTGACGAGGAAGTACCAGTCCATTTCACACCGAGGTCTGGCGGGCGCTGCCCGCAGGCAAGCTGCGGAAGCGCGGTCGGGCCCGAACCTCGGTGCCGCACGCCAGTTCAAACCACATCGGCGCCGTCACGACGGGCCAGACCGTCGCGCGAAACGCCAATTGCTCGTGCGGTCCCTGCCAAACGGATCGCCGGCGATCGACTCTGTATGCAGCGCGCACCGCCATTGGCCTTCGCGGCGCACCCAGGTTGACGCGTCTGCGGCGTCGATCGTCACCGGCTCCCCGTTGACGATCAGCCGTTCGTGCACGGTGTAGGCGAGGATCGCCGTGTTCTCGGTCAGCAGTCGTACCTGGACGTCGTCGCCGATCTCGAAGTCGAGGATGTCCCAAGGTTGCGTGCTTCATCATCGCTTCGTAGGTCTGCCGATCCAGGCGGCCGACACCCTGCGCGCCGGTGATGATGCATGGGATATCCGTGAGCTCGAGGGCGGCATCGACGTCCTTGTCCTTCAATGCCTGCCAGTACCTTCGCTCCAAGGCGAGCAGGTCCCGCTCTGCAGTCGTAGACGCCATAGCTTCCTCCTGTGATCTGTTCCGGTGGTGGGAGGGATGCCCGTGTGGCCGGGGTCCACGACCATCGGACCAGCCCGATCTTGGTCTGCAGGTCCCGTGCTATAGCGAGGCAAGTCAAACACACGTTGTCGTTCTGGCAGGTCACGACGACCCCGAATCGCGGGCGAGGCCTACGATGCGTCGCTGGGTATCCACTCGACTGCGTCGCTAGCTGGTGCTGGAGTAACCGTTCAGCCTGAGCATCCTGATCTCAGGGCACCCTCCCATGGGACGGCTGAAGCCAGCGCTCGTCCTTTCTCACACCGACACGAGGGTGCGTGTTTCGGCGCCGCGGCCGCGGGTGAGGTTCTCGCCCGATGAAGGGTCGAACAGGTGCATCCGACTGGGGTCGAGCCAGAGCTCGGCGTCCGACCCCTCGGTCACCCGGCTCTCCGCGTCGAGGGCAACCACCAGTTGGGTGCGGATCTGCTCGCTGTCGAGCTCGGTGGCCAGCTCCTCGAGCGGTCGGCGCACCTCGTCGGGCGCCTCGAACGGGATGTAGGCGTACTGCTCGCTGCCCAGCCACTCAATGACGTCGACGTGGGCCTTGAAGGCGAGGCCCTTGCGCCGGCGGACGTCATCAAGCCTCGAAGGTTCCTCGAAGTGCTCGGGACGCACGCCGGCGATCAGGATGCGGCGCCCCTGCACCTCCGCCGCCACATCCTGCGTCAGACGGACGTCGCCGATGGGCAGGTGCAGCGTGTCGCCCTCGACGCCGGCGGGCATGAAGTTCATGGGCGGCGAGCCGATGAACCCCGCCACGAACAGGTTGACCGGCTGCTCGTAAAGCTCGCGAGGCGCAGCGACCTGCTGGAGCACGCCCCTGCGCAGCACGGCGACCCGGTCACCCAACGTCATGGCCTCGATCTGGTCATGGGTGACATACACAGTGGTGATGCCGAGCTGGCTCTGCAGCCGCGAGAGCTCGGTGCGCATCTGGCCGCGCAGCTTGGCGTCGAGGTTCGAGAGCGGCTCGTCGAACAGGAAGGCGTCGGCCTGGCGCACGATCGCCCGGCCCGTCGCCACCCGCTGGCGTTGGCCACCGGAGAGCTGGGACGGCTTGCGGTCGAGGAAGTCCTTCAGCTCAAGCAACCCGGCGGCCTGCTCGACCCGTCGGCGTACCTCGTCATCGGGCACCCTGTGCAGGCGCAAGGGGAAGGCGATGTTCTCGTACACCGTGAGATGGGGGTAGAGGGCGTAGTTCTGGAACACCATGGCCAGGTTGCGGTCACGCGGCGCCAGGTCGTTGACCCGCCGGTCGCCGATGTAGATGTCGCCCGATGTGATGTCCTCCAGACCGACGATCATGCGCAGGATCGTCGACTTCCCGCATCCCGACGGTCCCACCAGGATCATGAACTCGCCGTCGGCTATGTCGAGGGTTATGTCGTCAACCGCCGGGGTGTCGCCTGCGTAGATCTTGGTCACGTGGTCGAGCCGGATGCTGGCCATGGTTCCTCCGATCAGCCCTTCACCGCGCCCGCCGTGAGGCCGGCGACGATCCGCCGCTGGAAGATGAGCACGAGCGCGATCACCGGGATGGTGACGATCACGGCCGCCGCCGAGATGGCGGCCGTCGGCTGCTGGAAGAACGACTCGCCGGTGAAGAACGCCAGCGCCGCCGGCACCGGGCGGGCGTTGTTCGTGGCCGTGAGCGATATGCCGAACACGAAGTCGTTCCAGGCGAAGAAGAAGGTCAGGATCGCGGCGGTGAACACGCCGGGTGCCGCCAGGGGCACGATGACCTTGCGGAAGGCCTGCCATGGTGTGGCACCGTCGACCTGGGCGGCCTGTTCCATCTCCCACGGGATCTCGCGGAAGAAGGCCGACAACACCCAGATCGACAGCGGCAGGGTGAACGACATGTAGGGGATGATCAGCCCTATCCAGGTGTCGTAGATGCCGAGTGATCGCCACATGTCGAACAGCGGGCCGACCAGGGCGATGGTGGGGAACATGGCGATGGCCAGCGCCGTGGACAGCACCAGGCGCTTGCCCCGGAACTGCAGCCGAGCGATGGCATACGCGGCGAAGGCTGCCAGCCCCACTGACACGGTCGTGGCGATCAGCGAGATGCCGATCGAGTTGCGCAGCGCGCTCGTGAACAGGTTGGTGTCGAAGACGGTCCGGTAGTTGTCCAGCGACCACTCCGTGGGCAGGAACTTCTTGTTGTTGATGTCGTCGCCCTGCTTGAACGACAGTGACACGATCCACGCCACCGGCAACAGCGTGTAGACGACGATCAGCAGGCCGGCGAGCCCCCATCCGAGGTTGGAGCGCAGGCGGCGCATCTCAGTCTCCCCTCACCCGTGACAGGTCGACCTTGAAGCCCCGGATGAAGCCGAAGGCGATGAGCACGACCGACAGGAACAGCAGCACCGAGACCGCCGAGCCCAGCCCGAGGGACGTGCGGACGATGGTCTGGCGGTAGGTCAGGAACGACACGCTCTCGGTGTCCTCGGCGCCGCCGGTCATGATGAAGATGGTGTCGAAGATGCGGTAGGCGTCGAGGGTCCGGAACAGCAGCGCCACCATGATCGCCGCCTTCATGTTGGGGACCGTCACACGCTTGAGCCTCTGCCAGGCCGTGGCGCCGTCGACCTTGGCCGCTTCATGCAGCTCCTCGGGCACCTGGGCCAAGCCGGCCAGCAGCAGCAGCGAGATGAACGGCGTCGTCTTCCACACCTCGGCCAGGATGATCACCGTCAGCGCCGACCACCGGTCGGAGAACCAGGCCTTGTCGCCCAGGCCGAACCACTCGTTGACGAACCCGGAGTCGAGGGCGAACGCGTACTGCCAGGCGTAGGCCGCGACCACCGTGATGATCCCGTACGGGATGAGGATGGAGGTGCGGACGGTGCGCCGCCCGAACACGATGCGGTGCATCACCATGGCGAACGCGAAGCCGATGACCAGTTCGATGGCCACGGTGACGACAGTGATGAACACCGTGGTGAACACGTCCTGCCACCACAGGCTGTCGGTCAGCACGACCCCGTAGTTGCGCAGACCCACGAACTCCTTCCCGGTCGGATCGGTCAGCCGGTAGCTGTAGAGCGACAGCCACACCGCCCGCCCCAACGGGTATGCGGTGACCGCCAGCATGACCACGACCGCCGGCGCCACCAGGTACCAGCCCAGGCGCTGCTCGTCACGGGCCCGCTCCGACAGCCGCGCCCGTTGGGCCCTCCGCCCGGTGGCTTCGGTGCCCCGGTCCGGGGGTGCTGTTACGGTCGCCATCGCTACTTCCCTGGTCACCTCACAAGAGCTGTCGGTCCCGAAGGACGTCGTGAATGAGGTCGTCAGCCTGCTCGGGGGTCGAATCGGCTTCGACATCGGACGGAGGGTGGAACTCCCGCACGGTGGCGCCGCTCACGTCGGTGTAGTAGGCGCTGCGGGGCCGGGGCCCGGCCGTGTCGATCGAGTCGCGGATGAGATCCGCCATCGGGAATGCCTCCCGCACGTCCGGGTCCTCGAACACCGCCGCGCGGGCGCCCGGGTTGCCCTCGGCCACCATGTACTCGATCTGGCTCTCCAGCGAGGTGATGCAGCGCACCGCATCGACCGCCTCGTCGGGATGCTCGCTGAACGCACCGATCCCCACGTCGATCCCACCCAGCGGTGGGGCGCTCTCGGTGCCCGAGTCGACCGCGGGGAAGCGCGCCCAGGCGATGTCATCGAACACCGACTGGTCCAGCGACCCGTCGTCGACCGCGGCGCGAGCCGCGCCGTAGACGTACGGCCAGTTGACCATGAACCCGCCGTTGTCGGCCTGGAACGCCGCCCGGGCGTTCTCCTCGATCGCGGTGGACATGGCGGGGTCGGCCACGGTGGTCGCAAGCCGGCGGATGATGCCGGCGGCCGTGCGTCCGGCGGTGGTGTCCAGCTCGGGAGTGGCGTCCTTGCCGGCCTCGGGATCCTTCAAGACCTCGCCACCGGCGGACATCACCAGCGCGTTGATCCACACCATGTAGCCCTCGTAACGGGCACCCGTCACCGCGACGGTCGTAGTGGTCTGGTCGGCGGCCTCGATCACCTGGTCCCACGTGACCGACCCGTCGGAGGGATCGATGCCGGCCTGCTCGGCCACCGACTGGCGGTACCACAGCAGCTGCGTGTTGGCCCAGAACGGCGCCGCCACCAGCTCGTCGTCCCACATTGCGGTCTCGAGCGGACCGTCGAGCACATCACGCGTCAGGTCGGCGGCCTCCTCGTCGCTGAACGGTCGCAGGAACCCGGCCTCGGCGAACTCGGGCACGAACACCACATCCAGGCTCATCAGGTCGATCGAGGTGTCGTTGGCCGCCAGCCGGCGAACCAGCTGCTCCCGCTGGCCGTCGGCGTCGGTGGGCAGGACCGCCACGTCGATGCGGTAGTCACCGCCGGCCTCGTCGGTGCACTTGGCCGCCAGGTCCTCCTGCCCGCCGTTGTCGGGGTTCGTGTACCAGGTGAGCGTGGGCGTGCCCCCCTCGTCACCGTCGCCACAGCCCACGAGCGCCCCGGCGCCGAGCAACATCATCGCCACCGCCAGCGCTGCCCATCGCTGGCCGGCGCTTCGGGGGTGTCGTCGATGACCTCGAGCTCGCCGGCCGAGCCACAACGCTCTGAGGCCCTGTGGGATCCACGGACTCCCAAACCGATGTGGCGGGCCCCCGTCGTTGAAGCCGTCGAGTTCCATCTCACATCTCGGACGGTTCACGATGCCCGACGGGCACCCGCTCGTGCATCACGTGGACGCGTGGACCGAACGAACAACCACGCGTTCAGGGGGTTCGAGACACCGTCGGAGGCGCGATCGTCGTGACATGACGGGATCCGAGCCCGCGCGCGTGTCGGCGAGCGAGCCCCAGGTCCCCGAACGGGTTGATGCGCTCCTGGTGCCGCTCGATGGCTCCGACTTCTCGCGTGTGGCGGTACCGATCGCGGCGCGCCTGGCGGCGAGGCTCGGGGCCGAGATCCACCTGCTGACCGCCGTCGAGTCCGTCGAACAGGTCGAGCAACGGGACCGCGAGCTTGCCCACATCGAGATCCCCGGTCACATCGTGCACCGCACCGTCCTGGTCGACCGGGACTCCGCCGGGGCGATCCACGAGACGCTCCGCAAGCTGGACAACGCGGTGGCGTGCATGGCGACGCATGGACGAGCGCGCTCGGCAGCCGTGCTGGGCTCCGTGGCCGTCGACGTGGTGGCGCGCTGCCGCGATCCGCTCGTGCTGGTGTGCCCCTACATGGAGCCGCCCCGGCATTGCGACGGCGTGGTGGCGTGCGTCGACGACAGCCCCGCGTCGGCGCAGCTCGTCGGCGTCGCCATCAGGTGGGCCGAGCTGCTCGGCGAGACCTGCACCGTGCTCACAGTGGCCGAGGAGGTGCCCGAGCCCGTCGATGGTGGCCTCGCCCGCCGTCGGTTCGGCCCCGACGGTGACGCCGAGGGGTTCCTGGCCGCGCTGGTCGAGCCCTTCCTGGCCTCCGGCCATGCCCTCCACGCCGTGGTCCGCTACGACCCGGTCAGCGTCTGGGGCGGGCTGTACCGCTACCTGCTCGATCATCCCGCCACGCTCGTCGTGGCCAACACCCGGTCGTGGACGGGCCTGCGCCGGCTCGTGTTGGGGAGCGTGGCTGCGACCATCGTGCGGCACAGCCCGTCACCGGTGCTGGTCGTGCCCCGGGTCGATCGGAGCGCGCCCCGATGACAGGCGACGCGTCGGTCGTGGTGTGCCCGAGCTGCGGGCGCAAGAACCGCGTGCCCGCCGCCGCCACCGGACGACCTCGATGCGGTCATTGCCACAACCCCTTGCCCTGGATTGCGGAGGCCGATGACAGCTCCTTCGCCGAAACGGTCGACAAGGCTCAGCTCCCGGTGCTCGTCGACCTGTGGGCACCGTGGTGTGGCCCGTGCCGTGCGGTGAGCCCCGCCCTCGAAAGATTGGCTCGTGATCGCGCCGGCCGCATCAAGCTCGTGAAGGTCAACGTCGACGAGTCGCCCGGGACCGCAGGTCGCTTCGGCGTGCAGGGGATACCCACCCTCCTGGTGCTCGACAAGGGGACGGTGGTGGCACGGCAGACGGGCGCGGCACCCGAGTCCGCGCTGCGCCACTGGCTCGACCAGGCCCTGGACCCGCTGGCGCAGCGGGCGGGATGAGGGGCGCCGGTGCCATGACGTTCCAGCAGAGCGATGCGGCCCGTCGTGGCAGCGAAGCGGGCACGGGCGCGCCGGGGCCTGCCACTCTCGCCGAGACCCCCGACCTCTATGGCGCGTACCCTCGACTGAGCGAGCACCAGACCGCCGCGCTCGCCGCTTCCGGGGAGCGACAGCCCACCCGAGCGGGCGATGTGCTCTACCGGGAAGGCGAGGTCCAGCAACAGTTCTTCGTGATCCTGAGCGGCATGGTGGCCATCGTCGAGGGGCTCGACGGCGACGAGCACTTGCTCGGCCTGCACGGCGCCGGCCGGTTCCTCGGAGAGATCAGCCTGCTCACAGGCGAGGCGGCTTTCGTCAGCGCAGTCGTCCGCGAGCCCGGCGAGGTGCTCGTCGTGCCCCTCCCCGAGCTGCGCCGTCTCGTGACCGAAGACACGACGCTCGGCGATCTGGTCCTCCGGGCGTTCCTGATCCGACGTTCGGTCCTGATCGAGGTCGGTACCGGGTTCAGGATCCTCGGCTCCTGCTTCTTGCCGGATACGCGTCGGCTGCTCGAGTTCGCCGCTCGCAACCGGCTCCCGCACCGGTACATCGACCTGGAGAAGGACTCGGCCGCAGAGGCGCTGCTCCGGGAGCTCGGTGTGGCGCCCGACGAGACGCCCGTCGTCGTGTGGAGAGGCAGGGTCCTGCGCAATCCGAGCGCGGCCGAGCTGGCTCGAGTCATCGGTCTGCCGGCGCCCGGTGCGGGCCGGGTCGCCTGCGATCTGCTCATCGTGGGAGCTGGCCCGGCTGGCCTGGCGGCGGCGGTGTACGGCGCGTCAGAGGGCCTCACGACGGTCGTGCTGGACGCGATCGCGTGCGGTGGCCAGGCGGCCGCGTCGCCCCTCATCGAGAACTACCTCGGGTTCCCAGCCGGTCTACCCGGTGCCGAGCTAGCGGAGCGAGCGGTGATTCAGGCCAAGAAGTTCGACGCACGACTCCAGTACCCGGCTCCCGCCGCCGCGCTCGAACGGGAAGACGGCCACCATGCCGTGCGGCTCGACAACGGCTCGACGATCTGCTCGCGCACCGTTGTGATCGCTACGGGAGCGCGCTACCGCAAGCTCGACGTGCGGCGCCTCGACGACTTCGAAGGCACGAGCGTCTACTACGCCGCGACGCCGATCGAGGCCCGGATGTGTGCGGGCGACCCGGTCGTCGTCGTCGGTGGGGGCAACTCGGCAGGGCAGGCCGCCCTGTTCCTGGCGCGGCACACCCCGCGAGTGTCGCTCCTCGTGCGCCATGGGGACCTCGAACGGGACATGTCCCGATACCTGGCACAGAGGATCCGCAGCGACCCGGCCATCGAGATCCACATGAACAGCGAGGTACGGGACCTCGTCGGCAACAAGACGCTCGATGCTGTCGTCGTCGAGGAGACGATGAAAGGCGATCGCCGGGAACAGCCGGCCCGCGCGATCTTCGTGTTCATCGGTGCCGAGCCCCACACCGCCTGGCTGGGTGGCCAAGTGGCGCTCGACGAAGACGGCTTCGTGGTCACCGGCGTCGACGCGCAGCGCAAGGACACGGGAGGTGCCGGCTGGCCGCTGGACCGCGCGCCCTACGCCCTCGAGACCAACCGCCCTGGCGTGTTTGCCGTCGGGGACGTGCGTAGCGGAGCGGTCCGGCGGATCGCATCGGCAGTCGGCGAGGGTGCCATGGCAGTGCGGCTCGTCCACCAGTACCTGGCCGAGGTGGGCGCCGCCGTTCCACCGCCCGGGGTGTCACCCTCCCGGGCCCTGGTTCCCAACTGCTGAAGGCCCGCCGAGGCGTCGTCAGGCGCTCTTGCGAGACTTGGTGCGGGACTGGCGTCGGCGCCCCTTCCTGCCCTTGACGCTCTCGACGCTGGCCTCGAGGGCCTGCATGAGATCGACGACCTTGGGCTCGGCCGGCTCGCCTGGCGCGGTGGTGAGCTCCTCGCCGGCCTCCTTGCCCTCGATGCGCTCGCGCAGCTCCTCGGTGAAGGTGTCGTGGTAGCGGAAGGGATCCCAGTCGCTGGTGAGCGCGTCGACGAGCCGAGTCGCCATCGCGAGCATCTTTGGGTCCGGCTCAGCCGCCCGGTCGGGGATCTCCTCCACAGCGGACCGGGGCACCACCTCGTCGGCGAAGCGCATCGTCGACATGGCGAGGGCGCCGTCCAGCGGTCGGATGGCGGCAAGGTACTGTCGGTTGCGCATCACGATCGTGCCGACGGCCACCCGCCGCCGGTCCTCCATCGCCGCCCGCAGCAGTTGGTACGCCTGCTCCGCCGCCTCCCCAGCGGGGGCCAGCCAGTAGGTCCGTTCGTAGTAGATCGGGTCGACCTGCTGGAGGTCGACGAAGTCGGTCACCTCGATCGTCCGGGTCGACGCCGGGCGCAACTCGTCGAGCTCGTCCTTGTCGAAGGTGACGTAACGCCCTTCGCCGACCGCGAAGCCCAGCCGGATGTCGTCGGGCGCGACTTCCTCCCCGGTCTCGGCCGACACCTTGCGGTTGCTGATCCGGGAACCCGTGCGCCTGTCGATCTGGTGGAAGTGAACGTCGTGGTCGCGTACGGCCGGGTAGGCCTTCACGGGCACATTGACGAGCCCAAAGCTGATCGCACCGCTCCACACTGGCCGTGCCACAGGCGAACCCCTACCCGCCCTTCCCGGTCGCATGCGCGCGAGCGGCACGCACCGGAGGTAGGCCTCTCGGTCGCTCGCGCCTGACCTCGGATGGTGCTTTGTCGACGCGCAGCCCTTCGAAACGTGGGTGACGGAGCTTCCCATCAGACGTCCATTCCGTGAACGCGATCTGGGCGACCAGCTCAGGGCGGACCCAGTGCACCCCGCGTTCCTTGACTCGGGCGTCGTCGAAGGGACTCGACGGAACCTCGAGGGGGTCGAGGCGGCGACGCAGGTCCCGCAGCATGGCCTCCGTGTAGCCGGTGCCGACCTTGCCGGCGTACCGCAGCCTGCCGTCCTCGTAGTAGCCGACGAGGAGCGCACCGAGGCCGACCCGGCTGCCCGCCGGTTCGGTGAAGCCTCCGATCACGAGCTCCTGGCCGAGGGAGCATTTGAACTTCAGCCAGTCGGTCGACCGCCCCGAGCGGTAGGGGGCATCCGCCCGCTTGGCGATCACCCCCTCCCAGCCCTTCGCGCACGCGGACTCGAAGGCGTCCTCGCCCTCGGTGTTGCGATGCCGGGTAAGCCGCAATCGCCCGCCGAACTGGAAGGTGCCGCCGAGCTGTGCCTTCCGCGCACGCAGCGGCAACTGCGTGACGTCGTGGCCGTCGAGGTACAACACGTCGAACAGGTAGTAGAAGACGGCGACGGGGCTGCGACGGGCGAGCCGGGGGTCGGTGATGCCGATGCGCTGCTGCAGCCGGGCGAAGCTGGTCCGCCCGTCCTCGAACGCGACGACCTCACCGTCGACAACGAAATCGGGGGGTTCCTGGGTAGCCAGCACGTCGACGAGCTCCGGGTAGGTGCGTCCGAGCGGTTGGCGCCTGCGTGACAGGAGCTGCAGGTTCCGTCCTTCGCGAAAGGCCAGGCACCGCTCACCGTCCAGCTTGCGTTCGAACAGCCAGCCCGGATCGGAGAAGCGACGGTCGGTCAACGTCGCGAGCATCGGATCGATCCACGTGGGTGGCGAAGCACGGCGGAGCCGGGCTCGGAGATGGCCGGGCAACCGAGCGAAGCGATCCATCATGCCCGACCGGCTTGGGGTTCGGGGCGGCGGCGAAGTCTCATGCCTCCTCCTTCAGCCTCAGCAGCACCGCCTCGCTCGGCCGGAGCACGAAGCCGTTGGGATCCACCTCCCTGTCCGCTCGGTCGGGGTCGCTGGACAGCACCAGCGCCGCCCGTCGTGGCATATCGGTCAACGGGCGGAAGGGCACCGCGTCGGTGGCAAAGTTCATGGCCGCGAGGAGCCGCTCGCCCTCGCCCTCGCGCAGCCAGGCGAAGACGTCCGCGCCGGCATCCACCGTGCGCTGGGCGCCACTGTGGAGCACCGGTGTGCGGGCGCGCACCGCCGCCAGGCGGCGCACGAGCGTCAACATCGAGCGGGGGTCTGCGGCCTGGCGCTCGACGCACAGGTGCTCGGCGTCCGCAACCAGCGGCAGCCACGGTTTGGCGGTTGTGAAGCCCGCGCCCTCCCCCACCTCCGACGGCGGTCGCCAGGGGATCGGGGCGCGCTCGGGATCGCGCCCGTCGACGTCCACCACGCGCTCTGGTGGGATGTCCGCGTCGGGCAGGCCGAGCTCCTCGCCTTGGTAGATGAACGGTGTGCCCCGCAACGTGTAGAGCATCAGCGCCACGGCCCGCGCTCGCCCTTGACCGTGCCCTCCATCATCGAACCTGCTGGCCACGCGCGAGTGGTCGTGGTTGGCCAAGAACCACGCCGGCCACGCCGCCTCGACGGCGAGCGCCACGAAGTCGTCGACCGAGGTACGGAACGCCTCGGCGTTCCAGGGCAACCACAGGAACACGAAGTTGTGCGCCAGGTGCAGCTCGTCGCCGCTGTTGAGGTAGAGGACCACCCGGTGCAGGTCCAGCAGGTAGACCTCGCCGATCAGCACCCGGTCCGGGTACTCGTCGATCACCCGGCGGATCCCGCGCAGGCGGTCGCGGATCGTGTCCCAGTCCTCGTCGTGGCGGCGAGCGGCGCCGGCGTTGTCGCGCAGCAGCGGATCCTTGGCGATCTTCTGCACCACGTCGACGCGGAACCCGTCGACGTCACGGTCCAGCCAGTAGCGCAGCACGTCGTGCATCGCCCCCTCGACCTCGAGGTTGTCCCAGTTGAGGTCGGGCTGTTGCGGCAGGAAGGAATGCAGGTACCACTGGCCGGTCCGCTCGTCGAACGTCCACGCCGGGCCGACCTTGTCAAACGTCGAGCGCCAGTCGTTGGGTGGGCCCCCGTCCCGCCCGTCGCGCCACACGTACCAGTCGCGCTTGGGATCGTCGCGGCTCGAGCGCGAGGCGACGAACCACGGGTGCTGGTCCGACGTGTGGTTGGGCACCCAGTCGAGGATCACCCGGATCCCGCGGGCGTGGCAGTCCTGGACGAGGCGGTCGAGGTCGGCCAGGGTGCCGAAGAGGGGATCGACGTCGTAGTAGTCGGCCACGTCGTAGCCGAAGTCGGCCATCGGCGAGCGGTTGATCGGCGACAGCCAAACCGCCGCCACCTCGAGGTCCGACAGATGGTCCAAGTGCTCCATGATCCCGCGGAGGTCGCCGATGCCGTCGCCGTCGGCATCCGCGAACGACCGCGGGTAGACCTGGTAGATGGCGCCGCGCTGCCACCACGCCTGGCTGGACATCAGGGATGCTTGCGGAGTCGGATCCAGCGGTAGCCGTAGCCGGCGAGGTCGATCGCATCGAGATCCACCTTGTCGCCGTAATCGCTGTCAGCGGCGACGCTGAGCGGCCGACCGGGCCGCTCGGCCGGCCAGCCGACCCGGACCTGGCACTGCCGGTCGGCGAGGTTGTGCAGGAACAGCATGGCACCGCCGTCCCCGGTGGCGCTATGGACGAGCACGTGCGGCGGGCCTACGTCGAGGATCGAGTGCTGCCCGCATCCGATCTCCTCGGTCTCGCGCAGCGTGTGCAAGATGCGCTCGACCCACACCAGCAGGCTGTGCGGGTCGCGGCGCTGGTCGGTCACGTTCACCTGCCGGTAGCCGTACTCGCCGGTGCTGATGACGGGGACTGGTAGCTGGTCGGATGGCGCGCGCGAGAACCCGCCGTTGAGGGTGTCGTCCCACTGCATGGGTGTACGGATGGCTTGCCGCTCGGGCAGGGCGAGGTTCTCGCCCATCCCGATCTCGTCCCCGTACCTGATGACCGGGGTTCCGGGCATCGTGAACTGAAGGCTGTAGGCCATCTCCAGACGGCGGCGGTCGCCGCCGAGCATCGGACAGAGCCGGCGCCGGATTCCTCGGTGGTAGAGCTGCATGTCGGGATCGGGCCCGAAGGCGTCGAAGACCTGCTGGCGTTCCTCGGCCGTGAGCCGGCCCAGGTCCACCTCGTCGTGGTTGCGCAGGAACGTGGCCCATTGGCCGTGGCGGGACAGGTCGGGTAGCTCCCGCAGCGTCGCTGCGATCGGGCGGGCGTCCTTGCGAGCGAGGGCCAACATGATGGCCTGGTTGAGCCGGAACGCGAACATCATCTGCACCCGGCTTGCCGAGCCGTCGGCGTGACCGAAGTACTCGAGCAACTCCTCGTCAGGCACGTTGGCCTCGGCCAACAACGCCGCCTTCTCGCGGCGCCACGACACACCCTCGCGCAGCTCGCGCAGGAACCCGTAGTCCTTCTTCGACAGGTCCGCGCCCGGCCGTTTGGGTTCGATCACGAAGGGTGCGGCGTCTATCCGGAAGCCGGATACGCCGAGCCGGACCCATGAGCCGACGATTTTGCCGATCTCCGCGCGGACCGCCGGGTTCTCGGTGTTGAGGTCGGGTTCGAAGGAGTAGAAGCGGTGCCGGTACCAGGCGCCGCCCTGGTCGTCGTAGGTCCAGGTCTCGCTCTCGACACCGGGGAAGGCTTGCCCCTCGAATCGGTCCGGCGGCTCGGTGTCCGACCAGACGTACCAGTCGCGGTAGGGCGAGTAGCGGTCGGCGCGGGCCGAGCGGAACCAGGGGTGCTCGTCGCTGGTGTGGTTGATCACCAGGTCGAGCATCACGCGTATTCCCCGCTCGTCGGCGCCGTCGAGCAGCATCGCGAAGTCCCCGAGGGTCCCGAACCGGGGGTGGACGCCGTAGTAGTCGGTGATGTCGTAGCCGCCGTCGCGCCGCGGCGAGGGGTGGATCGGGTTGAGCCAGATCGTCGTCACACCCAGCCGCGACAGATAGTCCAGGCGACTCGCGAGGCCGGCGAGGTCTCCGACGCCGTCCCCGTCGGTGTCCTGGAACAAGCCGACGTCGACGGAGTAGATCGCTCCGTTCCGGTACCACCGCTCGACGACCATGGATGACGAGTTACTCCGTTGGCTCAGGATCAGTCCTGCGCGTCGCATCCGCCGCAGGCTCGCCAGGGAGCCTCCCTTCGGACAGCTCGTCGAGCAGGTCGGCGACCGAGTCGACCACCCGGGACGGCACGTAGGGGTGGCGGCCGGCCTCGGCCGCGGTCGCGACGCCCGAGAGCACGAGCACGGTCTGGAGTCCCGCCTCGAGCCCGGCGACCACGTCGGTGTCCATCCGGTCACCGACCATGACGGTCGTCTCCGAATGCGCCTCGAGGCGGTTGAGCGCTGTCCGGATCATCAGCGGGTTGGGCTTGCCCACGAAGTATGGTGCCACCCCCGTGGCCCGGCTGATCAGCGCGGCGACCGATCCGGTGGCGGGCAGGGGTCCGCCAGGGCTGGGGCCCGTCGAGTCGGGGTTGGTGGCGATGAACCGGGCGCCTCCGTCGATGAGCCGGATGGCCTTGGTGATGCGCTCGAAGCTGTACGTCCGGGTCTCGCCCAGCACAACGTAATCGGGCTTGAGCTCCGTCTGGACGTAGCCGATCTGATACAGCGCGGTGGTGAGGCCGGTCTCGCCGATGGCGAAGGCCGAGCCGCCCGGTCGTTGGTCATCGAGGAAGCGAGCGGTCGCCAGTGCCGAGGTCCAGATGTTGTCCTCGGTTACGTCGAACCCGCCGGCCCTCAAGCGGGCCGCCAGGTCTCGGGGTGTGTACATCGAGTTGTTCGTCAGGACCAGGAAGGGCGTGCCAAGGGCACGGAGGCGAGCCAGGAACTCGGCCGAACCCTCGATCGGCTCCTCCTCGCGCACGATGACGCCGTCCATGTCGATCAGCCACGACCGGGTCTCGTGGGCGGGCATGGCCGCAGCGTACGTTCCCGGCATCCACCCTCCGTACCCGCGGTGGACGGTGGTTGCCGCCTCGACCCGCCGTTCAAGGGTGGGACACGGCGGGCGGCGCCGCCGAGAGGTTGAACATCAATTGGTCGGCGTAGCACCAGAACCAGTCCTCTCCCGGCTCGAACGACCGGACCACCGGGTGGCCGGCGGCGTGGTAGTGCCTGGTGGCGTGGCGGCCAGGCGAGCTGTCGCAACAGCCCACATGACCACAGGTCTGGCACAGCCGCAGATGCACCCAATCCCGCCGCCCGGCCGCCAGGCAGTCCTCGCAACCCGATGCCGAGGCCACGACACGCCGGATCATCCACAGGTGCCGACATCGCACGGCTCTCAGTGTGGGGCCACGCGACGACGCCGGGCATCACGCGGACGCGTGGTCGATGGCGTTGTTGCCGCGCTGGCGCTCGAGGTAGAGGCGGGCGAGCGTGACGCGGGAGCGGATGCCCAGCTTGCGGAAGATCTGGCGCAGGTTGAAGTCCACGGTGTGGCGTGACAGATACATGCGTTCGGCGACCTCGGCGTTGGTGAGGCCCTCCGCGACGAGCTCGGCCACCGCCTGCTCGGTGTCGGTGAGGCTGGCCCAGCCCGACACGGGGCGATCGGTCCGCCGACCGTGCCGCCATCGAACACCGATCGCCCGCAAGCGGGAACGCACCCGCGCGGCGTCCCGCTCGGCGCCGAGCTGCTGGTAGGCGACGACGGCCCGTTCGAGCAGGTGCCTGCCCGCCGCACGGTCGGCGACGCCCAACCGGAGGACGCCGGCATCCTCCCAGGCCGACGCCTTCGCCGCCGGGTGGCGATGGAGCTCGGCTGCCTCCTGCACCAATCGCGGTTCCTCATGGACCAGGCCGCGGGCATGTTTGGCCGCGGCCACCACCGCTTGGAACGAGGAGTTCACAACGGCAAGATGCTCGGCCTGGACCAGCACCCGCTCCGCCCGATCCGGATCATCCCCTGCCAGCGCCGTTCGCACGAGCCAGGCAGCGCCCATCGGATCATCGAGCAGCAGGCCGGCATCCACGGCCACGTCGTCGTAGAGGTCGGCGTCCTGCGCCAGCACCCGTTCAAGACCACCTTCCGCCTCGGACAGCCTCGCCTCGGCCAGGCGCCGCCCGCACGCGCTCCACGGTGGCCAGGCGGTGTCCGAGCCGCTGCACTCGAGGTGAGCCGCCGCCTCGGACAGTTCGCCACACATCAAAGCCACCTCTGCCAGCACTGCCCGCGCCGCGGGCAGGAAACAGGACGTCCCCAACTCGTTGGCCCGGTCGATGGCGGCATGTGCCGACGCCGACGCATCGGCGAGCCTCCCGGCCACCAGGTTGACCCGCGCCGCCGCGACGGCCGGGGCAGCCGACCACAACCTGTCACCGGCGACGCTGATGTCGTCGTCCGTGGCCTCTATGAGCTGTGTCGCTTCATCTAGGTCGCCGAGTGCAGTGAGCATCGACGCGAGGAAGGCCCGTGCGAAGGGATCAGCCGTGGCCAGGGGCTGCCGGTCGCTCCGCAGCGCCGCGGCGCGAACAAGCGCCAGACCGTCGGCCACTAGGCCGTCGCGCCAGGTGATGACGCCGAGCGCTGCGAGCGCTGCCGGGAGGAACTCGTCGCGGCCACGACCGCCGGAAAGGATCGCCTCTACCTGGCGGCCGGCCCCGGACCGGTCGTCGATGGCCAGCATCGTCCTCAGCAGGCACAGCTCGGCGGGGGCGTGGACCAAGTCAGGCACCTCGGAGTCCGACACGACGGACTGGAGCTCATCGGCAGCGGCCTGGGGTTGCCCCGAGAAGAGCAACTGCTCGGCGAGCGCCAGCCTCAGGCGTGCCGCAGCCGCGGACGGCACGCCGCGCGATCTGAGGGCATGGCGCGCCACGTAGTTGGCCTCCGCGAGTCGGCCAGCGCTGACCAGGCTCTCGACCACCGTCGCAGCTCGCCCGAAGCGGTCGACATCGGCGGCATCGGTCAGGGCGAGGGCGCGTAGTGCCAGCTCGCTGGCCCACTCGGGCGACGACGTGCGGACCTGGCGCGCAACGTGCTCGAGACCGGCGGCCGCTTCCCGGTCTCCCGCAGTCACGCCATGCATCAGGTGGTTGGCCGCCGCAGCCCACTCTCGGCGCTGGAGGAAGAGCTTCCCGATCTGCCGGTGCAGCGGCATGAGCAACGCCGGCGGTACCGCCTCGTAGGCAACCCGGCAGATCACCTCATGGCGGAATTCCAGCGCGTCGGGCGTCAGCACGATGGCGCCGGCGTCGACCGCTTCCTGAACGGTCGCCAACAGGCCGCCGATCGGCTGCCCCAGCACCTCGGCCACGTCGGCGACCGTGAACGAAGCTCCGAGAACGGCCCCTATCTCGACCAGCCGGCGTGCCGGTGCCGACAAGCCGTCCAGGCAACGGGTGACCTGGGCCTCCCGCGTTCCCGGCGAGTCAACGACACCGCCGACGATCTCAGGTGCGGCCTGCCCGAAGGCATGCGCCGATTCCTCCTTCGTCCGGTCTGACGGAACTCCGGCGGTGCGACGCGTCATGGCGCATCATCTCCTCACCGGGCGGGTTGGTGGGGCACCCGTTCTACGTTCCCAGATCCGTCCGCGGTGGCGCTGCCACCTATGGTGACGAATTCGGGTGACGACCTGCACCTGTGGGGACGAGCCTTGGTCCGCCGCTCAGGCCTCGCGCATCGCTTGCACCGTGGACCAAGCACGGGTGGCGAGCTGCAGATTGAATCTGGTGTCAGCGTCGGCGAGGTCGTGGCCAGAGATATGTCGGATCCGCCCCAGGCGGTAGCGCAGGCTGCTCCGGTGGATCGAGAGCATGCTGGCAGTGCTGTCGTAGTTGCCGCCGCACTCCAGATAGCTGGTCAACGTCCTGACCAGCTCGGCGCCTTTAGCGAGGTCGTACTCGCGTAGCGTGCCGAGCCAGCGCTGCACGAAGCCCTGGACGGCCTCGACGTCTGCGGACTCGGAGAGCAAGCGGTAGACGCCGAGGTCATCGAAGACACTCACCTGGTCGGGGCCACCGACGCCCCGCTGGACCCGCAGGGCCAGCAGCGCCTCTCTGTACGATCTGGAGAAGTCCGCCGGAGCTGTGCACTGTCCGCCGACGCCGGCTCGGCAGCCGCCGTCGCCGCCGAGCTCGGCCAGAACCGTGAGCCGGAACGGCTCCCAGTCGCCATGGGCGTCGGCGAGCACGGCGATGCCGCCGCCTCGAGCGACGAGCAACGTGCCGAGCCCCACGTCGCGGGCGGCCCGTCGCACCGCCTGGAACGCGACGTCGCTGTCTCCGCGCTGACTCGTGACCTCGACGAC
Source organism: Acidimicrobiales bacterium (assembly GCA_035641315.1). Taxonomy (GTDB): domain Bacteria; phylum Actinomycetota; class Acidimicrobiia; order Acidimicrobiales; family VFJN01; genus DASQUK01. The sequence goes on along the minus strand of DASQUK010000098.1, from coordinate 16,074 downwards.
GACGACGCGATGTGGTCGGTCGAGGTCGTAGCCGATCGCCCGGAAGCGTTCGAGGATGCCTTCGAGATGGCCGCCAACCAGCAGTTCCTCGATCAGATCACGCCCGAGTCGCAGCTCCACCTCGGCGGCGCTGCGGAGATGCCCCAACTCGAGAGCCAGCACCGTCGCCCCGTGTTCCAACGCCCCCCGGTTCACCTCGACCCAGGTGCTGCCGGGATCGATGAGGGCGATGACGCCCAGCACCTCGTCCCGGATCTGGGCCACGACGATCACTCGATCGCCACGTTGCAGCGGCCCCCCGTGCTCGCGAGCCGCGCGGATCAGCGCCGCGCGCGCGCGCGGCCGGGCCTTCGGATACGGCTCCGGCCTGTCCGGGCCCGCCCAAGCCATCAGTGTGCCGAAGCGGTCCTCGATGGCGACCGGGAGTCCGGTGAGCTCGTGGACGGCTTGTGCGATCCCCTCCGCGCCTCCACCGGCCACCGCTGTGCGGGTGAGGCGATCGTGGACATCCACCTGCTGTTGGACAGCCTCGCGGGCGCTCTCTGCGGCGCGCCGCGACCGCTCCAGCTCCAGGTTGGCCATGCGCAGCTGGTCGGCGATGGCTGTCTGCCGCGCGGCCGTGGCCTGTTCCTGCTCGTGCCGACGATTGTTGACCAGGGCACTCACGACCTGCTTGGCAAGCTGTCCGAGCAGGAGGTGCTGCCACTCCTCCGGCTCGGCATCGGCCGCCACGACGAGAACGCCCAGCACCCCACCGCGGCTGGCCAGCGGGTAAGCCCAGGCCCACGTTACGCCCGGTACGAGCAAGCGCCCCCCCGGGAGGCCGAGCCTAGCGACATCCGCCTCGAGCAGTGCGGGGTCGGGCACGCCGGGCGGGTCGGGCAGCCACGACCCTTCCACGCGGAGTGCCACGATGCGGCAGTCGCAAAGCGAAGGGACCGCGGCGGTGACCTCACGCATGATGTCGGTCTCGTCATTGGCCGTGGTCAGTAGCGTCGACAGCTCGAGCAGGGCGCGCATCGAAGTCAGCTCCCGCCCTATGGCGGGTTCATCGAACCCGGCGCCGGGGTTCTTCTCGGCCATGAGGCGTGCCCTTCAACTCAGTCGCCATGCCGCGCAGTGCCGCCAGTTGCCCTTACGTCGGCGGAGGCAACAAGCCGAGACCCACCGCGTCGGCCATCCCCCCTCTCTCCGAACCGTGGTCACCGTGAACCCAAGCGACCCAACACTAGCGGTTTTGCCGCAGGTTGATCTCAAACGTACGTTCGTACGACGCCGGCCTGCTGTTCGCAAGAATGGTACGGATCGTGCGGTCGCGAGCACTCAACCGCGCCGACGCCTACACTGCGGGCGCTGAGGGTGATCAACTGGGGACAGATTGCGAGCGGTTCAGCGTGTCAATGGCGACTCGCGACGGGAGGACCGGGTGAGCAGGCTGCTTCGAGTGGATTTCGAGGCCGTCGCCGAGGTCATGCCTCACATCGCCTGGGTGTCCGCTGCCGACGGATCCATCGGCTACCTCAACAGCCGGGGCACCGACTACACGGGCTTGCCGCCGCGGACCAACCACGGGTGGGGCTGGATGGAGTTGATTCACGAAGAAGACGCCGCCCCGGCAAGCTCCGCGTGGGAGGAAGCGAAGAAAGCGGTCACGCCGTACGAGGCCGAGTGCCGCATCAGGCGACAGGACGGCATCTATCGCTGGCACACCCTTCGCGCCGTACCCCTCCGCCCCTGGCGACGCCGGGTCACCCGATGGATAGGCATCGCCGTCGACATCGACTTCGAGCGACGCGCCGCCGAACGCCTGCGCGCGATCGAGCACCAGACCGCCGACCTGCAGGCGCTACTAGAGGCCGGGCCCGAACCCAGTGTTGGTCACCTCAAGGCCACGCTTCGCTCGATCCGCGTCAGTGCGGCCCTCGGTGAGGAGGACACGGGCACATCACCCCGGCAGGGGGCAGCGACGGCCGGGCGGTCAGGCGGCGACGCCAGGATCCTGTCACGCCGCGAGGCCGACGTGGTGCGGTTGACCGCCCTCGGCTACACCAACCGCGAGGTAGCCAAGCTGCTGGCCGTACCCCTGAGGACCGTCGAGGCACGCCGGGCGCGAGCCATGACCAGGATCGGCGCCACCACGCGCGCGGAGCTAGTGCGCTACGCCCTCGAGAGCGGTCTGGTCGACAGGCCACTGACCGGGTAGCCCTCTCGCCTGGCAGGCCGAGCACCAGTCGCTTCAAGGACCACGCGATCACGGGGTGCCGTCGCACGGCCCGGCCGCCCAAGGTGAGAGGCGACGGCGATTACACGCCGAACGGGTGCCGCCGACCCTAGGAGGGAATGCCGATGGGCACCCCCGAGTACGTCCCCCAGCCCGCCCTGGTCAAGGTGAGGCTCACGGACTTCGCTGGCATACCACCGCCGCAGCGGCTGCCACCCCGGCCGGTCGAGATGCTGGAGCCGCCCCGCGAGCCCGGATTCGGCGTTCCCTGTCCCGACGCAGGCTACGGCTTCCTGCTGGGGCACCAGCTCGATGGACGCCTCGTCGTCGATCCCGCTGAGAGTCGTGAGGACGCGCACTGGGCCGCGGCGACTCTCGGCGTGAGGCGTGCGGGCCGTGCCGGGCGGGCCCCCCGCGTCGACGACTTCGACGTCGGCCGAGGACTGCTTGGCTACGACGGCACCGCGCCCATGTGGTTCGTTCGTTGGCGCACGACCCGCTTGCAAGGGATCTCCCACGAACCCGAGCTCGGCCAATGGCTGGCCGACTCTGCCGAGGAAGGGGTCGGTGTTGACGAGCTACCGCCACGGGAACGACTGGTGCATTGGTGGGCCTGCCTCGTAGTAACGACGACGCCGCCACCTGCAGATGTGGCGGCGCCGACACCCGAGCGTGGATGAGGCGCCAGCATGGCTGTCGACGAGCAGGACCTGCGGCCCGACATCACCCTGCATCGGCACCACAGCCGGCGACGACACCTAGACGACGACGCCACCGCGCTGAGCATCAACACCATCCGCGCTCTCGCCATCGACGCCGTCGAGTCAGCCCAGTCGGGGCATCCCGGTACGCCGATGGCGCTGGCACCGCTCGGGCACCTCCTCTTCACCCGCTTCCTCAAGCAGGATCCCACCCACCCCGGCTGGCCCGACCGCGACCGCTTCGTGCTCTCCGCCGGGCACGCCTCCATGCTCCTCTACGCCCTCCTCCACGTGAGCGGCTACGACCTGCCGCTCGAGGAGCTGAAGCGGTTCCGCCAACTTGGCTCACGGTGCCCCGGGCACCCCGAGCGGGGCCTCACCCCCGGCGTGGAGGTCACGACGGGACCGCTCGGGCAGGGGTTCGCCAACGCGATCGGGCTGGCGATCGCCGAGCGGATGCTGGCCCAGCGCTACAACCGACCCGGACACGACATCGTCGATCACCGCACCTACGTCGTCTGCTCCGACGGCGACCTAATGGAGGGCGTGTCCGCCGAGGCCGCCTCCCTGGCCGGCAACCTGCCCCTCGACAAGCTGATCGCCTTCTACGACGACAACCACATCACCATCGAGGGTTCGACGGATCTGGCGTTCTGCGAGCAGGTGGGCAGTCGATTCGAGGCCTACGGCTGGCACGTTGTGCGCGCCGGCGACGTGAACGATCTGGCGGGGCTGGACGCGGCCACGACGGCGGCTGTGGCTGAGAAGACGCGCCCGTCGCTCCTCATAGTCGAATCGGAGATCGGCTACGGGGCGCCGACGAAGGCTGGGACCGCCGCGGCCCACGGTGCGCCGCTCGGGCCCGAAGAAGCCCGGAAGGCCAAGCGCAACCTGGGCTGGCCGTACGAGGAGCCCTTCGTCGTACCCCACGAAGTCCACCAGCTCTATGAGGCGGAAGTCGTCGAGATCGGCAAGACTCTCCACGGGGCGTGGCAAGCCCGGTTCGACGCCTATGAGCGAGACCATTCTGCGTCGGCGCACGAGTTTCTCCGCGTCACGCGCGGCGAGCTGCCACCCGGATGGGACGATTCGCCACCGTCGTTCAGCGACGAGATGGCGACCCGCTCGGCCTCCGGGCAAGTCCTGAACACCCTGGCCCGTCGGCTGCCCGAGCTGATCGGTGGCTCGGCGGATCTCGCCCCGTCGACCGACACCTACCTCGAAGGGTCGGGCGACGTCTCTTGTCGTGAGTTCGGCGGCCGCAACTTTCACTTCGGGGTCCGGGAGCACGCCATGGGCTCGATCCTCAATGGCATGGCTGCCCACGGCGGGCTACGGCCGTTCGGCGGGACCTTCCTCGTCTTCTCCGACTACATGCGCCCCGCCATCCGGTTAGCGGCCCTCATGAGGCTTCCGGTCGTCTACGTGTTCACGCACGACTCGATCGGACTCGGCGAGGACGGCCCCACGCATCAGCCGATCGAGCACCTCTCCAGCCTGCGCGCGATTCCTGGACTGGTCGTGCTCCGCCCTGCGGACGCCAACGAGACGGCGGCCGCCTGGCTGTTCGCTCTGGCCCGGCGCACGGGGCCGACCGTGCTCGCGCTCACCCGCCAGAAGGTGCCGAGCCTGCCGGCGCCGCCACCAGGTGCGGTGGCCCGCGGCGCGTACATCCGGGCCCATGGCGGTGACGTCGTCTTGGTCGCCACGGGATCGGAGGTGCACTTGTCGTTGGCGACGCGGGATCTGCTCGCCAGGTCGGACGTCACCGCCCGCGTGGTGTCCATGCCCTCGTGGGAGCTCTTCGACGCGCAGCCAGCGTCCTATCGCGACGAGATGCTCCCGCCCTGGGTCCCCTGCCTCGGGATTGAGGCCGGGGGCGGACAGGGATGGTGTCGGTACACCGACGACGTCGTCTCGCTCGAATCCTTCGGTGCCTCGGCACCCGCCCGCGACCTCCTCGAGGCCTATGGGCTCACGCCGGATCATGTCGCACAGCGCGCCCTGTCACTGATCGACCGAACCGGGGCTCGCGCCGCTCGATCGTCGGGAGTGACGTGACTCCGCTCCACCAGCTGCGCGCCGCGGGCCAGAGCGTGTGGCTGGACTACCTGCGGCGTGGCCTCCTCACGAGTGGCGGCCTGGAGCATCACGTCCGCCACGACGCGGTGACGGGAGTGACGTCGAACCCCACCATCTTCGGGCGGGCCATCGCGGGCTCGACCGACTACGACTGGGGCATCGCCCGGCTCGCCGCCCTCGGAGCCCGCGATCCCCGCGACGTGTTCTACGAGCTCGCTCACGATGACATCCGCATGGCAGCCGATGTCCTGCGTCCGGTCCACGCCGACACCGAGGGCGGCGACGGCTTCGTGTCCTTCGAGCTCGAACCGGCGCTCGCCCACGACACGGCCGGCTCGATCGCGGCCGCGCACGACACCGCCGCCAGGATCGGCAAGCCCAACGTGATGATCAAGGTCCCCGGCACGCCCGCGGGTGTGGCGGCGGTCGAACGGCTGACGGCGGACGGCATCAACGTCAACATCACCCTGCTGTTCTCGGTTGCCGTGTACGAACAGGTGGCACGGGCGTACCTGGCCGGCCTCGAACGGCGGCTCGCCGACGGGAAGCCGCTCGATGTCGTCGCATCGGTCGCCTCGTTCTTCGTCTCCAGGGTCGACACCGCGGTGGACCCGCACCTCCCAGAGGGCTCCCCGCTGCGGGGTCGCACCGCGATTTGCAACGCCAAGCTCGCCTACCGGTGCTTCCGCGACGTGTTCGCCGGCGAACGCTGGGAACGGCTTGCGGCAGAGGGTGGACGCGTCCAGAGGCCTCTGTGGGCGTCGACGGGCACGAAGAATCCCGCCTACTCCGACGTCTACTACGTCGAGGCGCTGGTCGGTCCCGACACCGTCGACACGATGCCCGAGCACACCTTGACGGCCGTCCGGGATCACGGCCGGGTTCGACCCGGTGCCCTGCTCGACAACCTCGAGACCGCCGACATCCACATGACCTACGTGCGCGAGCACGGCATCGACCTCGATCGCGTGACGGCGCGACTCCTCGACGAGGGCTTGGCCGCATTCGACACCGACTTTGCCAAGCTGCTCGCAGCGATCGACGCCAAGTTGACCGCCGAGATGCCGCCCCGCAGGCGGCACACGCTCCGCGGTCCGCGCCCGCTCGAGGACCGGGTCGATCAGCGCCTCGACGCGGCGGAGCGGGATGATCTGGTCGGGAGGATATGGCGCCGGGACCACACGGTCTGGAAGCACAGCCCGACGGAGATCAGCGACCGTCTCGGGTGGCTCGACCTGCCCGAGACGATGGCCGAGCGCGTCGACGAGCTGCGGGCGTTCGCGCACGAGGTGAGATCCGACGGGTTCACCCACGTGGTGCTGGCCGGCATGGGCGGCTCCAGCGTGGCCGCTGACATGTTCCGGCGCACGTTCGGAGCCGAACCTGGCTCCTTCGAGTTCACCGTGCTCGACACCACCCACCCGGCGGCCATCGCCAGTCTGGATCGGTCGCTCGATCTCCGCCGGACGCTGTTCATCGCGGCCTCCAAGTCGGGGGCGACGATCGAAACCTTGGCGCATCTCGACTACTACTTCGCCCGATTGCGCCACGGCCGTCAGTTCGTTGCGATCACCGATCCCGGGACGCCGCTCGAGGCCATCGCTGGTCGCCGGGGTTTTCGCAAGGTGTTCCTCAATCCCCCGGATGTCGGGGGGCGCTACTCGGCCCTGTCGCTGTTCGGGCTCGTGCCAGCGGCCCTCGTCGGTGCCGACCTCGACGAGCTGATCGAAGCGGCCGCCGAGATGGCGGCTGCGTGCAACCGCTGCGTGCCGTGCGAGCGGAACCCTGGGCTCTGGCTCGGGCTCGTGGCCGGCGAAGCGGCACGCAGCGGTTGGAACAAGCTCACGCTCGTGACACCGGAGGACGTCTCACCGATCTGCACGTTCATCGAACAGCTCGTCGCCGAGTCCACCGGGAAGGAAGGCACCGGCATCGTGCCGGTCGTCGACGAGGACCTGACAACACCCGAGCACTATGGCGCCGACCGGTTGTTCGTCGGGCTCCGAGAGGACGAACATTTGACCGAACTCGAGGGCACCGGAGCGCCGCTCGCCCAGCTCGGCCGCCGCGAGCCAGTCCTTCTCGGTGCCGAGATCTTCCGGTGGCAGTTCGCCACCGCCGTCGCTGGGCACGTCCTTGAGATCAACCCGTTCGACCAGCCGGACGTCGAGGAAGCCAAGGCCGCCACCCGGCGCATCCTGGCGAAGGGCGATCCACGCCAGATCGCCCGCGACGTCGGCCACGACGATCCCGGGGTGGCCCTAAAGGATGTGAACCCCGGCGACTACATCGCGCTGCAGGCGTTCGTCGAGCCCAACGACGCCAACGCCCGGCGGCTCCAACGGGCACGGCTGGCGCTGCGGGACGAGCACCGCGTCGCCACCACGGTCGGGTTCGGACCTCGCTACCTGCACTCGACGGGACAGCTCCACAAGGGCGGCCCGAACCAAGGAGTCTTCGTCCAGATCGTCGACGACTCGCATGGCATCGACTTCCAGATACCCGACCGTCGCTACACCTTCCGCCAGCTGCTGGAGGCCCAAGCGCTCGGCGACCTGACGTCGCTACGCCGACGCGGCCGCCGGGTAGCGCGGCTGCCGCTGTCCCGGCTGGAAGAGCTCGTCTCCTGATGGAGAGCACCGTGTCGGCCGTTGCCGATCCCGGGGCGGGCGTCAACCCGCTCGTCGACGGTGCCGACACGCCCCCCGCCGCGCCATGTGCATTGGTCGTGTTCGGCGCCTCGGGAGACCTCACCACGCGGAAGCTGCTCCCGGCGCTCGCTCGACTGTCGGCTCGACGCGAGTTGCCCGGGCGCTTCGCCGTGGTCGGCGTGGCGCGCACGCCTTGGACCGACGAGGACTTCCGCCGGGTCGCTCGGGAGCGAGTGCCATCATCCGACCGTCGGCGGGCGGACGGTGGGGACCAGGCCTCGTGGCAGGACCTGCTCCCGGCGTTCCGCTACGTCAGCGGCGACTACGACCACGATGAGACGTTCGAGCGGTTGGCGACGACGCTCGACGAGGTCGACCGCAGCCGGGGCACCGACGGGAACCGCCTCTACTACCTGGCCGTGCCCCCTGCCGTCGTCCCCACCGTGATCGGTGCGCTCGGCCGCCGCCGGCTCAATCGCCCGACTGCCAGTGCCAGCGACGCCTTCGTCCGGATCGTGATCGAAAAGCCCTACGGCACGGACCTGCACAGTGCCGAGGATCTCGACCGGTGCGTGCACGCCGTGTTCGACGAGAGCCAGGTCTTCCGCATCGACCACTTCCTCGGCAAGGAGACGGTGCAGAACTTCCTCGCGCTGCGCTTCGCCAATGCCGTCTTCGAACCGGTCTGGAACCGGCGATACGTCGACTCGGTGCAGATCACCGTCGCCGAGAGCGAGGGCGTCGGTCATCGCTCGGCGTTCTACGAGCAGACGGGAGCGCTGCGCGACATGGTCCAGAACCACGTCATGCAGGTCCTGTCGCTCGGGCTCATGGAGCCACCGATCTCCATCGAGCCGGAGGGCATCCGCGACGAGAAGGTCAAGGCCCTGCGCGCCGTGCGTATCCCAAACGTCCGGGATGTGCCGGAGATGTGCGTGCGCGGCCAGTACACCGAGGGATGGGTAGCGGGCCACACGGTCCCGGGCTACGTGGGCGAGCCGGGTGTCGCGCCGTCCTCCACGGTCGAGACCTACGTCGCCGTCAAGCTGCTCGTCGACAACTGGCGCTGGGCCGGCGTGCCGTTCTACGTGCGAACGGGGAAGCGACTGCCCAAGCGCGTGAGCGAGGTCGCGATCCAGTTCCACGCCGCCCCCCATGCGCCCTTCGGTCCGGATCGGATCGGGGGCCTCGAGCCCGATGCGCTGGTCGTGCGGATCCACCCGGACGAGGGCTTGGCGTTGATCTTCGGTACAAAGGTGCCGGGCCGGGGATTCGACGTCCGCCCGGTGGCGATGGAGTTCTTCTATGGCGCCGCTTTCCCGGAAGGGACGCCAGATCCGTACGAGCGCTTGCTGCTCGATGCCCTGGTGGGCGACCCCACCTTGTTCCTCCGCACCGACGAGGTCATGCAGGCGTGGCGGATCGTCGCGCCGATCCTGGAGGCGTGGGCCAAGGACGATCCGCCCATCGCCCCGTACCGGGCGGGCACATGGGGACCCGTCGACGCCGATGCGCTGGTCGCACGCGACGGCCGCCGATGGCGAGCACCATGAGCAGATCTCGCGTCCTGGGACTGTGGTCGGCGCCCGACGCCGACGTCGGAGATGCGGAGGCGGCGATTCGGCGGATCCGGGCGTGCGATCCGGCCGGTTCCATCCGCAACGCCGTCGTGTCACTCGTCACGCTGGTGGACGACGATCGCCGCAACGCCACGGCTGCGCTCCGAGCCACCGGCGCCCTCGGCAGACGGGTCCCCGGGCGCTGCATCGTCGTATCCACCTTCGCCGCCCGACCGGCGGGCATGAAGGCGTCGATCAACGTGAGCCTGGTCGAACGCACCGACACCAAGTCCGTCTGCGTCGAACATGTCCGCTTGTACGTCAACGGTGGCGCCATCGCCAACCTGAGCTCGATCGTCGAACCCTGGATCTTGCCCGGCCTCCCGCTGGCGGTGTGGTTGCCGGGACGACTCCCCCGCCGCGGGGAACCGGTCGTGACACGCGCCAACCAAGTGATCATCGACAGCGCTCGGATCGGACGCCCACTCGCCGAGCTCGACCTGGCTGGGCTGGGGGAGCTTGGCACTACCGACCTGGCGTGGATCCGGCTCCGACCCTGGCGCCTCCTCTTGGCCGACTCGTTCCAGGGCGCCGACATATCACCGTTCGCGCTCGGGGTCGAACACGCCGATATCACCGGCACCCGGCCTTGGTCGACGCTGTTGGCCGGTTGGCTGATGAGCCGCCTCGAGCTGTCCCCGGCCAACATCCGACTCGCCGACGGAGACCAGCCGAAGGTGCAGATACGGGCCCGGCACCGGGATCGACAGGCCGAGCTCCTCATCGAGGCGGTCGACGCGTATGAGGTTCGCGTCGCCACGACCGTCGTCGGCAACGCCGCGCGCCGCCGTCTCGTCCGCCTTCCGGAGCGCTTCCTCGTGGACGACCTCGAAGACGCGCTCAGGTCACGGCCCGGGCCCGACGCGACCTGGATGCGCGCTGCCGTGAGCGCTATCGACCTGCTCGAACACCAGTGATCGGGGAGCTCCGCACGGTCGAGGACGTCCCAGGGGAGTTCACCTCGATATGGCTCAACGCGTACGAGCACCGGGCGAGCGCTGTGTTCGTCTTCGCCGCGTCCGGGGGCGCCACGGCGAAGCGCTGCTACGAACGGCTCGCCGCCACGGCGGCGACCGTGATCAACTGGCGATCAGTAGAGGTCGTCTGGACCGACGAGCGCTGCGTTCCACCCGATTCAGAGCACTCCAACGAAGGACTGGCTCGTGAAGTGCTCATCAGCCGAATCGGCGGCGTCGGAGCCACGTATCCGATGCGATGTGAGACCGGCCCGGACAGCTACGACGCGCTACTGCGCCGGCTCGGTGCGATCGATCTCGCTCACCTCGGGTTGGGGGCAGACGGCCACACCGCCTCCCTCTTCCCTGGCTCACCCGCCATGAGGCTTCCGCCCGAACGGCTCGTGGCGGCCAGCCGCGACCCCACCGGTATCAACCCGTTCCCCCGGATGACCCTGACGCTCGGCGCGCTCGCACGAAGTCGGCTTGCCGTGTTCACCGTCGAGGGTGAAGCGAAGCGTGAGGCGCTGGCCCGGGTCATGGCGAACGACCCCACGGCACCCGCCACCCACGTCCGCGCCCGCCGTGTGGTCTGGATCGTGGACCGAAGCGCGGCCGGCGCCGATTGAAGACGCCAGGGCGCATCGCGTGCTGGTCCAATCGGAGCCAATCGCGTCATCCTGTTGGCCAGGCCATCGTCCCGATCGCGTCGGCCTCGGCCGCCTGCTCCGCTCGAATCACGTGCAGCACCGCATTGATGAGGGCAAGGTGGGTGAGGGCCTGCGGGAAGTTTCCCATGTGGCGGCACGACCTCGGGTCGAGCTCCTCGGCGTACAGGCCCAGGGAGCTGGCGTTGGACAGCAGCCGCTCGCACAACCGGTGCGCCCTCGCCAGCTCACCGATCTCCACTAGCGCCGAGACCAGCCAGAAAGAGCAGCACGTGAAGGCGCCCTCGGTACCGACCAACCCGTCGTCGACGTCGTCGGGGTCGTAGCGCCTCAGCAGACCGTCGACCGACAGTTCATCGGCGACGGCATGCACGGTTGCGATGATGCGGGGATCGTCGGGCGGAAGGAAGCGAAGCAACGGCAAGAGCAGCAACGACGCGTCGAGGGCGTCGGTGTCACAGTGCTGCGTGAACACGCCCCGATCGTTGACTGCCTGGACGCAGATCTCCGAGTGGATCTCGTCGGCGGCGACGCGCCACTCCTTGGCGACGTCGTCGTGGCCGCGCACCAGCGCCAGCCGGCAGCCCCGGTCGACTGCGACCCAGCACATCACCTTCGACATCGTGTAGTGACGGGGCTCCCCCCTGATCTCCCAGATGCCATGGTCCGGCTCCCGCCAATGCTGCAGCGCGCATTCCACTTGGCGGCGGATGATCGGCCAGAGCCGGTCGTCCAGCCGGTCACGGGACTTCATGTGCAGGTAGAACGAGTCCACGACCGAACCCCAGGCGTCGTTCTGCCGCTGCGAACACGCGGCATTGCCGATCCGCACGGGGCGTGCGTGCTCATAGCCGGTGAGGTGGTCCAGGGTCTGCTCCTCGAGGGCGCGTTCGCCTTCGACGCCGTAGACGACCTGTAGCTCTTCGTCACGTTCGGCGAGGTCGGCGATGAACCAGAAGTAGTCGTTGGCTTCCCAGTCCAAACCCAACGCGAACAACGCCCACAAGGCGAACGTGGAGTCGCGTATCCACATGTAGCGGTAGTCCCAGTTGCGATCCCCTCCTGGCGCCTCTGGCAGGGACGTCGTCGGGGCGGCCGCCATCGCACCGCTGGGCGCGAACGTCAGGCCCTTCAACGTCAGTGCGCTGCGCTCGAGATAGGCACGCCAGCTGTGGTCAGGGAAGTTGCCGCGCGCCAGCCAGTGCTGCCAATGGTGCGCGGTCCAGACCAGGCGCCCGTAAGCGTCGTCGTAGCTGCGCGGGGGCGCGTGCTCCGTCCAGGACAACGCGCAGAAGCGCACATCTCCCTGCTTGAGGAGCGTGCGTGCTACCGCCTTGGGACCCTCGAAGCCCATCCGCATGTCCGTCGTGAGTCGGAGTTGCAGGTCCACACCCTCGGCGCTCGCGACTCCTTCGTGGTAGCCAGCGCCGGCGTATTGCCAGTGCGCACGGCGCCGGCCGTAGTCGAGGTCGGGCTCACAATCGAGAACGACCTGGACCTCTCCGGTGACGCACCGCAGCGTCCGCAACAGCACGTGCTCGGCGTCATAGTCGGTGGGCGCGCGGCGGTGGGTGTGCGATCGCTCGTCACGATCGTGATGCCAGGGCCCGATGAGCAGGACATCTCGCACGATGACCCAGCCCGTCGCCGTCCCCCAGCTCGTCTCGAGCACCATGGTCCCCGGTAGGTAACGGCGGGCGGCCGGCACGAGGATGTCGGCCGGGCCCAGGCGGAACCCCCCTGAGTCTCGATCGAGGACGGCACCGAACACGCTGGGCGAGTCCACGCGGGGGAGGCAGAGCCACTCGATGTTGCCGCTCGGCGCCACCAGGCCCATGACCTCACAGTCGGAGAGGAACGCGTAATCGCCGATCGGCGGGAACGCCGATCGCCCGGCCGGCGGGGCCGAGGCGTCGCTCACGTCCCGGGTTGCAACACGGCCTCGACGTCGAGCTCGACTCTGACGCCTTTCCCGACCAGGAACCCACCGGTCTCCAGCGCTTGGTTCCAGGTCACGTCGAAGTCCTCACGGTTGATCTCACCGGATGCCACGAACCCGGCCCGCGTGCCACCCCACGGGTCGACGGCGATGCCCTCGAACTCGACGTCGAGCGTCACCGGCCGAGTGACGCCGCGGATCGTGAGATCGCCGACGACCTCGTAGCGGTCGTCGTCCCCTGCGGGCCGCACCGACGTGCTGCGGAACCTGATCTCGGGGAACTGCTCGACGTCCAGGAAGTCGGGCGACCGCAGGTGGGCGTCGCGCTGCGAGTCACCGGTATCGATGCTCGCAGCCTGGATCACCACCTCAACGCTCGAGTCCTCAGGTCGCTCGGCGATGTGGAGCCACCCCTCGAACTCGCGGAAGCGGCCCCGCACCTTCGAGATCATCATGTGCCGCGCCACGAACTGCACGTCAGAGTGCGCGGGGTCGATCATCCACCTTCCCACCGGCGGTAGCTGACGACCCTCGACGATCCTTGTTTGCGCAACCTTCGTTCCCACGCCATCCGCTCCTTCTCTGGCGGACCGCCGCGCTCAGCCGACCGGGTGACAGGCCTGCAGGAACCGAGCGTCGCGCTGGCCCCCGCGGCGCGGACCCCGCGATCGCGTGATGTGCAACGAGCCGGTGCACCGCCGGCCGATCGGCCTCTCACTCGAGGCGCCACGTCCACGCGATCGCGTGATGTCGCGGCTGGGAGACCAGTGCATCGTGAGCAGCTGCCGGCACGAATCGGTAGCCCCGTTGCTAGACCCGGCTCGGGGGGCGAGACGGTGCCTTTCCCCCGGCGCCCCCCGAGCCGATATGGTCGACAACCTCGTCACCAGCGCCGGACGATGTGTCAGGTCCGCGATGCGAGGAGGGCACACGGCGTGACTGCCGAGCACCCGGCGCCGGGCTCGAGATGGGTCGTCGGGCTCGTTGGCGACCCCGGCCTCCCCTACCAGCTGGCCCGCGACATCGCTCCGGACCTGGCGGAGGAGCTGCGTCAGCACGTGTCCGACCGGTGGGATTGGCGAATCGTGGCCATCGAGCATCGGTTCAGCGCGGACGAACAAGGCCAGCTCGCTCTGAAGGACATCGTCGACACCGTGGTCACACGGCACGGGCTCGATGTCGTCGTGTGCATCACCGACCAGCCGCGGCGGAGCGGAACTCAGCCCATAGTGGCCGATATCACCTGTCGCGACCGTGTCGCGATCACGTCTCTGCCGGCCCTCGGAGCTGTCCGTCTGCGGCGACGAGCGCGGCACGCCGTCGTCCGCCTCGTGGCTGAGCTGGTCGCGGACGCCATCCAGAGCCTTCCACACGGTGCCGACGCGGCGGTTGGAACGACCCAGGCGGCGATGCTCGCACCGTTCGCCCGGACCACGCCCGGTGAAGGCGACATCGACGTGCGATTCGTAGGCACCGGCCGGCACAGCCGCCTGCGCCTCCTCGCTGGCATGGTTCGGGCCAATCGTCCGTGGCTCCTCGTCCCCCAGCTCTCCAGCGCGTTCGCCGCCGCATTCGCAGCGGGCGCGCTCGTCCTGATCACCGAGACGGTGTGGCGGATGGCGGTTCTCCTCGGCTCCCTGCGCCTGGGCGTCGCCGCCGTGCTCGCCGTGGCCACCATGGTGTCCTGGCTGGTCGTCGACCACGAGATGTGGGAGCGCCCGTCGAGCGCCGAGGACCGCGAGCTAGCGAGGCTGTACAACGCGACGACGCTCATCACCGTGGCCATCGGCGTCGTGTGCCTCTACGCCGGGCTGTTCGTCGCAGGCCTGATGGTCGAGGCGCTGCTGCTGCCGCGGAGCATCCTCGGGTCGGCCCTCGGGCACACCGCTGGAATCGGCGAGTACCTCGCCGTCGCCTGGTTGCTGGCAACGATCGCGACGGTCGGCGGTGCAGTCGGCACCGGCTTCGCCAGCGACGAGGCGGTCGTACAAGCGGCCTACGGCTACCGACAGCGTGAGCGGCGCGACCACGAATCACCGCACTTGACCGATGATCTGGGGTAGCGCTCGTTGCCACAGACTCTCGAGCACCGTTCTGCTCGCGCAGCTGAGCAAGCTCGGGCCAGCTGCACGCTGGTGAGCCCGTTACCCCAACTGACATCGACGTCGGCTGCTTGAGCCACTCGCGCGGCGCGGTGTCGGTCAGGTCGAGATCACGGCCATCCTCACCGGCGACGTTGGCGGGTAGGGGACCAGCTCGACCACCTCCGCCCAGGAGCGCCTTGGGGAACGACGGCCTCGGCCGCCGCTCACGCACGCCGTTGGGGCTCCGTGGGACATCCCTTCCGGCCGCGGTACCCGCTGCTGGTGGCCGCCCGTCGCGCGGTCAGACACAACCACGCGATCGCGGGATGTACCGATCGCCGCTCAGGGGGAAGGTGGAGCCGATCCTCCGTCGACATGCCTGCGCCCCCGGGGTTGGTTCAACGCGCAGTGACGGAGGCGAGGCACGTGACAACATCCGGAGGTCGCATGAAAGACGACAACGAACTGCGCGAGGACGTGGAGGACGAACTGGAGTGGGAGCCGAGCGTCGACGAAAGGCGGATCGGGGTCGCAGTTGTTGACGGCGTCGTCACGCTCACCGGCGAGGTGTCATCGCTCGCCGAGCGATGGAACGCTGAGCGCGCCGTCGAACGAGTCGCGGGAGTGAGGGGCATCGCCAACGAGCTCGAGGTCAAGAGGGCGGTCGAGCGGAGCGATACGGACATTGCCGCGGCGGCTGCGGACGCGCTGGCGGCGAATGTGGTGGTGCCGCCAGACAGGGTGAAGGTCAAGGTTCGGGACGCGTGGGTCACGCTGACCGGCGAACTCGACTGGGATTACCAGCGCCGTGCTGCTGAACGTGCAGTGCGCAACCTGCCCGGCGTGAGGGGGATCACCAACCTGATCAGCGTCAAGCCTCGCGTCCAGCCCACGGACATAAAGCGGCGACTCGAAGAGACGTTCAAGCGTGAAGCAGCGCTCGATGCCAACCGCATACGCGTCCAGACCTCGGACGGAGAGGTCACACTGCGCGGCAGCGTGCGGTCGTGGGTTGAGCGCCGCGAAGCGGAGAAGGCTGCCTGGGCTGCGCCGGGTGTCACGGCGGTGCACAATCAGATCACGGTCGATCCTGCGCTCGCGGCCTGATGTAAGCAAGCGGGGCGAGCTTTCACGGAGCGCTCCTTGCACAGGG
>DASQUK010000097.1:0-4728 GCA_035641315.1 Acidimicrobiales bacterium | reverse complement strand
TGGCGCTGAGCGCGTTAGCATGGCGATCCCCGTCGGGCTGTGGCGCAGTTTGGTAGCGCACTTGACTGGGGGTCAAGGGGTCGCGGGTTCAAGTCCCGCCAGCCCGACCAGGTCAGAGCCGGTCCGCAAGGGCCGGCTCGTCCGCGCTGGTCACAGATTGGTCACGTCCCGCCGGTAAAGGTCCCCGACGAGCCGCGCCGCCGCCTGGTCGTCCGCGGGGATGACGTGCGAGTAGACCTCCTCCACCACCCGCGGCGTGTTCCCCAGGCGGGCGGCCACGACCTCGACCGGCACCCTCGCCTTGAGAGCGGCCGTGGCGAAGCTGTGGCGCAGCCCGTGGGGCGTCAGCCGCGGGAGCCCCGCCTCGACGGACAGGCGGACGATGATGCGCGTCAGGGTCGACGGGCGGATGGCGGTGCCGTCGGGCCACGTGAACGTGAGGTCGGCGTGCACTGTGCCGGCGCCCGGCCAGCCGGCGCCCATGCGCAGCCGGTGCTCGCCTTGCTCGGCCCGGCGTCGCCGTAGCGCCGCCACCGTGTCCGGGTGGAGACCCACGGTCGCCTTCGACCTCGGCCGCTTGGTCAAGCGGTAGCTCAGCCCGCGGTCGTCGGGATACTCGACCAGCTGGCGCGTGATGGTCGCCGTGCCCGCCTCGAGGTCGATGTCGCCCCAGCGGAGCCCGAGGACCTCGCCGCGGCGGCCGCCAGTGTCGACCAGCACGGGCGGCCGCCAGTGTCGACCAGCACGTCGACGAGCGCCACCGGCATGCCGCCGTGCTCGGCCACGTAGGCGAGGAAGGTGCCCACCTGCTCCGGCGCCCACCACGAGCGGCGCTGGTCGACAACCGCCGGGGAAGTGGCCAGTGCCGCCGGGTTCCGCACGAGCTGACCCTTGTCGATGGCGAGTTGGTAGGGCGCCTTCACCGTCTTGTGGATGACCTGGACCGTGCGCGCCGACATCGGCCGGTCGGTCGCCTCGCTGCCCTTGCCGCGGCGGTGGACCCGCTTCCCACCGGCCAGCATCTCCTGGTACGCGGCGTCAAGGTGCTCGGCCGTGAGCTGCTCGGCCCGCCAGCCGCCCCAGCGTGCCTTCACCTGCTCGGCCGCCCACTGGTACTGGGCCAGGGTCGCCGGCGCCCGGCCCGCCAGCCGCTTGGTGCGCACGAACTGGTCGAGCACCGCCTCCACGGTGCCGGCGGTGCCGGGCGTGTCCTCGCGGCGCGCCTCGTCGAGCGCGTCCGTCGCCTCGGCGATCGTCGTGAACCCGCGGCGCCGCACCTGGCGGCGCTGACCATCGGCCCGGCGGTGCGAGCTCGTGAACACGTAACCCCACGTGCCGTTGGCGTCCTGGAACACCCCGGGCGGTCGTCGACTCATCGCTGTCCCCTTGCGCTTCGCGCCGAGTGCTCGGGCTACCCCGAACAGCGTCGGGCTAGTCGGCCGCCTCGTCGAGTGACCGGGCGTGGGCCCGCCGCCGGTCGGGCAGAGCCGACGATTGGAACTGGAAAGAACTTAGCTGCACGCCTTGACGGCCTCCGCGAGCCAGGTCGGTGCCGGGGTCCCGGGGTCCTGCCGCACGGCCAGGTCGTAAGCGGTGAACTCCTCGACCGGGACAGCCTTGGTGATTTCGTCGAACGTACACTCGCACTGCGCCTGGCTGGCGCCCGGTTGGGCCGCACACGCGTTGAGGAAATTGCTGCGCATTTGGTCCGTGTAACCCTCCCCCCCGGGCGCTTCCGGCTGGCTCGTTTCGCCGTTGTCGCCGGTGTCGTCGGTGCCGCTGTCGTCATCGGTGTCACGTTGGGCGGTGGCATCGGTCGTGTCGCCATCGGCGTCGGTCTCGTCGCTGTCGTCACCACAGGCCCCCAGGACAAATACCGCCACCAGGCCTAGCACCGCGAATCCCTTAGGCATGACCGGCCTCCCCCTACGCTTCCACGCAGCCGCCCCGGGTGGCTCTACCCGACGAGTCGGCGGGACAGACGCGGGTCGGGGCCGGTTGACCGGGTGGGCGGTGTGCGACGATCCTTTCGGGTCCCGCGAACCGGCAGGACCGTCGGCTTGCTGGCTACCCGAACAGCTTTCGGGCCAACAGGCCCGTCACCTTGCCTAGACACGACGCGGAACCGCCCCGCGACCCGTAGCCCAAGGGTGGACACTGGGACACTGGGCCATGAGGATCATCCGCGCTGCGCATCCGGTCATCCGTGAACCTGACCGCTGCTGGGTCGACGCCCAACCCCCCGCCGGGGGGCATCTCAGGTCCGTTACGTCGACTGGCCCAGCACGGCCATGCCGAACGCCCGATCACAATCCCTCGAGGAGAGCTACGCCGACGGCCCTTCACCGCGGAGTAGGTGCGCCGGCGCCGATTAGATTGCTTCGAGAGACGGTCGTGGGGCGGTGTCCGGAACCCGGCTGGTCTGCCGTTCTCGGTGCCCCGCAAGTGGCCGGCGCAACGGCAAACTGCCTGGGGGCCTGGCCGAAGCCCCAAGGAGGCTCCGACAATGACCGATCAGCCCCCGCCGCCCCCGCCGCCCGAGCCCATGGCTCTTCCCAGGGGACCGCAGCAGGTCCGCATGGGGCTGCTAGCCGGGCTAATAGCGGCGTCGCTGCTCGTGGGCACCGGGCTCGGGTACGCGCTCGGCATGCCGCAGCGGAGCGACCTCGAAGACGACATCGAGGGACTCGAGGACGAGCGATCCGAAGCGCGGTCGAACCTCAAGACCGCGACCGAAGCCCGCGACGTTTGTGCTCAGGCGGCGAGCGACGCCGACGACCACCTCACGTTGACCTCGGGGTACGTAGACACGGTGCTCGCCTGGGTGCAGACGCCGGCCGGCTCGCCTGAGGAGGCCCAGCTCGAGTCCGAACTCACCACGCTCGAGAACCAGATGGCCGAGCAGGGCGAAATCCTGGACGACAAGCTCGCCGACTGTCGGGCCAGCGCACCGCCGGGCGAACCGGCGACCGACTCGCCCACGGCGGACGCGTGAGGTCGCGCCGGTAGATCAGCGCCTGGCGGACGATGCGCTGGAGGGTCACTGGTCGTCGGTGTCTAGCGGGCGGCCGTGGGCCCGCAGACGGATCTCGTCGACCATCACCGACGCCATCGTGATGGCGTTCCGGCACGACCGGGCCCGCTCCGGTGCCAATTGCTCACAGGCCTTGGCGACCTGATCGAGCTCGAGGGCGAGCAGCCGGCAGTGTTCGTCGATGCGGGCCAGCAGAAGCTCGTGCACGGTGGGTTCGACGGTCGGTTCGTCATCCTGGTCGCGGCCTACGGCACCGCTATCGTCGGGTGTTGGCATGAGGGTTCGCTCCTCGTGTCCGGGCCCCGGGGTGCTACCAATCGCCTGACGGCAACGCCGTTGTCCAGCTCGTCAGCGGCGACGCCACGGCGCCTGAGGACTCGGTCATCTCGGTTCACGTTGGCGCCGACGTTGACGAGGCGTACGAGGAGCCCGAGCGGCGCGGGTACGAGATCGTCCACCCGCTCACAGAACAGGCGTGGGGACTGCGGAGGTTCTTTGTCCGTGCGCCCGACGGCAACGTGATCAATATGGCGGGCCACAGCGACGAGTAGGTTCGCTGCGCGACAGGTTCGACTCGAAGGACTGCTGGGTCGACGCCGTGCGGAGAACGCCGATCTGCCGATCTCGCGCGCTGGTGTTCTGTACGGGCCGCCTAGCAAGCGGTGTGCGCCCGGTCAGGGCAATCGGTGCGCCGCGGCGCTACCTACCCGGCGGTTCGGGGCTTTGCTCTCGCCCTCCGACCTTCGCTGCCCGCGGGAGATGACCGTGACTCGCGTGCAGGGAGGCTTGGCCTACCGCCGGCGCCGGGAAACTTCCTCCTAGGCGAACCGCTTGACGAAGTCGAGCGCCGTCTGGGCGACCTCGCGCCAGCCGTGGTCGATCGTCAGGGCGTGGCCTCGGTTCGGGATCTTCACGATCTCCGTCACGGCGGGGTTGCGCCTCTGCCGCTTGTAGGCGGCGTTCGCGATCGCCCACGGCACCGTGTGGT
This sequence comes from Acidimicrobiales bacterium, assembly GCA_035641315.1. Classification (GTDB taxonomy): domain Bacteria; phylum Actinomycetota; class Acidimicrobiia; order Acidimicrobiales; family VFJN01; genus DASQUK01. The sequence continues at coordinate 706 of DASQUK010000097.1, read as the reverse complement.
CCTTCTCGCCCTCGATGATCAGCAGGGGACCGCGGTCGGGGTTCTTCGTGTTCACCTTCGCCTCCGTCCACGGGTTGAGGTTCGCGTTGCCCATCTGCATGAGAGAGATCCCGGAGCCGGCGACGTGGAACGTGTCGTAGAGCTCCTTCGCCTCCTTCTCGTCCAGCGCGTTCGTCCAGCCGTACTTGAACTGGTCGAACGTGAACGTGATCGCGCGGCCGCGCGTGAGCGGGTTGACCAGGAACGGGCCCGACGACCTGAGCACCGAGGCCGGCAGCGGCAGAACGCCGCGGAAGATCCCGGGGTCGATCGCCACCGTGGCCGCCGAGAGGCCCCGGCCCGCGAGCATCTGCGCCAGCAAGCCCCCGGTCGAGTGCCCCAATACCGCCGGCTTCTTGTCCAAGGCATTGGTGATCTCGGTGGTGTGATCGGCCACCTGCTCCAAGGTCTTCTTGGCGAGGACTTCCGGCTCCGCCCGGGCCCCTTCAACCGTTTCCGGATCGTCTGGCCAGTCCGGCGTCAGCGGCGCGTAGCCGGCCTGCTTGAAGAAGTCCGCCCAGTTGGCCCAGCTGCTCGGCAGCAGCCAGAGGCCGTGGATGAAGACGACCGGGCTGGCGCCGGAGGCGTCTGCCGCCTCGATCTCCCTGCTTTCCCGCTCCGAAATGGACGCCATGCCGAACTCCTCTCGGTGGCAGTGAAAGGTCTT
>DASQUK010000096.1:0-15437 GCA_035641315.1 Acidimicrobiales bacterium | reverse complement strand
CTGGCGGGCGGCGGCAAGCCCCGCGGGGCGGCTGCCGTTCGGTTACCGGGCGTCGCGCCGCGTGCCCGCCCCCCGGCTCGACGGGGTGCTGCTGCGGGCCGACAACCCGCGGTGGGCCGCCGACCGGTTCGTGGCCGCCGGCAGCATGCGGGGGGTCCACCGTGACAGCGGCTGGTACGCCGATCAGCGCGGCACCAGCGCCGCCCGTACCGGCGCCGACCCGGCCTGGGCCCGTCCATCGGTCGACCGCCTCGACGGGGTGGCCCGCGTCCTGGCGCTGGCCGTCGTCCCGCTGGTGGCGGCGCTGGCCAGCGACACGTCGTTGCCCTGCTGGGCGTGGGCGGTGATGGCCACAGCCCTGCTGCTGGCGGTGCTGTGCAAGCTGACCGCCGGGCGCCTCTACCGCCGACCGCCGGAGCCGCAGCTCCGGCCGGACAAGCCGTCGCACCGGGTGCTGAACCGCCCTCCGGGCGCGGTTTCCGCCGGTTGGTGAGCTGCGCGCCTCCGACCTGTCACGCGCCCGCCGTATGACTGAGGGACGGCCTGGGTAGGGTCGAGCCCGCCGTCCGGACGCAGCGAGAGGGGCACCCCCATGTCCACGACCGGGACGACGACGACGATCGAGACGACGGCGACCGGCGCCCACTATCAGCGGGTGCGGGCGTTCACCGAGGCGCTGGCCGAGCCGTTGTCGCCGGAGGACCAGACGGTGCAGACCATGCCCGACGTGAGCCCCACCAAGTGGCACCGGGCGCACACGACCTGGTTCTTCGAGACCTTCGTGCTGGGCGAGCACCAGCCGGGCTACCAGGTGGTCGACCCGGCGTACGGCTTCCTGTTCAACTCGTACTACGAGGCGGTGGGCCCGCGGCACGCCCGCCCCCAGCGCGGGTTGCTGTCACGCCCCGGCGCGGTCGAGATCGGCGGCTACCGCGGCGCCGTCGACGAGGCAATGGACCGGTTCCTGGGCGATCCGGCCGGCGACCTGCCGGCCGCGGTGACCCGTCTGGTGGAGCTGGGCCTGCACCACGAGCAGCAGCACCAGGAGCTGCTGCTGATGGACATCAAGCACGTGCTCGCCGTCAACCCGCTGCGGCCCACCTACCGCGAGCTGCAGGCGCCGCCTGCGAAGGTCGGGGTCGATGGGGCGCCGGGCTGGATCGAGCATCCCGGCGGTGTCGTGACGGTCGGCCACGACGGCGACGGCTTCTGCTTCGACAACGAGACGCCCCGCCACGAGGTGCTGCTGCGCCCGTTCGCCATCCGGTCGAGCCTGGTGACGGTGGGAGACTGGCTGGCGTTCATGGCCGACGGAGGCTACGGGGAGCCCGGGCTGTGGATGTCCGACGGCTGGGCCACGGTCCAGGCCGGAGGGTGGGAAGCGCCGGCGTACTGGGCCCACGACCGCGACGGCGACGGCTGGTCCGTCCACACCCTCGTGGGGCCCCGGCCGGTCGAGCCCGACGAGCCCGTGTGCCACGTGAGCTGGTACGAGGCCGACGCCTTCGCCCGCTGGGCTGGGTGCCGCCTGCCCACCGAGGCCGAGTGGGAGGCCGTGGCGACGGCCCGGCGGCCGGCGGACCCTCCCGGGCTCGACGACGCGGGGCTGCTCCACGGGTCGGGGCTCCACCCGCCGCCCGCCACCCCCGGCGACGAGCAGTGGTTCGGCGCCGTCTGGCAGTGGACCGACAGCCCCTACACCGCCTACCCGGGCTTCCAGCCCGCCCCGGGGGCCGTGGGTGAGTACAACGGCAAGTTCATGGTCAACCAGCAGGTGCTGCGGGGTGGGGCCTGCATCACCCCGGAGGGCCACAGCCGACCGACGTACCGCAACTTCTTCCCCCCGGCGGCCCGCTGGCCGTTCTGCGGTCTACGCCTGGCGGTAGACCGTTGAGGGCCCCGCTCGACACGCTGCTGGTGCCAGGGCGGGTGACCGTCGACGTCCAACTGGTGCCGGCCGACCTCGAGGCGGCGTTGCGCCGCGATGCCCGCGTCGGGCTCGGCGCCACCCCCAAGTGGATGCCGCCGGTCTGGTTCTACGACGACCGAGGCTCGGCGCTGTACGAGGAGATCACCCGCCTGCCCGAGTACTACCCCTTCCGCACCGAGCGGTCGCTGCTGCGCCGGGCGGCGGGTGAGATCGCCGAGGCCGCCAAGGCGCGGGTGCTGGTGGAGCTGGGCTCGGGCACGTCGGAGAAGACCCGGGTGCTGCTCGACGCGATGGCCGCGGCCAGCGCCGGGTTGGACGGGTACGTGCCGTTCGACGTGTCCGAGGCGACGCTGCGGGGCGCCGCCGCGGCCATCGCCGCCGACATGGGCATCGGCGTGCACGCCGTGGTGGGCGACTTCCACGAGCACCTCGACGGCATCCCCGACCTCGACGAGCCGCGGCTCGTCGCCTTCCTCGGCAGCACCATCGGCAACCTCGACCCCGCCCAGCGGCGGCGGTTCCTGGAGGAGCTGCGGGCCGCGCTCAGCGGGTCCGACCGCTTCCTGCTCGCCACCGACCTCGTCAAGGAACCCGGCCGCCTCGTCGCCGCCTACGACGACGCCCGCGGTGTGACGGCCGAGTTCAACCGCAACCTGCTGCACGTCCTCAACCGCGAGCTGGGGGCCGACTTCGTGCCCGACCGGTTCGACCACGTTGCCGTCTGGAAGCCCGACGGCCGCTGGATCGAGATGCGGCTGCGGGCGACCGAGCCCATGACCGTGCACCTGCCGGCCATCGACATGACGGTCGACTTCGCCGCCGGCGAGCAGATGCGCACCGAGATCAGCGCCAAGTTCACGCTCGAGGGGGTGCGTGCGGAGCTGGCTGCGGCGGGCCTGGAGGTGACGGACCGGTGGACCGACCCCTCGGGCGACTACCTCCTGACGCTGGCCCGCCCAATCGACTAAGTCGGCCACTCCATGCCGAGCCGACCGCCCGGCGTCGCCGTGGTCCGGGTCGACGTGCCGGCGGGCGCCGAGGCGGAGCTGGCGGCCGACGCTCTGTGGCAGGCGGGCGCCGTCGCCGTGGAGGAGCGCCGATCCCCGGGCGGTGGCGTCCTGCTGGTGGCGGGCGTGGCGCCGGGCGACGACGTCGAACGGCTGCTGGCGGCCGTGGCGCCGCGCTGGCCCGCCGAGATGCAGGCCGTCGACCTCGACGGCGCGCTCGACGCCTGGCGCGCCCATGCCCGGGCGGTGACCGTGGGCGAGCGGCTGCTGGTGCGGCCGCCATGGGTGCCGGCTCCGCCCGGCGCGGGTCGGGCGGAGGTGGTCGTGGACCCCGGGCGGGCGTTCGGGAGCGGGACCCACGCCTCGACGCGGCTGGCCCTGGCGGCACTCGACCGGCTGGTCCGGGGCGGCGAGCGCGTGCTCGACGCCGGCTGCGGCAGCGGCGTGCTCGGCATCGCCGCCCTCGCTCTGGGCGCGGGCCACGCCGTCGGCGTCGACCGGGACCCGGCGGCACTGGAGGCGTCGCGGGCCAACGCCGCCCCCAACGCCGTCGAGGACCGGCTGGTGGTCACCCCCGCCCCGCTCGACGACGTGGTCGCCAGCGAGGAGCCGTTCGACCTGGTCGTGGCCAACCTGTTGTTGCCGGACCTCGTTGAGATGGCACCGGCCCTGCGGGCAGCCCTGGCGGACGGCGGCACCCTCGTGGTCAGCGGGGTGCTGGTCGGCCAGCGCGGGCCGGTCAATGACGCCGCAGCGGCCCTCGGCCTGGTCCCGGCGGGCGAGGACACCGACGACGGCTGGCTTGCCGTGACGTTGACCTGCCTCCCTAACCGCACTCAGCCGGCGGGGTCGAGCCGGTAGATGCCGCCGGCCAGCGACAGGGCGTAGACCTCGCCGTCGGCGTCCTCGGCGAACGACACCAGCTGGTCGACGTGGGCGTCGAAGGTGCGCTCCTCGGTCACCTCGCCGTCCCGCACCCGCAGCGCCCGGAGGTCGCCTTGGCAGTAGTCGCCGAACAGGTACGCGCCACCGAGGCCGGTGATGGCCGATCCCCGGTACACCACGCCGCCGGTGACCGAGCAGCCCTCGTCGTGCGAGTACTCGAACACCGGCAGGACCGCGCCCTCGGGGTTGCTGCCGCCCTGGTACGGGTGGGTCCCTTCCATCTCGACCCAGCCGAGGTTGGCGCCCCGCCCGCCGCCGGCCGCGGCCGGCAGCAGGTCGATCTCCTCCCACTCGCTCTGGCCGACGTCGGCCACCCACAGGTCGTCGGTGGCGCGGTCGAAGGCGATCCGCCACGGGTTGCGCACGCCGTAGAGCCAGATCTCGGGCCGACCGGCGGCACCGTCGGCGAACGGGTTGTCGGCCGGGATCCCGTACTGCCGGCCCCCGGACGGCCGCGTCGGGTCGATCCGCAGGATCTTGCCCAGCTGCACCTGCGTGTCCTGGCCGTTGCCCATCGGGTCGCCCCTGCTGCCGCCGTCGCCGAGCGCCACGTACAGGAACCCGTCGGGCCCGATCTCGACGTCCCCGCCGTTGTGGTTGGCGAAGGGTTGGTCCACCGCCAGGAGCTCCCGCCGCGAGCCGGTGTCCACGGCATCACCCGACATGGCGTACTCCACGATGCGGGTGTCGCCGTCGGGCGCCAGGCTGAAGCTGACGTAGAGCGTGGCGCCATCCTCGGAGAACTCGATGTCGAGCAGGCCACGCTCGACGTCGGCCACCACCTCATCGCTGATGTCGAGCACGGCGTCGCCGACGTCGTAGCTGCGGTCGAGGCCGCTGCCGGCCACCGTCACAGGGCGCACCGTTCCGGCACGCTCGGCGACGTACAGGGTCGGCGACCCCGGGCGGACCACCAGCGAGGTGGGAGAGTCCGCCTCGGCCACCGGCGTGGCGGCGATCTCGATGTCGTCGAGCGGGGCTTCCGGTGCGTCGCCGCTGGTCGTGGCCGATCCGCCCGTGGATGGCTCGGCGCTGGTGGTCGACCGCTCGGTGGTGGTCGGTCCCACGGCGTCGCCACCGTCGCCGTCGTCGCCACAGGCGGCCAGGACCAGCCCCGCCGCCAGCACGACCCAGATCCCGCGCATCATTTGCATGGGCCGGGACCGTACGCGCGATCAGCGGGCAACACGGATCAGCCCCTCCTGCATCACGGTCGCCACCAGCGTGCCGTCGCGGGTGAAGACCAGGCCCCGCGACAAGCCGCGGCCGTTGGTGGCGGCCGGGCTGTCCTGGGCGTAGAGCAACCAGTCGTCGGCGCGGAACCGCCGATGGAACCACATGGCATGGTCCAGGCTGGCCATGAACAGGCTGGGGTCGAACCAGCTGCCGCCGTGTGGCAGCATCGACGTGTCCAGCAGCGTCATGTCGGACGCGTAGGTGAGCACGATGGTGTGGATCAGCGGGTCGTCGGGCAGGCGCCCGTTGGCCCGCAGCCACACGTTCTGGCGTGGCGGTAGCGGGGACTTGCGGTCGGGGGGCAGCCAGTCGACGTGGCGGATGTCGATGGGGCGGGGCCGGTCGATCCAGGCGCCCATCTTGTTGCCGTAGGTCTTGGCCCGCTCCCGCAGGTCCGGCAGGTCCTCGGGGGGCGTGACCTCGGGCATGTCGAAGGCGTGCTCGAAGCCCAGCTCGTCCACCTGGAAGCTGGCGGCCATGTTGAAGATCGCCTTGCCGTGCTGGATCGCCACCACCCGCCGGGTGGTGAACGAGCGGCCGTCGCGGATGCGGTCGACCTCGTACAGGATCGGGGCCTTGGGATCGCCCGCCCGCAGGAAGTAGCCGTGCAGCGAGTGGACGTGCCGGCCGACTTGAACGGTGCGGGCCGCCGCGACCAGCGCCTGGCCTGCGACCTGGCCGCCGAAGATCCGCTGGCGGTCCTCCTCGGGCGAGACGCCCCGGAAGATGTTGACCTCGATCGCCTCGATGTCGAGCAGCCGCACCAGATCGTCGACGGCGTCCTGGGGCACGCGGGAAAGCTACCGGCCGGCCCGAGGCAACCTAGGGTTCCCCCGATGAGCGAGCGTCCCGGACGGCGAGAGAGCGAGCGAGGCCCGAGCGGCCCGGCCGAAAGCCAAGAGCGGGGAGCAACGTGAGCGACATCGACTCGTTCCCCGGCGGCTTCGTGTGGGGCACGGCCACCGCCGCCCACCAGATCGAGGGCGGCAACTGGAACAACGACTGGTGGGCCTGGGAGCACGATCCCGCCAGCCCGTGCGCCGAGCCGTCGGGCGACGCCTGCGACTCGTGGAACCGCTGGGAGGAGGACATCGCGCTGGTGGCCAACCTGGGGCTCGGCACCTACCGCCTCTCGGTGGAGTGGAGCCGCATCGAGCCCGAGGACGGCGAATGGTCGTCGGCCGCCGTGGCCCACTACCGGCGCCAGTGCGAGGCGCTGCTGGCCCAGGGCATCGAGCCCACCGTCACGTTCCACCATTTCACGACGCCCCGGTGGCTGGCGGTCGGGCAACCGGGCTGGGAGGATCCGGCCACCGCCGACCGGTTCGCCGCCTTCTGCGGCCGGCTGGCCGGGGAGCTGGGCGACGTCATGCGCCGGGCGTGCACGATCAACGAGCCCAACATCGTCGCCACCATGGGCTGGCTGTTGGGCTTGTTCCCGCCGGGCAAGTCCGATCACGACCTGCGGCTGCGCGTCAACGACGTGTTCGTCGACGCCCACCGCAAGGCGGTCGACGCCATCCGGGCCGCGGCACCCGGGGTGCCGGTCGGGCTGACCCTGTCGATGACCGAGTATCAGGCGGTCGAGGGCGGCGAGGCGCAGCGCGCCCAGATGGAACGGGACATGGAGGACGTGTTCCTGGAGGCGACGGAGGGCGACGACTTCCTCGGCGTGCAGGTCTACTCGCGCATGCGCCTGGGCCCGGACGGGATGCTGCCGCCTGAGCAGGGCGTGCCGGTGCTCGACATGGGCTACGAGTACTGGCCCCAGGCGCTGGAGGCGTGCCTCCGCCGAGCCTGGTCGTTCACCGGCGGGCGGGTCCCCCTGCTGGTGACGGAGAACGGCATCGGCACCAACGACGACGATCAGCGCATCGCCTTCGTGCACGCGGCGCTGGAGGGCGTCCTGCGCTGCCTAGCCGACGGCATCGACGTGCGCGGTTACACCTACTGGTCGCTGCTCGACAACTTCGAGTGGGCCTTCGGCTACCGGCCCCGGTTCGGGCTGGTGTCGGTGGACCGCGAGACGTTCACCCGCCAGCCGAAGCCCAGCGCCGCCTGGTTCGCGTCGGTGGCCAAGGCCAACGCCCTCGTGCCGCCGGTCGCCTGATCACAGCTCCACGGCGAGGCCGAGCTCGACCGTCTGCTCCGGGGGCAGACCGAAGTAGGTGGCCGCGCTCGTGGCGTTGCGCGACATCAGCGCGAACAGGTGTTCCCGCCAGCGAGCCATCCCCGGCCGGGCCGTGACCCGCAGCGACTCCCGGCCCAGGAAGTACGGGAGGCTGTCGAGGTCGACGCCCAGCTTCGGCGCCGCCTCGAGGGACAGCGCCCGGGGCACGTCGATGTCCTCCATGAAGCCGTAGCGCAGCGTGACCTGGTGGAAGCCGGCGCCGAGGTCGGCCATCTCGGTCCGATTGTCCGGATCGACGCGCGGCACCTCACCGGCCACGACCGAGACCACCAGCACGGTTTCGTGGACGGCGTCGTTGTACTCCAGGTTGGCGAACAGTGCCGGCGGGGTGACCCCCGGCGTCGACGCCAGGTAGGCGCCGGCCCCGGGCGTGCGCACGGGCCGGTCCTCGGCGACGTCCCTGACGAAGTCGGCGAGCTGGATCCCGCCGCGGACCAGTCGCTCGCGGACGAGGCGCCGGCCGGTCCGCCAGGTGGTCAGCAGCGTGAAGACGACGATGGCGGCCACCAGCGGGAACCAGCCGCCATCGGGGATCTTGAACAGCGTGGCGCCGAAGAACGCCAGGTCGACCACGAGGAACAGCACGCACAGCGGCACAACCAACCGAAGGCTCCAGCCGAACCGCTCCCGCGCCACGAAGTAGAACACGATGGTGGTCACGACCATCGTGGTGGTGACGGCGAACCCGTAGGCGGCGGCCAGGTTGGCCGATTTCCGGAACCCGATCACGAGGCCGACGCAGGCGGCCATCAGCACCCAATTGACCGCGCCGATGTAGATCTGGCCGATCTCGGTCGCCGACGTGTGGTGGACCCGGGGGCTGTAGCCCAGCTGGACCGCCTGCCGAGTCAGCGAATAGGCGCCGGAGATCAACGCCTGCGAGGCGATCACCGTCGCGATGGTCGCCAGCACGACGAGGGGATAAAGCCCCCACTCGGGCGCCAAGCGGTAGAAGGGGTTGTCGATCGCCTCGGGCTCCTCGATCAGGAGCGCGCCCTGACCGAAGTAGACCAGCAGCAGGCTGGGCAGCACCAGCGCGTACCACCCGAGCACGATGGGCCGGCGGCCGAAGTGACCCATGTCGGCGTAGAGGGCCTCGCCCCCCACCACGACCAGGATGACGGCTCCCAGCACCAGGAAGCCACGGAACCCGTTGTCGGCGAAGAAAGAGACGGCGTGACCCGGGTTGACCGCCCGGAGGACACCCGGACGGTCGGCCACGTTCACCAGGCCCAGCACGCCGATCGTGGTGAACCACACGACCATGACCGGTCCGAACACCCGCCCGATCGCCGTGGTGCCCCGGTGTTGCACCATGAACAGGCCGACGAGGATGGCGACCGCCGCCGGGACCACCACGGCGTCGAGGTCGGGGGCGGCGATAGTGGTGCCCTCCACGGCGGCGAGCACCGAGATGGCGGGCGTGATGACACCGTCGCCGTGCAGCAGCGCCGCGCCCATCAGGCCGATGAGCAGGATGACCCAGCGGGTCCCCCGCACCGGCGGCTCCTTGGGCGTAACCAGCGCGCTCAGCGCCAGGATGCCGCCTTCGCCTCGGTTGTCGGCCCGCATGACGAAGGCGAGGTACTTGACGCAGATGACCAGGATCAGCGACCAGAACATGAGGGACAGCAGGCCGAGCACGTTGTCCTCGAAGACCGCGAGCTCGTAGCCGTGCCCCTCGAACGCCTCGCGCATGGCGAACAGCGGGTTGGTCCCGATGTCGCCGAACACCACCCCCAGGGCGCCGACGGACAGCCCGATCGTGCGGGCATCGGGGCCATGGGTTCCCGAGTCTGCGGTGGCGGGGGCGGCCATGGCGTCCCTTGCTAGCCGAAAGTTTGCGGGCAGCTACGGTCCATCCGGTGACCATGGATCCGGAGCTGCGGGCGAAGGCGGAGGCCGCCCGCGGCTTCATGCCCGCCGACGAGGGCCAGGCGCTGTACGAGGCGGCACTCGGAGTCGGCGTCGAGGGTCCCCTGCTGGAGGTGGGCAGCTACTGCGGCAAGTCGGCGATCTACCTCGGCGCCGCGGCGCGGGAGCGGGGGCGGGTGCTGTTCTCGGTCGACCACCACCGGGGATCCGAGGAGAACCAGCCGGGCTGGGAGTGGCACGAGCCCGACCTGGTCGATCCCGAGGTCGGCAAGATGGACACGCTGCCGGTCTTCCGGCGGACGGTGCACGACGCCGGCCTCGAGGGCACGGTGGTCGCGGTGGTGGGCGACTCGCCGGCGGTGGCGGGGAACTGGAGCACGCCGCTGGCGCTGCTGTTCGTCGACGGTGGCCACGGCGACGAGCCAGCCCGCCTCGACTACGAGCGCTGGACGCCGCACGTGGCGCCCGGCGGGCTGCTGGTCATCCACGACGTGTTCCCCGATCCCGCCGACGGCGGCCGCCCCCCGTACGAGCAGATCTACCTGCCCGCCCTGGCGAGCGGCCGGTTCACCGAGCGCCGGACCGTGGGGTCGCTGCGGGTCCTCCAACGTTCTGTCAGCGCTGACACGCCACATCGCGCGTGAGCGCTGACAGAAGCGGTCAGTCCCGGTCGGTGACGGCACCCTCGGCGTCGGCGTCGGCCTCGAACAGCGCTGGCAGCACCTCGTCGTGTCGTGTGAACAACGCGCTCGCAGGCGACGCTCCGGCCAGGGCGTCCGCGGCCAGCACCACGGCCGAGGCCGTGTACGTGGACCGCTCGCCCATTGGGAACCGGTTCTCGTCGGGGAAGACAGTGCCCGTCCAGTAGCGGCCGTCGTCGGTGCGGTAGCGCTGGGCCCAGCGGAACAGCTCTGCGGCCATGTCGTCGTTGCCGACCGCCAGGTTGGCCATGGCGTACTCGCACGTCTCGGCCACGGTGATCCACGGGCGGTCGGAGACGCAGCGCACCCCGCATGCGTCCATCACGAACGCATCGTGGCGCTCGGCCAGCCGCTGGCGCCCCTCGTCGCCGACGATCACGCCGGTGACCACGGGGTAGTACCAGTCCATCGCCCAGCGGTGCTTGGGCGAGAAGGCGTCGGGCACGTGGCGGATCACGTGCGTCAGCCGGGCCGCCGACAGCTCCCAGTCGGGCCGCTCGTGGCCCAGCAGCTCGGCCAGGGCGATGGCGCAGCGCAGGCTGTGGCACATCGACGACGAACCGGTGAGCAGGGCGAACGACCACGGTGTGCCGTCGGCGTGGCGGGCCCACAGGATCTCGCCCCGGGGCGTCTGCAGGTCGAGCACGAAGTCGATGGCCTTCTCGACGACCGGCCACATGGTCTCGGCGAAGCCGCGGTCCCGGGTGCACAGCCAGCGGTGCCACACGCCCGTCGCCACGTAGGCGCAGACGTTGGCGTCGAGCTTGTCCTGCTCGACCCGGTCGGCCAGGTAGTACTGGTGCCAGGCGCCGTCGGGCCGCTGCAGGTCGACCAGCCACAGGAACGCCCGCTCGGCCTCGGCGTGCCGCCCGCCCAGTGTCAGGGCCATGGCGGCCTCGACGTGGTTCCAGGGATCGGCGTGGCCACCGGGGAACCAGGGGACCATGCCCGACGGCAGCTGCCACTCCGCGACCGCGTCCACCGTCTGCGTGAGGTGGCGCGCCGTGACGATGCCAGGAACGCCGACGAGGTTCACGCCGCGACCTCGGCCCGAGCGGTGGTCTGCGCCGCCGGCTTGTGGGCGTACAGGACGATGCTCTTGCCGATCACCGGGGTCAGGACCCGGTCGGCCAGGCGGGTGAAGCGATGCCACGGCTGCGTGCCGCCGATGTCCCACACCAGCACCTGGTGGTAGGCGCGCACGAGCCGGTTGTCGTCGTTGGTAGGCCCCACAGCGCACTTGAGCCACCAGTAGGGGGCATGGATGCCGTGGGCGTGGTGGGCGCCCCGGGGCTCGACGCCGGCCGCGCGCAGCTTGGCCCGCAGCTCGGACCGCTTGTAGATCCGCACGTGGCCGCCCTCGACGAACGGGGCGTGGTACTCGTCGGACAGCGCCCAGCAGATCCGCTCGGCCAGCCAGGCCGGCACGGTCACGGCCATGGTGCCGCCCGGGCGCAGCACCCGGGCCAGCTCGTGGATCGCCGCCCCGTCGTCGGCGATGTGCTCCAGCACCTCGGCGGCGATGACTCGGTCGAAGGACCCGTCGGGGAAGGGCAGCCGGGTGGCGTCGCCACAGGTGGTGGTGCTGCGGCCCGAAGCTGGGATGTCGCTGGCCGCGTCCATGGCCGCCGCCATCGTGCCCACGTCCTTGAGCTCGGCCTCGTCGTAGTCGAACGCGACCACCCGGGCGCCGCGGCGCAGCGCCTCGAAGGCGTGGCGTCCGGCGCCGCAGCCGAGGTCGAGCAGGCGGTCTCCGGGCGCGAGCCCGAGCCGGTCGTAATCCACGGTGAGCATCAGGCGCCCCTCCGATCGGCCGGCGTCTGGCGGGCGCCGTCCCGTTGGTCGAGGAGGATGCGGTACTGCTCGACGGTCCGCTGAGCCGTGTGGCGCCACGACCACTGGTCGACGACCCGCTGGCGGCCGGCGGCGCCGACCGACTGGCGCAGGTCGGGTCGATCCAGCGCCCAGCGCAGCTTGGCGGCCAAGGCCTCGCTGTCGCCCGGCGGCACGACCAGGGCGGCCTCGCCGTCGTGGCCGACGACCTCCGGGAGCGCGCCACCGGACGTCGCCACCAGCGGGGTACCGCAGGCCATGGCCTCGATCGCCGGCAGCGAGAAGCCCTCGTAGAGCGAGGGCACCACTGCCAGCTGCGCCTCGCCGTACAGCTCGATGATGCGCTCGTCGGGCACCCCGCTCACGAACTCGACGTGGTCCTCGAGGCCCAGCCGGCCGATCGTCTCGTCGGACCTGCCCCCCGGCTTGCGCTTGCCGATCACCACCAGGTGGGCGTCGTCGCGCTCGGTGCGGATCTTGGCCAGCGCCTCCAGCAGGTAGCTCAGGCCCTTCATCGTGACGTCGGCGCTGGCGGTGGTGATGAGGCGTCCGGGCACCGGCTCGACACCGGACAGGGGCCGGAACAGGTCGACGTCCACGCCTACGGGCACGATGGCCATCCGGTCGGGGTCGACCCGGTGGTCGGCGACGATGTCGTTGAACGAGCTCTCCGACACGGTGACGACCCGCTGCAGTCGCTGGGCCACCCGGGTCTGCATGGCGGTGAACGAGTACCAGCGGCGCAGCGTCAGCCGCTTGTACCGGCCCTGCGCGTGCTCCAGCTCGAGCCGCCGGTCGACGGTGATGGGGTGGTGGATCGTGCCGAGCACCGGGAAGCCGTCGCGCTGGATGGCGAGCAGCCCGTAGCCGAGGGACTGGTTGTCGTGCACCAGGTCGAAGTCGCCGCGGCGCCCGTGCAGGTGCTGCCACGCCCGCAGGCTGAACGCCAGGGGCTCGGGGAACTGGCCTGCCGAGAACGCCGCCACCTCGACGAAGTCCGTCCAGCTCTTGAGCTCCCACAGACCCGGCATCCGCATCGGGAAGTAGTCGTTGTAGATGTCCAGGCTGGGCAGCTCGACGAGGCGGACCCGGGGGTCGAGCTGCGGGTACGGCTGCCCGCCCAGAACCTCGACGTGGTGCCCGACGTCCACGAGCGCCTTTGACAAATGGCGCACGTAGACGCCCTGGCCGCCCACATGGGGCTTGCCCCTGTAGGCGAGCAGTGCGATGCGCAACCGACGTTGCTCGGCATGCATTCCTGCAACCTTTCCGTCCTACTGACCGTGCGGTCAAGACCGCCGGCCCGGCGCGGCGGTCACCCAGCCACGACCGCGGTCCGCCCAGCTGGAGGAAGCGTCGTGGTTACCAGTGAGTAAGGCTACCGGCGGCCAGACCGATCAGCGTACCTCTGGGGGGTATGTGGAGGCTCGAATCAATCCCGGGGCCTCGGGCAATCGGTGGTGCTGGTCGTCGACAGTGGCGGTGTCGTCGGCGGCCCGGGACAGTTCGTCATGGTCGTGGTCGAGCGGGTGGTGGTCGACGTCGTCGGCGGCACGGCGGTCGTCGTCGGTGGTGCCGTGGTGGTCGTGGTCGGTGGCTCGGTGGGCGGGGGTGGCGGCTGTTCCCACTCGTACTCGTCCTCGGGCTCGGTCGTGGTGCTCGGCGGCTCGGCGGTCGTCGTTGGTGCCGTGGCCGTCGTCGTGCTCGTGCTGGTGGTGGTCGAGGTCGTGATGGCGGAGCGGGTGGGGTCGACGAGGGTCAGGCCCGGATCGTCGGAGCCACCCATGCCCGCGGCCAGTGCTGCCCCGGCGATGCCGACCACGGCCAACGCTGCGCCGATGAGCGCCAGCACCAGGCGGGGGCTCGTGCCCTCGCCGTCGCCCTGGTCGCTGTCGGTCGGCGGATCCATCGACGCGTCGTCGTCCCCATCACCGCCCTGGGCTGCTCGTCGGCGCCCCCGCCTGGACGGCGCGCCCCACAGATCGGTCTCCCCGGTCGTGGGCCCGGCGAAAGGCCGCTCGGACACGGTCGCCGACAGGTCCGCCTCCGCGTCCTCCAAGGGTTCGTCCCACCCGTCCCACGCATCGTCCGCCCATTGATCGTCGGCGACGGGGTCGGCGCGGGCCGGTGGGTCTCCCACAAGGTCGCCCGAGGGCATGGTCGCTTCGGGCACGACCCCTGCCCCGGCGGGCGGGTTCGCCCCCGGGTCGGCGAACCAGGCGGCCAGCGCTCGGAGGTCGTCGCCAGCGCCGACATCGTCGCCTTCGATGGGGCCGGACGGGGGCCGCGGCGCCGGGTTGTCCTGACCGAACAGCGCCGCCCCCAGCGCCACCGTCAGCTCCGGGAACGGGTCGGTCACGATGGGCAGCCCCAGCCGGGCGGCGACCAGCTCACCGAACAGCGGGATGCGCGACGACCCACCCACCAGCAGGGCGACATGGACGTCCGGCAGGCTCAGGCCGGCCGCGGTGATCGTGCGGGCGACCACGTCGACGGCGGCGATGAGCCAGGGCCGGATGTCGTCCTCCAGCTGGGCCCGGGTGATCGGCACCCAGGTCGACAAGTGGGGGAGGGCCACCTCCACGGTGGTCTCCGCGCTGTACGACAACTGCTCCTTGGCCGCCCGGCACGCGGTCCGGAGGCGCCGGACGGCGGCCATTCCTTCGGCATCGTCCGGCGCCACGGTCTGCAACACGTGGCCGAGCGCGGCGTCGACCCGGGCGAACACGGCGTCGTCGATCTCCACCCCGCCGAGGTCTGCCAGCCCGCCCGGCGGTCCCACCACGTCGAAGCCGTCGGACGTCCGGCGGACCACGGTCGCCTCGAACGAGCCGCCACCGAAGTCCAGCACGGCCACCGTGGTCCCGACCGAGATGTCCACATCCTGGGCAAGCTTGGCTGCGGCCGCCACCGGATGGGGGAGGAGCAGGGCGCGCTCGACGGCCGAGGCTTCGGCCACCCGATCGAGGAGGCCCGCCGAGCCACCGGGCGGGAACAGCGGATAGGTGAGGACGAGCTCGTGCGGCCGGTCGCCGTACAGCCGGCGGACTCGGTCGATCACGGTCTCGAGCAGGGCATGGGTGAGCCGGACCGGGTCCTGCGGCCGGCCGTCCAGCACGATCGGGTCCTGATCGGCGAGGCGCGCCATGACGTGGCGGGCCACCAGCGTCGTGTCGTACGGGGAGCGCTCGGCCGCCTCCTCGCCCACGAGGATCGAACCGTCGGCCCGCTCGAGCGCCGCGGACGGCATGGTGGCTGCGAGGTCGCCCAGCGCGCAGACCTCGAGCCCGATGCCCCGGCGAAGCGCGGCCGCGCTCGTGGTCGTGCCGAGATCGACCCCCAAGCTGTATGTCATTGCTTCTCCCAGCCTGCCGCGACACCGAACCGTAACAAGTTGTCGAGGGCGCTGGGGGACGCCAGCGGTCGACAGGCCCTGACCTAGATTGCCCACAGGGTGCGGCGACCGCGCAGCGAGTGGAAGGAGCAGCGATGCCCGATCGAAACGGATACATCCCCGGGGTTCCTTGCTGGGTGGACACGAGCCAGCCCGACCCGGACGCGGCGGTCGACTTCTACGGGGGCCTCTTCGGCTGGGAGTTCGAGGACGTGATGCCACCGGGGTCGCAGGGCAAGTACTTCGTCGCCCGGCTCCGCGGCGGCGACGTGGCCGCGGTCGGGTCGATCCCCGAGGCCGCCCCGCAGCTGGCGATGTGGAACAC
>DASQUK010000095.1:0-4225 GCA_035641315.1 Acidimicrobiales bacterium | reverse complement strand
TCCCCCAATGAGCGACCGGCCCCGGCTCGCTCGCCACGCCACCTTCCGTTCGTTCGCCAGCCGGAACTTCCGCCTGTTCTTCTGGGGCCAGCTCGTCAGCCAGGCCGGGACCTGGATGCAGTCGGTGGCGATCACCTGGCTGGTCCTCGACCTCACCGGCAGCGGCGTCGCCCTGGGACTCGTTACCGCTGCCGAGTTCCTGCCGATCCTGGTGCTCGGCGCCTGGGCGGGGGTGATCGCCGACCGCGTCGACCACCACCGGTTGATCATCGCCACCCAAGCGGCCTTCCTGGCCCTGGCCGGCACCCTGGCGGCGCTCACCGTCACCGACCACATAACGGTGTGGGCGCTGTTCGGCCTGTCGCTGGCGTTCGGCATCATCAACGCCTTCGACAACCCGTCGCGCCGGGCGCTTGTCGTCGAGCTGGTGCCGGAGACCGACGTCGCCAACGCGGTCGGCCTCAACAGCGCGCTCATGACCGGCTCGCGGGTCGTCGGTCCTGCCCTGGCGGGCGTGCTCATCTCGGGGCCGGGTGCCGGCGTGTGTTTCGTGGTCAACGCCGTGACCTACGTGGCCGTGATCACCGCGCTGCTGCGCATGGACCGGTCCCGCTTCCGGTCGTCCCCCCGAGTGGCCAAGGCCAAGGGCCAGCTCCGGGAGGGGCTGCGCTACCTGTGGCGGACGCCCGAGCTGCGCCTGCCGATCATCCTCATGGCCGTGGTCGGCACGATGGCCTTCAACTACCAGGTGACCCTGCCGCTGCTGGCCGAACGGACGTTCCACGGGACGGCCACGACCTTCACGATGCTGTTCGCCACGCTCGGGCTCGGCTCGGTGACCGGCGCGCTGGTGGTGGCCCGGCGCACCACGGTCGGGCTGCGGTTCCTGGTCCGGGCGGGCACCGGCCTGTCCCTCGCCACGTTTGCCCTCGCGGCCGCCCCGACGTTGCCTCTGGCCGTGCTGGCCACCCTGGTGGTGGGCTTCTGCAACGTGATGATGATCTCGGGCGCCAACACGGTGGTGCAGCTGCGGGCGGCGCCGCCGATGCGTGGCCGGGTCCTGGCGCTGCTCACCGTGGTGTTCCTGGGGTCGACACCCATCGGCAGCCCCATCGTGGGCGCGATATCGGAGCTGACCGACGTCCGGGTCGCCTTGGCCCTGGGCGGAGCGGCCACCGCGCTCGCCGTGACTTGGAGCGCCCGCCAGATGCGGGCCCTGGGCGCTCCTTCCCGTGAGCCCCGCCCGACCCCGGCCCGCCGGGCCGACCTGGACGTCGAGCCCGCCGCCGCCTGACTCCCGACCTCAATCGTGGGGCAGGCCCAGCACCCGCTGGCCGATGATGTTGCGCTGCACCTCGCCGGTGCCACCGCCGACCGTGAGGGCCGGGGCGAACAGGAACCCGTAGTGCCAGAGGTCGACCGGGGCACCCAGCGGTCCCTGGTCGGTGAGCATGCCGGCCGGGCCCGCCAGGTCCTTGGCCAGCCCGAACAGCCGCTGGCCGTGCTCGTCCGCCAGCACCTTGCGCACCGACGCCTCGGGCCCTGGTGGCTCCCCCCGGATCTGGGCGCTCACGGTCCGCAGCCGGATGAGCCGCAGCAGCTCGCCTTCGATGTGCAGGCGCACGATCCGGTCACGCAGCAACGGATCGGTGACCGGTCCGCGGGACCGAACGATCGCCAGCAGGTCCTCGGCCGCCGGTCCCCGGCCCCAGAGCCCGCCACCCGTCGACAGCGACACCCGCTCGTTGGCCAGCGTCACCTTGGCCAGCTCCCAGCCCCGGCCCTCCTCCCCCACCAGGTTGTCCGCCGGCAACCGCACCTCGTCGAGGAACACCTCGTTGAACATGTGGGCGCCGGTCATCTCGACGATGGGGCGGACGGTCACGCCCGGCACATCCATCGGGCAGACGAAGTACGAGATCCCCCGGTGCTTCGGGACATCGGGATCGGTACGGGCGATGAGGATGCCGAATCGGGCCTCGTGCGCCAGGGAGGTCCAGATCTTCTGGCCGGTCACCACCCATTCGTCGCCGTCACGCACCGCCCGGGTGGTGAGCGATGCCAGGTCCGAGCCGGCGCCTGGTTCGCTGAACAGCTGGCACCAGATGTCCTCGCCCGACAGCAGCCCCGGAAGGTAGCGCTGCTTCTGCGCATCGCTGCCGGCGTGGAGCAACGTCGGCCCGGCCCAGCCGATGCCCACCGGGTTGGCCGGCCGGGCCACCCCCGCCCGCCTGAGCTCGTCGTCGATGATGAGCTGGTGGACAGGGTCGGCGTCGAGCCCGTAGGGCTTGGGCCAGTGGGGCGCCACGAGCCCGGCCTCGGCCAGCTCCCGCCCCGACGGCGACGGATGGTCCGCCAGCCAGCCGCGCAGCTCCGTGCGCCGCGGGTCGTCGTCGGGCGGCAGCTCGAAGTCCACCTCCGGGACCATACGTGAGGTGGGCCGTTTCCAGGCCAACCGCTACCCTCCGACCCACCCCGCGACCCCGAGGAGCGCGCCCGAATGCCAGGCTGGAACTTCGCCGATGTCTGGGAGGTCATCGCCGAGCAGATCCCCGACGCGCCCTGCCAGGTGCAGGGCGACCGGCGTGTCAGCTGGGCCGAGTTCGACCGCCGGGCCAACGGCGTGGCCCGGACGCTGCTCGACGCCGGCGCAGTCGAGCAGGACAAGGTGGCGCAGTACCTCTACAACTGTCCCGAGTACATCGAGTCGATGTTCGCGGCGTTCAAGGCGGGGCTGGTCCCCATCAACACCAACTACCGCTACCAGGACGACGAGCTGGTCTATCTGTGGGACAACGCCGACTGCGTGGCGGTCGTGTTCCACGGCAGCTTCGCCGGCACGATCGAGCGGATCCGCGAGCGGGTGCCGCGGGTGACCACCTGGCTGTGGGTGGACGACGGCAGCGGCCCGCGCCCCGACTGGGCGGTCGCCTACGAGGAGGCCGCCGCCGCCCACGCCCAGCGGGCGGCCGGCCCGTGGGGTCGTGACGGCGAGCACCTGATCATGCTCTACACCGGTGGGACCACCGGGATGCCGAAGGGCGTGATGTGGCGGCAGGACGACCTGTTCCGCAACCTGGTGTCACAGGTGAACCCCGTCTACAAGGACGCCGGAGCGGACCCGGCGATCGTGCGCGACCAGGTCAAGGTGGCCGGTCCGGTGGGCCTGCCAGCCTGTCCGCTCATGCACGGCACCGGGCTCTACACGCAGCTCATCTGCCTGTCGCTCGGCGGCAGCACGGTGACCCTCGAGTCCCGCCGCCTCGACATCGAGGAGATGTTCGACACCATCGAGCGCGAGCGAGTCAACCAGATCGCCATCGTGGGCGACGCCTTCGGCAAGCCCATGCTCAAGGCCTTGAACGAGAACCCCGGCCGCTGGGACCTAGCCAGCCTGTTCCTGGTCGCCTCCTCCGGTGTGATGTTCAGCGAGTCGGTCAAGCAGGGCCTGCTCGAGCACCACCCCAACATGCTGCTGGTGGACGCCTTCTCGTCGTCGGAGGCAGTGGGCATGGGCCAGTCCATCTCCTCTGGCACCAGCGCTACCCACACCGCGAAGTTCACGCTGGGCGAGAACACGATCGTCATCACCGACGACGGCCGCAGGGTCGAACCTGGCTCGGGCGAGATCGGCCGGGTGGCCGTTGGCGGCCACCAGCCCGTGGGCTACTACAAGGACCCGGAGAAGACGGCGGCCACGTTCATCGAGTTCGAGGGCCGGCGCTACGCCTGCCCTGGCGACTACGCGCGCGTCGAGGCCGACGGCAGCCTTACGCTGCTGGGGCGGGGCTCGGTGGTCATCAACACGGCGGGCGAGAAGGTCTTCCCCGAGGAGGTCGAAGAGGCGCTCAAGACCTACCCCGGTGTGCGCGACGCAGTGGCCGTGGGTATCCCCGACGACCGCTACGGCGAGGCGGTCACGGCGGTGGTCGAGGCCGCCGATGGCGCCCAGATCGACACCGATGCCGTCGTCGCCCACGTCCGGTCCAAGCTGGCGGCCTTCAAGGCGCCGAAGCGGGTGCTCGTCATCGACACCATCGGCCGGGCGCCCAACGGCAAGGTCGACTACAAGCGCCTCCGCGCCTACGCGGTCGACAAGTCCGCCGCGGGGTGAATCGCCAGCCGATCATCATGTAACTCCTAGCTGTAGCGGGGGTACGGTTCGGCCGTGTCCGGCCCACCGGAGCCTCCCGAGCCCTTCGAGCCGTCGCACGAGCTCCGCAAG